>JBIIYH010000212.1:0-4898 GCA_044346905.1 Pirellulales bacterium
TGCGGCATCCGCGTTCCCTCGAACGTGGGGTGTACCGCCGGGAGGTGTGCGTTCCGCATGCCTGCGTCGGAGGATCACTCGATCCGCCCGATGATCGATTTGTCAGAGGAGCGTTGTCACGTGGCTGGTCCGACCCAAGAAATCATCCGCATCCGCATGGAGGCCTACGACCATGCCGTGCTCGACCAGAGCGCGGCGGAGATCGTTGACACCGCCAAGCGGACCAACTCCGAGGTGCACGGACCGATTCCGCTGCCCACCCGGATCGAGCGGTACACGGTGCTTTCGAGCCCCCACATTGACAAAAAAGCCCGGCAGCAATACGAGATTCGGACCCACAAGCGGGTGATCGACATCGTTCAGGCGACCGCCAAGACGATCGAGGCGCTCAACAAGCTGAGCCTGCCTGCGGGCGTCGACATCAAGATCAAGGCCTCCTCGCGGTGATGCCGCGGGCAGGTGAGACGGAGACGAGAGGAACCTCAAGGAATACGGGAGCTTCGACGAACGACATGCTTGGAAGGCGTCGCGGGTAAGGCCCGGCCATCAGTCTCCCCGAGGGGCGACGGGTCTGGGTGCTCCCCGAGCCAACGGCTTCGAGCGTGAGTGCGGCCATGCTTCAGGGCTTCGTGCCCTGGGTGAGGGCCTGTGTCGGCGATGAAACCGCGACATCAATCATGGCTACCAGCTCGAATGCCGCCGCGTCCGCTTCCGCCAGCAGTCCCGACAAGCCGGGGCGGCCCGGCCTGCTTGGCCGCAAGGTCGGCATGACGCAGATCTTCGACCCCGATTCGGGTGTCGTGGTGCCCGTCACCGTGATCGAGGCCGGGCCCTGTCCGGTCACGTTCGTGAGGACGCCGGAGCGTGACGGCTACGCCGCCGTGCAGATCGGCTTCGCCAACAAGCCCCGGCGGCTTTCCAGTCGGTCCGTCCGTGGGCAGGTCGCGAAGCTCGACGGCCGGCGATCGAAGCGGCGGGCCGAGGCCGGGGTGGCGACGCTGCCCAAGGCCGACTGCGAGCCGCAGCGGTTCGTGCGTGAGCTCCGTGGCGTCTACGAGGGTGTCGAGGTCGGGCAGACGCTCACCGTCGATGTCTTCGAGGGCGTTGAGTTCGTGGACGTGGTCGGTGTCACCAAGGGCCGCGGCACCGCGGGCGTGATGAAGCGTCACGGCTTCAAGGGGCAGCGGGCCACGCACGGCGTCAAGAAGGTTCACCGTCACCAAGGCGGCACCGGCCAAAACACCTCGCCGGGCCGCGTCTTCAAGGGCAAGCGGATGGCCGGCCGCTACGGCAACGAGCGGTCGACCATGCGAAACGTGAAGCTCGTGCGGCTCGACAAGGATGCCAACCTGCTGCTCGTGCGGGGGGCGGTGCCCGGGCCGAACGGGGCGTTTGTGACCGTGCTCAAGACCAACAAGATCAAGCGGGTCGGCGTCGCGGCGCCGACCGGCAAGAAGAAGGGCGGTGCGAAATGAACCTCGCCGTCTATGACATGGCCGGCAAGCAGGTCGGCAGCTACGAGATCGATCCGGCCGAGTTGGCCCCCACGGTCAACAAGCAGCTCCTGCACGACGCCGTGGTCATGTATCAGGCCAACGCCCGGCAGGGCACTCAGAAGACCAAGACCCGCGGCGAGGTCGCCGGCTCCACCAAGAAGCTCTATCGGCAGAAGGGCACGGGCAACGCCCGGGCCGGTGCCCGGCGGAGCGGCACGCGGCGGGGCGGCGGCCACATCTTCGCCAAGCGGCCCCGGGACTTCGGTTGGCGGATGCCTCGCAAGGCACTGCAAACGGCCACCCGAATGGCGCTGGCGGCGCGGCTGGCCGACGATGAGGTCAAGCTCGTGGACGCCCTGTCCGTGGCCGGCCCGAAGACGGCTCCGGTGGCGAAGATGCTGGCAGCGCTCGGGGTCGGTGAAACTACCGTGCTCGTGGCTCCCGAGAAGCACGACGCCAACTTCTGGAAGAGCGCCCGGAACATCGACGGGGTGTCGGTGTCGCCCGTCGGCGAGCTCAACGCCTGGTCGATCCTCCGGCCTCGCTCGATCGTGATGACCAGGGCAGCGCTCGACGCGTTTCGGGAGTCGGCCAAGGCCGCCGCCCCGCTGGCCCGGAAGCCCGCCCGTCGGTCGGCGGCTCGGCCCGCCAAGGCCGGCCAGGCCAAGCCAGTGAAGGAGGCGACCTGACCTATGGCCGTTCCTGTCCCCCCGCAGCCCGCGGTCAATCCCCGGCTCGCCCCCTCGCACGTGATTCTCCGGCCGCTGGTCACGGAGAAGGGCATGCATCGGGCCAATCGGCACAACGCCTACTCCTTCGAGATTGCCACCGAGGCCACCAAGGCCGACGTCCGGCGGGCCGTCGAGGAGCTGTTCAACGTCAAGGTCGAGAAGGTCGCCATCCAGAATCGCCGCGGCAAGGTTCGCCGGGGCCGGCTCCGCCAGTCGGTCAGCAAGCCGTGGAAGAAGGCGATCGTGACCCTCGCGCCCGAGTCCAAGATCAACCTCTTCTAGTCGAACCGAGCCAACCATGGGCATCCGCACCTACAAGCCGACCAGCGCCGGCCGCCGCAACTCGAGCGTCTCGGATTTCGCCGAGCTGACGCCGAACGCCGAGGCCCCCAAGGGGCTGCGGGTTCGCAAGCACAAGAAGGGCGGCCGCAACAATCAAGGCAAGATCACCGCGCGGCACCGTGGCGGCGGTCACATGCAGCACTACCGCCTGATTGACTTCCGGCGGAACAAGGATGGCGTGCCCGGCAAGGTCCACTCCGTCCAGTACGACCCAAATCGCACCTGTCGCGTGGCGCTGGTCGTCTACGCCGACGGTGAGAAGCGGTTTATTTTGGCTCCCGACGGGCTGGTCGTGGGCCGGACAGTCGAGAGCGGCGGCGCGGCGCCTCCCGAAGTGGGCAACTGCCTGCCGTTGTCGGCGATCCCGCTGGGCATGCAGGTTCACAACATCGAGTTGCAGCCGGGCCGGGGCGGTCGGATGTGCCGCTCGGCTGGGGCCGCGGCCTCGCTCGTGGCCCGCGAGGCCGGCTGGGCGCAGCTCACCCTCCCCTCCGGCGAGATCCGCCGCGTGCCGGCCACCTGCCGGGCCACGATCGGCGCGATCGGCAACTCGGAGCACATGAATGTCCGGCTCGGCAAGGCCGGTCGGTCGCGTTGGCTGGGCATCCGGCCCCACGTCCGCGGAACCGCGATGAATCCGGTCGATCATCCCCACGGTGGTGGTGAAGGCAAGACCAAGGGTGGTCGGCACCCGGTCAGCCCCACCGGCAAAAGTGCCAAGGGTGGCGGCACCCGCAAGCCACGCAAGCCGTCGGGCACCGCGATCGTTCGTCGCCGCAAGAGCCGTCGTTACGGCCAGTTGAAACTGAGGTAATCCGACATGGGACGCAGTTCGAAAAAGGGTCCGTACGTCGACCCACGCGTGTTCGAGAAGGCCGAGTCGCAACTCGCCAGCGGCAAGCGGGATCCGATCAAGACCTGGTCGCGGTCATGCACGATCGTTCCGGAGTTCGTCGGGCTGACCTTCATGGTTCACAACGGCAAGCAGCACATGAAGGTGTTCGTGACGGAGGACATGGTCGGCCACAAGCTCGGCGAGTTCGCTCCCACGCGAACCTTCCGGGGTCACGGTGGCAAGGCGAAGGAGGCGGCGAAGTAGCGCCCGAGGTGAAGCGATGCCCTATACGGCCATGCACAAATACGCCCGGATCAGCCCCCGCAAGGTGCGGGCGCTGGCGGACCTCGTCCGCGGCAAGTTCGCCGACGAGGCGCTCGACATCCTCCGCTTCCAGCCGCATCGCGGTGCCCGGATGCTGGAGAAGGTGATCAAGAGCGCCCTGGGCAACGCTGAGCACCAGCAGGCTTCCGGGATCGACGACCTCGTGGTGGTCGATGCTCGGATCGATCCGGGGCCGATGTTCAAGCGGATTCGGCCGCGGGCCCGCGGGATGGCGTTTGGAATCAAGCGGCGGATGTCGCACATCAAGGTCGCGCTCGACGCTCCGGCGGCGGGTGACGGCGCAACGGAGTGAGGGCAGTCGCAATGGGTCAAAAAGTCCATCCCACTGGGTTTCGCACCGGGGTCACCGAGCCCTGGAAGAGCCGTTGGTACGCCTCCAAGAAGGAGTTCAAGGATCTCCTGCTGGAAGATGTCAAGGTGCGGAAGTTCCTCAAGACGAAGTATCGCTCGGCGGCCATTCCCAAGGTGGAGATCGAGCGGACCCGCGACGAGGTGAAGGTGATCCTGCACTGTGCTCGCCCGGGTGTGATCATCGGTCGCAAAGGGCAGGAGGTGGATCGGCTGCAGGACGAGCTCCAGCAGCTGCTCGGCCGGCGGGTGAATCTCAAGGTCGAGGAGGTCTCGCGGCCCGAGATCCAGGCCCAGCTCGTGGCCGAGGACATCGCCGACCAGCTCGTGAAGCGGGCCGCCTTCCGGCGGACGCTCAAGCGATCCCTCGACACGACGATGGATGCGGGCGCGAAGGGGGTCAAGATCCAGCTTGCCGGGCGGCTGGGCGGTGCGGAGATGTCGCGGTGCGAGAAGGCGATCGCCGGCTCGATGCCCCTCTCCACGCTGCGGGCGAAGATCGACTATGGCTTCTGCGAGGCACCCACCCCGCAGGGCAACATCGGAATCCAGGTGTGGGTGAACCAAGGCATGTACGAGGAGGATGGCGATGGCGCTGATGCCCAAGAGGGTCAAGCACCGAAAAAGCCAAAGAGGTCGTATAAGAGGTGACGCCTCTCGCGGGAATCGCGTCGTCTTCGGCGACTTCGGCCTCCAGGCCGAGCAGCCGGGATGGCTCCCCGCGGCGACCATCGAGGCCGGCCGAATCGCGGCGCAGCAATACCTGCGGACCGAGGGGCGGCTGTATGTCCGGGCGTTTCC
>JBIIYH010000042.1:0-15773 GCA_044346905.1 Pirellulales bacterium
GGAGTTCCAACTCCATCTCCCCGATCTCGTCGAGGAAGATGGTGCCGTCGTCGGCGGCCCGAAAACAGCCGAGCGTCGACGACGTGGCCCCGGTGAAGGAGCCCTTGACGTGGCCGAACATGTGGCTCGCGAACAGCGTGCCGGTGGTCACCGCGCAATCGACCGGGACGAAGGCCTTCTTGGCCCGCGTGCTGCAGGCGTGGATCGCCCGGGCGATCAACTCCTTGCCCGTGCCGCTCGGCCCCATGATGAGGACGCTCGACTGATGGGCGGCGACGAGTTCGATCGAGCGGCGAACCTGGTCGGCCCAGGCGGAAACACCGATGATCCGCTCGATGGCGGGATTGGTGGGGGCCTCGACGCCCGACTGGCCTGCGATCGGATTCATCCGTCACTGCTCCAAAGACGCCGAAGCCCGCCCCAAGGCTTCGCCGCCGCGATTTTTTCACCGTCCGCTGGTCGGTACGCAGCGGAATCCCGAGAACGCAGATTACTGGATCCGGGTGGGAAATTCCAGCATCCGACCCATCCGGTCGTAACGAACGTAACCTTCAGATCGAATGGGGCAGGATCCAAACCGGCTCGCCCCCCCTCCGGCCTCGCTTTTTCACGCCTTCCGGCCCCGGCTGGCGGCCCGGTCGGGAAAGATGGACAAAGATTGCAGGAGGAGCGGCCCGCGCGGGCTGCCCAGCGTTTCGAGGCCCGCCGACTTCCCCATGGCCCAGCCCGTTCTCCGCAGGTCTCAGCCGCCGGCCGTTTCGGCTGGCCCGGCACCCCGCCGCTGGCCGGGCTGGCTCGTCCTGCCGGCGCTCCTGGCCATCGGAGCCGGCGCCTGGCTGATCCTCGACCGCCTGCTGGTCGATCGGCGGCCGATCGTGGTCGGCATCCTCCACTCCCAGACCGGCCCGATGGCCCTGAGCGAGCAGGCCATGATCGACGCGGAGGTGCTCGCTCTCGAGGAGCTCAACCGGACCGGTGGGCTGCTCGGCCGCCCCGTCCGCTGGGTGATCGCCGACGGGGCCTCCGACTGGCCGACCTTCGCCCGCGAGGCCGAACGGCTGATCCGGCAGGAGCAGGCCGTGGCGATTTTTGGCTGCTGGACGAGCGCCAGCCGCAAGGCCGTGCTGCCCGTGGTCGAGGCCAATGATCACCTGCTCGTCTACCCGATGGCCTACGAGGGGCTCGAGCAGTCGCCCAACATCGTCTACACCGGCGCAGCCCCCAACCAGCAGATCACCCCAGCGGTGCAGTGGTGCCACGAATCGCTCGGCGCCCGACGGTTCTTTCTGGTGGGGTCTGACTACGTCTGGCCGCACTGCGTCAACGAGATCATCAAAGATCAGCTCGCCGGTCTCGGCGCCGAACTGGCGGGCGAGGCCTATCTGGCCTTCGGCACGACAGCCTGCGACGACGTGGCCCGGCAGATCGCGGCCGCCAAGCCCGACGTGATCTTGAGCAGCGTGGTGGGAGATTCGGCCCTGCCCTTCGCCCGGGCCCTGCGGACCGCGGGCATCGAGCCGGCCACGACGCCGCTGGTCACCTTCGCCGTCGGCGAGAACGAACTCCGGGACGGCGCGGCCGTCGACATGGCCGGCCACTACGCCGCCTGGAACTACTTCCAGAGCCTCGACCGGCCCGAGAACCACCGCTTCGTCCGCGCGTTCCAGGATCGATACGGCAAGAACCGCACCACCTCCGACGTGATGGTGGCGGCCTACAACAGCGTCCACCTCTGGGCCCAGGCCGTCCGCGAGGCCGAGACGGCCGACGTGCCCCAGGTGCGGGCGGCCCTGCGTCACCAGAGCCTCGACGCGCCCGAAGGCATCATCGCCGTCGATCCGGAGACGCAGCACACCTGGCGGCCGGTGTTCATCGGGCGGATCAGGCCCGACGGCCAGGTGGACGTGGCCTGGAGCAGCCGCACCCCCGTCCGGCCGGTGCCGTTCCCGATCTCCCGGTCGCGTTCCGACTGGGAGCGGTTCGTGGCCGATCTGGCCCGGGGCTGGGGGGGCGCGTGGGCCAATCCGGGACCGGCCCCGGCAGGAGGCCGCCCATGAGCGACGCGTCGCAGGCTACGGGCATCCGCCGGTCGATCGCTGGACGGCTGCTGTTCTGGTTTCTCGTCATCGCACTCATCCCCTGCGGCCTGTTGACCGCGATCACCGCTCGGATCGCCACCTCGGCGCTCGAGCGAGCGGTCCGCGACACACTCGTCCAGACCGCGGCCGGCAAGGCGGGCGAGCTCGAGGCCTACGCGGCCGAACGGGTTCGGGACGGCGCCGCCCTGGCTCGCGGCCCGTCGCTCGTGCGGGCCGTCCAAGCGCTCGCGGCCGCGCCGACCGGCCGCGCCGACACGGCCGGAAGCGACGAGGCCGACTATCTCGCCTACGCCGCCAAGGCCTTTCAATACGAGCAGCTGCTCTTGATCGACCCGGCCGGGCGGGTGCTGTTTTCCCTGGACCCGGCGATCCCGGTCGGTGCCTCACTGGCGACGGGGCCGCTCGCCGACTCGGAGCTCGCGGTCGGCTTCGATCGGGCCAAGACGCTGCTCCAGTCGGATCTCGGCGGCTTCGAGCGGTATGGCTCGCCGGGCCGACCGCTGGCCTTCGTCACCTGCCCCGTCTTCGACGAGGGCAAGCTCGTGGGCGTGCTCGCCCTCGGCCTCGGCCCCCAGCGGATCTGGCAAGCCCTCTCGGATTTCAGCGGCTTGGGGCAGACCGGCGAGATCGTGGCCGGCGAGCTGGACGGGGATTCGGTGGTCGTGACCACCCCGCTGCGGCATGCGGAAGACGCCGCCTTTCGCCTGCGGATTCCGCTCGGCGGCGAGCGGGCGACGGCCATCCAGCAGGCGGCCGAAGGCACGCGGGGCTACGGCCCGCTCGTCGATTACCGCGGCGTGGATGGGGTGGGCGCCTGGTGCTACCTGCCGAGCTTCCGCTGGGGTCTGCTCGTCAAGCAGGACGCGTCCGAGGCCTATGCGCTCGTGCGGTTTCAGCGGCTGGCGGTCATCGGGCTGTCGCTGGCCACGATCGTGGGCGTGACGCTCGCGGCGCTCGTCGTCGCCCGGACGATCTCGGGCCCGATCCGCACCGCGATGGCGGTGGCCGGCCAGGTCGCCGGCGGCGACCTGCGGGCCACCGTGAACGTCACCAGCGACGACGAGACCGGCGCGCTGCTCACCTCGATCGAGACCATGACCCGCGACCTGCGCGGGCTGATCGGCCGGATCCAGCACTCCTCGGTCGCCCTGATGAGCACCGCCACGGCGATCCAGGCGACCGCCAGCGAGCAGCAGCAGGTGATCAACGACTACGGTGCCTCGACGAGCCAGGCGGTGGCGGCCGTCAAGCAGATCTCGGTCACGAGCCAGGAGCTCGTGCGGACGATGACCGAGGTCAACGACATGGCCGGCCGCACCGGCGGGATGGCTGCCGACAGCCGCTCCGACCTGGCCGGCATGGACACGACGATGCGGACGCTCGCCGAGAGCACCTCGTCGTTCGGCACCAAGCTGGCCGCGATCAGCGAGCGGGCCGCCAACATCAACCTCGCCGTGACCACGATCACCAAGGTGGCCGACCAGACCAACCTGCTCTCGATCAACGCCGCCATCGAGGCGGAAAAGGCGGGCGAATACGGGCTGGGCTTCCTGGTGGTAGCCCGCGAGATCCGCCGCCTGGCCGACCAGACGGCCGTCGCCTCGCTCGACATCGAGCGGATGGTCAAGGAGATGCAATACGCCGTCTCGGCCGGCGTGATGGAGATGGACAAGTTCTCCGAGCAGGTGCGGGCCGGCGTCCGCGAGATCGGCGAGGTCTCGGGCAAGCTGGGCGAGATCATCGCCGCGGTCGAGGGGATCTCCGGCCGGTTCGGCCAGGTCACGGAAGGCATGCGGGCCCAGAGCCAGGGGGCCGACCAGATCCGCGAGGCCATGGTCAGACTGGCCGAAGGTGCCAGCCGCACGGCAGGCGCGCTCCACGATTTCAACGCGGCCACCGTCCACCTGCGGGAGGCGGTCGGCGACCTCAAGGAGGAGGTGTCGCGGTTCACCATCTGACGCCGCGGCCGTCCGCGGCGGGATGGCGCCCCGGCAGGGAACCATGCAACTGCTCTCCTTCAGCGTCGCGGGCCAGCCGTTCGCGATCGAATCCCGGCGGGTGATCGAGGTGCTGCCGCTGGTGCCGGCCCGCCCGCTGCCCCGCGCCCCCGACTACCTGGCCGGCATTTTCACCTACCGCGGCCGGCTCGTGCCGCTGGTCGATCTGGCCCGGCGGCTGGGCGTGGCGGCGCCGGCCGCGAAGCTCAGCACCCGGGTGATCGTGGTCGAGTTCGAGCCCGAGGCGACCGGGGCCGGCCCCGCCGCCCGGCCCGGCCCGATCAGGCTCGGGCTCGTGGCCGAGAACGTCGTGGCCGTGCGGTCGGCCGACGAGGCGGGGGCGACGCTGCCCTCGCTGCGGCTGCCGGGCGCGGACTATCTCGACCGGGCCTTGCGGATCGGCGGCGAGACCGTCCAACTCATCGACGTCCGCAAGCTGCTGCCGGCCGACCTGGCCGCCGGCCTGGCGACGCCCGCCGAGGTGGGGCCATGAACGGCTTTGACGACGTGGAAGCCCTGCTCGGGGAGTGGATCGGGCTCGACGCCGCGACGGTCGGGCCGGCGGCCGTGCAGCGGGCCGTGCGCGGGCGGATGCGGGCCCTCGGCATCGACGACCCCGCGGCCTTTGCCCGGCGGCTGCGGAGCGACACCGCCGAGCGGGACCTGCTGGTTGAGGACGTGATCGTCGCTGAGAGCTGGTTCTTCCGCGACCGGCAGGTGTTCGAGTTCGTCGCCGACTTCGCCGTCACCCGGGCCGCCCTGCCGGGGCGTTCCCCGGTGCGGATCCTCTGCGCGCCGGCGGCCGGCGGCGAGGAGCCCTACTCGGTGGCGATGGCCCTGCTCGACGCCGGCCTCGCTCCCGAGCAGTTTGCGATCGACGCTGTGGACATCAGCCGGCGGGCGCTCGAACGGGCGGCCGCCGGCCGCTACTCGG
The DNA here is from genome assembly GCA_044346905.1 of Pirellulales bacterium. Lineage (GTDB taxonomy): Bacteria > Planctomycetota > Planctomycetia > Pirellulales > UBA1268 > QWPN01. The sequence goes on from JBIIYH010000042.1 coordinate 5,031, forward strand.
CCAATGCCTTCCGCAACGCCGACCTCGGCTTCCGCGACCGCTGGTTCACGGCCGACGGCGGGCAGGCGGTACTCGCGGAGCGGGTGCGGCGGGCGGTGCGGCTGGAGTGGGCGAACCTCCTCGACCCGGGCTTCGTGGCGGGCCGACCGACGTACGACGTCGTCTTCTGCCGCAACCTGCTCATCTACCTCACGGCCGATGCCCGCCGCGGGGTCGAGTCGCAGCTCGACCGGCTGCTGTCCGCCGACGGCCTGCTCGTGCTGGGCGCCGCCGAGCCGCCGATCATGAAGGGCGACTGGATCCCCGCCGGCACCGCCTCGGTCTTCGCCCTGCGTCGGGGCGTGCACGCGGCCATCGCCCCGAGCCGGCGCGGCCCGGCCGCCCGGCCGGTGCCGCCGGCTCCTCGGCCTGCGGTGGCCCCACGGCCCGGCCGCCCGGCGGCCGGGCCCCACCCCGCCCCCGACCTCGAGGAGGTGCTCGCCGAGGCCGACCGGCTGGCAAACGCCGGCCGGATCGCCGAGGCGCTCGAGCACTGTGAGCGGCAGCGGGGGGCGCTCGCCCCCGCGCCGGAGCTATTCTTCCTGATGGGGATCCTCCACCAGTCGGCCGGCGATCTCGATCGGGCCGAAGGCTGCTTCCACAAGACGCTCTATCTCGACGCCGGCCACGAGGAGGCCCACCTCGCGCTCGCGCTCGTGGCCCGCCGGCGGGGCGACGCGACGATGGCCGAGAAGTATCGCCAGTCGGCAGCCCGGGCCGCCGCCCGCAAGGAGGCCGGCCCATGAGCGAGCCCACGCGTCCCCATTCCTTGCAGCCACCGATGCCGGAGTGCTGGCGAGTGATCGGCGTCTCGGGCGACCGGAGCTGCCCGGAACTGGAGCGGTTCATCCACTGCCGCAACTGCCCGGTCTTGGCCGAGGCGGCCCGCGGTTTCTTCGACCGGCCGGCGCCCGCGGGCTACCTCGACGCCTGGCGGGCGATCCTGGAAGAGCCGGAGGAGCCGCTCGCCGCCGATGCCACGAGCCTGCTCGTCTTCCGGCTCGCCAAGGAGTGGCTGGCCATGCCGGCGACCCTGCTCGTCGAAGTGACGCCGATCCGTCCGATCCACACCGTGCCCCACCGCGGTGGCACCGCCCTGGCCGGCCTGGTCAACATCCGCGGTGAGCTGCGGCTCTGCCTCTCGCTGCATTCGGTGCTCGGCCTGGCCGGCGGGCCGCAGGCTCCGGCTCGCGAGACCGGCGCGGGGCCCGCCGCCACCCCGGGCACCGAGGCCGACGCCGTGCCGCGACTGCTCGTCCTCGAACGGCCCGGGCAACGCGCGGCCGAGCGGTGGGTGGTCGGAGTCGACGAGGTGGCCGGGGTGCAGCGGGTGCCCCGGGCGACGCTCCGGCCCGTGCCGGCGACGGTCAGCCAGGCCACGGCCCGCTGCTCGACCGCCCTGTTCGCCTGGCGGGATCGCGACGTGGCCGTGCTCGACGACGAGCGGCTGTTCGAGGCGCTCCGCCAGGCGGTGACGACGTGAGCGGAGGCGATCATGGCCGATGACCTGAGCGGATTCTCGATGCTCGAGCTGTTTCGCCTGGAGGCGGAGGGCCAGACGGCCGCGCTCTCGGCCGGCGTGCTCGCGATCGAGGAGCTCGACAAGTCGCCCCAGACGCTCGAATCGATGATGCGGGCGGCCCATTCACTCAAGGGCGCCGCGCGGATCGTCGGCCTCGAGCCGGCCGTCCAGGTGGCCCACGCGCTCGAGGACGTGTTCGTGGCGGCGGGCAAGGGAAACCTGCGAGTGCGACCCGAGCATGCCGACGTGCTCCTGGCCGCGATCGACTTCCTGGGCTCGATCGCCGCGGCCGACGACGCCCTCGCCGCCGACGGCCCCTGGCCCGCCCGGGCGGACGAAATCGTCGCGCGGCTGGCCGCCCTGCCGGCCGGCGGATTTGGGCCGGTTGCCACCCCGGCCGCGCCTCCAGCCGCCGCGCCTCCAGCCGCCGAACGGGCGGCACCGCCGGCGCCTCCGCCGCCACCACCGACGCCCGAAGCCCCCGAGCCGGCCGCGGCCGCCCCGCGGGGCGTCGAGCCGCCCGACCGCGTCGTGCGGGTCTCGGCGGAGAGCCTCACGCGACTCGTGGGCCTGGCCGGCGAGGCGCTCGTCGAAACCCGACAGCTGCGGCCCTTCGTCGATGCCCTGCTCCAGTTCCGCTCGGCCCAGGTCGACCTCTGCGACGCCCTGGCGGCGCTCGACGAGAAGCTCGAGGCCGGCGAACTGGCCTCGGTGCCGGCCGCGGCCGCGACGGTGACGGCGATCCGCCGCCGGGCCGACGCGGGGCTGGCCACGCTCGCGCGGCACGTGGACGACTTCGAGAGCTTCGCCCGCCGCAACGAGGATCTTTCCAACCGGCTCCACCACGAGGTGATCGCCAGCCGGATGCGGCCGCTGGCCGACGGGATCCGCGGATTTCCCCGACTGGTCCGCGACCTGGCCCGCACGCTCGACAAGCAGATCCGGTTCGAGGTGCTCGGCGAGCAGACCGGCGTCGATCGCGACATCCTCGACAAACTCGAGGCGCCCCTCTCCCACCTGATCCGCAACGCCATCGACCACGGGCTCGAGCAGCCCTCCGAGCGGACGGCCGCAGGCAAGCCGGCCACCGGCACGATCCAGCTCGAGGCCCGCCACCGGGCCGGCATGCTCCACATCACGCTCGCCGACGACGGCCGCGGGATCGACGTGGAGCGGCTTCGGGAGCGGGCCGTTGCCAAGGGGCTCGTGGCCCGGGCCGTGGCCGACCGGCTCGGCGAGCTCGAGCTGCTCGAGTTCCTATTCCTGCCCGGCTTCTCCACCAGCGAGCGAGTGACCGAGATCTCGGGCCGCGGCGTCGGCCTCGACGTGGTGCAGAGCATGGTCAAGGGGGTGGGCGGAAGCGTCCGCGTGGCCACCCAGCCGGGCCGGCGGACGGTGTTCACCCTGCAACTCCCGATCACGATGTCGGTGATCCGGGCGCTGCTCGTCGAGATCGCCGGCGAGCCCTACGCCTTCCCGCTGACGCGAATCGACCACATCCTCCATGTGCCGCAGGCCGCGATCCGCACGGTCGAGGGGCGGCAATATTTCGACCGCGACGGCACCGCCATCGGCCTCGTGCTCGCGGCCCAGATCCTCGAACTGGCCGGGCCGCCCCCGGCCGACCCGATGCCGGTGGTCGTGGTCAGCGACCGCGGCCAGCAGTTCGCGATGATCGTCGACGCCTTCCTCGGCGAGCGGGACCTGGAGGTGCGGCCGCTCGATCCCCGGCTGGGGAAGGTGGCCGACATCAACAGCGCCTCGCTGCTCGAGAGCGGCGCCCCCGTCCTGATCGTGGACGTCGAGGACCTCGTGCGGAGCATCGACAACGTGCTCGCCGGCCGGCGGCTGTCGCGGGTGGAGTTCGAGAAGCTGGCCGAGGAGGCCCGCCCGCGGAAGCGGATCCTGGTGGTGGACGACTCGATCACCGTCCGGGAGCTGGAGCGGCAGTTGCTTCAGTCGCGAGGCTACGCCGTGGACGTGGCGGTGGACGGGATGGACGGCTGGAACGCCGTCCGCAGCACTCCCTACGATCTGATCGTGACCGACGTGGACATGCCGCGGATGGACGGGATCGGTCTGGTCTCGCTGGTCAAGGCCGACCCGGCCCGCCGCGAGATCCCCGTGGTGATCGTCTCCTACAAGGACCGCGAGGAAGACCGGCTCCGCGGCCTCGACGCCGGGGCCAACCGCTACCTCACGAAGAGCAGTTTCCACGACGAGACCTTCGTGGATACGATCGTCGACCTGATCGGCGAGGCGTGAGGGCCAGCGGGATGCGAATCGCGATCGTCAACGACGTGCGGGCGGCGAGCGAGGCGCTCCGCCGCGTGGTCGAGCAGCTGCCGGGACACGAGCTGGCCTGGATCGCCGCCAACGGCGTGGAGGCGATCGCGCTGGCCCGGCGGGACCGGCCCGACCTGATCCTGATGGACCTCCTGATGCCGCACCTCGACGGCGCCGAGGCCACCCGGCAGATCATGGCCTCCTCGCCCTGCGCGATCCTGGTGGTCACGGCCACCGTCAGCGGCAACATCTCGCTGGTCTACGACGCGATGGGCCACGGCGCGCTCGACGCGGTCGACACGCCCGTCCTGGGGCCGGCGGGCGCGGTGTCGGGCGTGGCGCCGCTCGTCGAGAAGATCGGGCTGATCGCCAAGCTCGTCGCCGCGCCCTCCGCGACGCCCCGGCCCGCGCCGGGGCCGCAGACCTCGGGGCCGACGCGGCTGCTCGTGGTGGGCGCCTCGACCGGCGGACCGAAGGCGCTCTGCGACCTGCTCCTGCCGCTGCCCCACGACTGGAATGCAGCCGTGGTGATCGTCCAGCATGTCGACGTCGCCTTTGCACCAGGCTTGGCCACGTGGCTGACCGACCGCACCGGCCGGCCCGTCCGGGTGGCGGAACACGGCCAACGGCCGCGGCCCGGCGACGTGCTCCTGGCCGGCACCAACGACCATCTCGTGCTGACCGCGGGCGGCGGGCTCGAGTATCGGGTCGAGCCACGGGAGATCTTCTTTCGGCCGAGCGTGGACGTGTTCTTCGAGAGCGTCGCGACGCACGGCCCGAAGACGGGCGTGGCGGTGGTGCTCACGGGCATGGGACGAGACGGCGCCCGAGGCCTCGCCGCCCTGCGAAATAAGGGCTGGCACACGATCGCCCAGGACGAGGCGACGAGCGTGGTCTGGAGCATGCCCAAGGCGGCGATCGACGCGGCCGCCGCCTGCGAGGTGTTGCCGGTGGCGAGCATGCCCGCTGCGATCACGCCGCGGCTGTAGATACGACCGCCGGGCCATCCATGGCCCCGGCGGTCTTGCCGGGCCTCCGCCCGGCGGCCGCACCTCCGGGCGGCCGTGCTCGTGCGCGTTCTGGCGCGCGACGTTCGTTCAGACGAATCCGGTTGCCTGCTTGCTCGCCAACCGTTGGGCTGCGAGGGGTCGGGTGGCCCCGAGCCTGCGGGATCGACGACGTTCGGCGAGATGGCACGGGCAACCCCGAGCCTGGGTCACCTTTGAGGCAGCGGCTGCTCGATCAGCCGCATGACTTCCAGCACGGTCGCCTCGTCGCCTCCCGGCGGGGCGATCACCTGCACGCCCACGGGCAGGCCGCGACTGCCGCGATCGGTCGCCGCCGCGGCGCGAAGCACGGGATCCCATGAGGCGGCCCGACCCGCTTCCTCGCCGGGCCGCACGGTCGTCACCGGCACCGCCCCGGCGGCGAGGTCGAAGAGGTTCGCCAGAAAGCAGGGCGCGGCGGCCAGCACGAGCCGGGCTGCGGTGCCGTGCCGCAAGGCCGGCAGCGCCGAGACGGGGCAGACGACCGCGTCGCAGCCGGCCACGGCCTCGGTCAACCGGGCCACAAGCGTCGCCCGCGCCTCCAAGAGCGCGGCGAGACCGGCCTCGTCGCGGGGCCCGGTGGCGAGCAGCCCGTCCGCCTCGAGCCGACGGCCCGTCAACCGCGCGATGCCCGCGACCGCCGGCCTCAGCCACCGCGGCATGCCGGCGAGCCGCAGCAGCCGGCCCACGTTCCGCAGCGGCCGCTCGCCGGCGAACAACCGTCGGATGTCACGGCCACCGTCGGCCGAGAGGATGCCGAGGTGAAGCCAGGCGGCCGCCTCGGCCAGGCCGCCGTCGAGGGCCTCTGCTTCCACGCCCGCGGCGGTGAGCCGGCCGACCGCCTCGGCCACGCCCCGCCGAATCGCGGCCGACGCCGGGATCGGCCCCGCTGAATCCCACCAGCCGATCCGCCGCACCGGCCGCGGCGAGCGAGCGACCACGTTCACGGCCTCGCATCCGAGCACGAGATCCGCGACCGAGCGGGCCAGGAAACCAGCCCGGGGCCGTGTGGCCCGCAGGCCGGGCAGCGTGTCGATAGCGCCCCCTTCGCCGAGCACCGCCGAGCGGGGCATGATCGCGGCGATCCCGCAGACGTGGGCGGGCTGACGGAGGCTGCCCGCCAGGTCGTTGCCGACGCCAAGCGGCACCACGCCTGCCGCCACGACCGCCGCATCGCCGCCGCTCGATCCGCCGGGCCCACGGTCGGCCGCGAGCGGGTGGTTCGTGCGGCCGAAGACCGGGTTGTCGGTCTCGTGGAGATACATCGCCTGCGGCACGTTGGCCTTGCCCACGATCACCGCGCCCGCGTCCCGCAGCCGCGTCACGATCTCCGCGTCGGCGGCATCGACCGCCGCGGATCGCCGGCGGATGCCCAGCGGCGTCCGCAGCTCGCGCACGGGAAAGCATTCCTTGACGCTCACGGGCACGCCGGCCAGCGGGCCGCCGGGCCGCTCGTCGACGGCGGCGGCCTCCAGAGCGGCCTCGGCGAACCGCGGCTGCACGAGCGCGTTGAGCCGGGTGTGGATTGCCTCGTGCCGTCGCCATGCGGCCGCGGTCACGTCCGCCGCCCGGAGCCTGCCGGCAGCGACGGCGACCGCGATCGCCGCCGCGCCCACATCGGCACCGGTCGGGGAGCCTTCGATCACAGCCCGGGGAAACCGGCGCCGGCCGCCGCCGGCCGCAGGTCGCTGGCCCAGACCACGTCGTCGTCCACCGCCAGCCCCACGATCACCACCTCGTCACCGGGCGCTACGGCGGGCTCTGCCCTGGTCAGCACCACCAGCTCCCGGGCCGGCAGCTTGTCGGTGGCGGCGAGGCTGAGCTGCGACCGCCAATACGGTCCGACCCGGCGAGCCATCACGAAGGTGGCCGGCGCGACGACCCCGTCGCTCGGCCGCTTGGCGTAGGCGATCCAATCCCGGGTCAGCCGCGACAGCTCCGCGAGCAGCTGGGGGTGGTCGGCCAGGCCGGCGCGGATCGCCTCGCCCTGCTCCACCGCCGCGTCGAACGGGCGGCCCGTCTCGGCCGCGAGCCGCTCGACGGCCGCCAGTTCCTCCGCGTAGCCGGCCAGGGCGCGATACCACTTCGCGAGCAGCCGCCGGCGGACCGGATCGGATGGATCATCCACGGCCGTGACCGCCTCGAATGCCGCCTCCGCGTCGGCGATCGCCGCCCCGAGCTTCTCCAGATCGAGCGGCTCGGGCTCCGGGGCCGCAGCCGGCTCGACCACGGCGGGCGGCGACACCGCCAACACCGGCTCGTCGATCAGATCCATGAGCGGGTCAGCCACGGGGAGCGGGTCAGCGGCCGGCGGAACCGGGTCGATGGCGGCCAGATCGGTCGCGGCGGGCTCCGGTTCAATCGCGGCCGGATCGTCTCCGCTCGGCAGGGCGGCGTCACCCGTGGCGGCCGATTCCCCGCCGCCGGAGGTGCCGACGATGTCGTCGAGGCTCGGGAGCTGCGGCAGCCCCGCCGCCGCACCCGCCGGCCGGAACTTCGCCGGCAGCAGGAAGGCCATCGACTCCGGCAGCATCGGGGTCAGATTGAAGGGATCCTTGCCGAAGCCCCAGATCAGGATCGCAAAGGTGATCGGAATGGCCAGCGCACCGCCGAGCACCACGCCGATCAGCTGGCCGATCACGCTGGGCTTTTTCTTGCGCGGTGGAGCCGGCCGCTTGGGCTTGCCGGCCGTCGGCTTCGGATCGTCCTCGCCCGCCGCGAAGGCCACGGCACCTGCGGCTCCGGCCAGCCCCGTGGCGGCGGCCGTGTCGAATGCGACGACCGATTCGTCTTGCGAGTCACGCTCGGGCGAATCGCCGTCAATCTGATCGCCGTCGGAGACGGCGGTGCCCCAATCCATCGGCTCAGCGGTGAGACCGGCGAACGGATCCGCGTCGAGAGCCGGCGCGGCCGGCTCGTCGTCGTCGGCCACATCGATCCCGCTGGGTGAGAGGATGCCCGAGGTCCCCGTGCCGATATTCACGCTCGACTCGCCCGCCAGGAAATCGGGCAGCTCGCCGGCTGCGTCCTCGTCCTCGCTGAACGCCCCCGCCCCAAGCACGGAACTGGCCGCGGCGTCGCCATCGGCGGCCTCGCCGAGCCAGTCGCCGATCTCGGCATCGGCTTCGGCCGCCGCGTCGATCGCACCATCGGCTGCGGCTTCGGCAGCGGCTTCCGCTGCGGCCTCAGCGGCAGCGTCTGGGCCGGGACCAACGGCAGCGCCGGTCTCGCCCTCGACCAGTTCCTCCTCGAAGGAGAACGAGAACCCGCCATCGAGATCGGGGAGTCCTTCGGACTCGAGGCCGGCCCAGGGATCATCTCCGTTCTCGAGTTTGTCGTCGTCGTGCGCCATCTGGCGTCCTCCGCGTGCACGGTTCACTTCATCGCGGGTGCCCCTGACCAGCCGGGCCACCGCCAAGGCGGCCGGGATCCACCCCAGGCATCGCCCTCCCCGGGGAGTGTACCACCGGTGATTTCAAGAGCGCATCCCGGGTCTTCGGGCCGCCGGCCCGCTCGCGGCCCGGCGGGGAGGGGCTGCATCCGAACGGCCGCCGGGGGCGAAGACTCTGGAGACTTGGCATGATTGCCGCGGGGGTCTGGCCCCGACGGTGTTTCCCATTCCTCAAGAGGCCTGTTCGATGCCCGCACTCACGATGCCCGCAACGTGGGCTCCGCCGCCGAGCCGGCTCCCCCGGCTCTTCGTAGTGACCGGTCTGGGCAGCCTGGCCCTCGCCCTGGCGGCCGCCGGCTCCGCCGCAGCCAATCCGTTCGGGGTCACGCGGCAAGGAGGCGACGCGATCGCCGCGCTCAAGTCGCTCACGCCCGAGCAGGCCGGAGCGCTCGTGGCCAAGCGAACGGATGCCATTGCTCGGATCGGCACGGGCCAGGCCGCCCTCGCGTTCGCCAGCGGCGGCGTCTCCCTGCGGGGGGCCCTGATGCTCACCAGCCTCGAATCGCTCGACGCCGAGACGGCAGCGGTGCTGGCGGACTACGACGAGGGGCCGCTGTTTCTCGACGGCCTCGCCGAGCTCTCCCCCGAAGTCGCCGGAGAACTCAGGAAGTTCAAGGGCGGCCCGCGAAGCTACGCCTCGTTCGGCAGTTGCCTGTCGCTGGCGGGCCTCGAGACGCTCTCCCCCGAGGCGGCCGCGGAGCTGGCGGCGTTCCCCGGCGAGGCGTTGTTCCTGGGAGTCACTGAACTGTCGGAGGCGGCGTTCCGCAGCCTGATGACGTTTCGGCGACGGCTCTACCTGCCCAGGCTGGCCCGGATTCCGGCGGGAGCCGCCGAGTCGATGGCCGACTACCGGGGCCCGGGCCTGTCGATCCTCGGCCTCGCCACGCTCTCCCCCGAGGAAGCGCGAGTGCTGGCGGGGCTGGGAAACCGGTGGAACGGCCGGCTGCCGAACGTGAAGAACCTCTCTCCCGAGACCGCGGCGGTGCTCGCGGGCTTGAAGGGGGTGAACAAGGGCGTGAACAAGGGCGTGAATAAGGGGGTGAATGCTGAAGGGCCATTCCTGCCCCCTAAGGTGGTCAGGCTCGAGCTCGACGGGGCCACGCTCTCCGCCGAGACCGTCCGGGAGTTGGCCGGGTTTCCGGGAGTGCTCTTGCTGCGGGGGATGACCCAGGCCGTGCTCTCGGACGACATGCTCGCGGCGCTGGCGGAATACAACGGCGGCGGCCTGGGGTTGGGCGGCCTGACCGCACTCCCACCCGATCTGGCCAAGCGGCTGACGACATTCGCGACCAAGTTCCTCTTTCTCGATGACGTCATCGAACTCTCCCCCGAGGCAGCGGCGGCGCTGGCGGGCTTTCCGGGGACCGTGTCGCTCGACGGCCTGACCGAGGTGTCCCCGGAGCTGGTCAGGGCGTTGGGCGATCTCAACAAGCGTTCGATCAAGGGGGTGACCTCGCTTTCCCCGCAGGCGGCCGCGGCCGTGGTCGAGGGCTTTCGGGGGGCCTCCCTGAAGCTGAACCTCACCTCCCTTCCGGCCGACACGGCCAAGGAGCTGGCGCAGGGTCGGCGCAACGACCTGTTTCTGGATCAGTTGACCGAGCTCTCGGACGAGGCCGCGGCGGCGCTGGGCGGGTGCAGCGTGACCAATCTCTGGTTGCGGGGCCTGACCGACCTCTCCCCCGGGGCGGCGAAAGGTCTGGCGGCGCTCAAAGCAGCAGGGAAGCTTGGCCCCACCCTCCGGCTGGACAGCCTCAGGAGCCTCTCCCCCGAGGCGGCCGAGGCGTTCGCCGCGAGCAGCATCACCTATCTCGAACTGATCGGTCTCGAGACGCTCTCGGCCGACACGGCCCGGGCCCTCGCCCGGTCCAAAGCGTTCACCGGCGACCTCCGCTCTGTGACCACGCTCGCGGCCGACGCGGCTGCCGCCCTCGGCACCTTCGCCGGTAACAAATCCGGCGGCGGCAAGCTGAACTTGTTCGGCCTCACGACGCTCGACGCCGAGGCCGCCCGCGGGCTGGCGGCATTCCGGGGCAACCTCGAGCTCGACGGGCTGACCGAGATCAATGCCGACACCGCCGCGGCGCTGGCCACGTACTCTGGCCCCAAGTTGTCGCTTCGCGGGCTCAAGAGGCTCTCGGCCGACGCGGCCGAGCAACTGGCCAAGGCGAAGGCCTGGGATGGCGACCTGCGGAGCCTGAGGTCGCTCTCCGACGAAGCCGCCGCCGCCCTGGCGGGCTTCGAGGGCAAGGGACTCCTGATTTCCGGGGTCTTGCTCTCCGACCGGGCCGTGCAGGCGCTCGCCGGCTTCCGCGGGTCGAGCCTGTATCTGATCGTGCCCCAACTCTCGGACGAGTCCGTGCAGGCGCTCGCTGCCTTCAAGGGCGACAGCCTCTCGCTGG
>JBIIYH010000043.1:0-15769 GCA_044346905.1 Pirellulales bacterium
CTTTCTGAAGATGCTCCGCGACGGCGGCACGCCCGCGTGGCAGCGGCTCCAGGCGACGAGAGCCATCGAGGCATACCAGATGCTCGTGCTCGGAGGGCCTGGCCCTCCCCTGCAGGACATTCGCACCACCCTGAGCCGGCTCGCCGATCAGGAGCGAGCGGCCACACGCAGCGGCGCCGGCCCCGGCACGAATGATGAGCGGCACCTCGCGGGCATTATCGACCCGCACGAGCCGGCGATCATCCAGAAGGCTCGCCGGGAGCTGCGGCTGCGGCACCGGGCCTTGCGAACCGAGCGGTCCTATGTGGGCTGGATCGAGCGGTTCCTGCGGTTCTGCGGCACGGCCGAGCCAGACCGTTGGACGGAGGCGGATATTCGGGCTTTTCTCACGCACCTCGCCGTCGAGGGCAACGTCGCCGCCAGCACTCAGAATCAAGCCAAGGCGGCCATGCTGTTCCTGTTTCGCGTGGTGCTGGAGCGCGACCTCGGATTCCTCGACATCGCTCAAGCGGCGCAGCGGGAGAAGCTGCCGGTCGTCCTTTCCAGGCCCGAAATCGAGCAGTTGTTCCAGCAGTTCTCCGGAACGCAGCGGCTGATGTTCGCCGTCATGTATGGTGCCGGCCTCAGGCATCTTGAATGCCGCCGCTTGCGGATCAAGGACGTGTGCTTCGATCAGGGGCACATCGTCGTGCGCTCGGGCAAAGGCGACAAGGACCGGATCACCGTGCTTCCGGACATGGCCCGCGGGATGCTCGAGCAGCAGGTGGCGGCGGTTCGCCAGCTGCACGATCGCGACACCGCCGCCGGGATGGCGGGCGTGTTCCTGCCTCATGCGCTGGAAAGAAAGTATCCGCATGCCGGCCGCCAGCTCGCGTGGCAGTGGCTGTTTCCCTCGCGGCAACTCGCCCGTGATCCCCGCACCGGAGCCATCCGTCGGCATCATGTCTGCGACGAGCACTTCGGGCGGGCCTTCAAGCAGGCCGTGCGGCAGGCGGGCATCAGGAAACACGCGGTGCCGCACTCGCTGCGACACAGCTTCGCGACTCATTTGCTCGAAGGTGGCGCCGACGTGCGAACGGTGCAGGAGCTGCTTGGTCACGAGGACGTCAGCACGACGATGATCTACCTCCACGTCATGAACAAGCCCGGGCTCGCCGTGCGCAGTCCGATCGATTCGCTGCCGGTCGAACGCGGGCATGAAGCGGGAATGCACGCGATCCCGATCGGCCTGCATCGAACGCTCCCGAACGGCAGCCGGGCGGCGCTGAGCTTGATCACGGGCTGAACCGCTCACTCCTCGAGCGTGCGCTTGCCCCGGAGGAGGTGGTGGTAATGTTGGGCGAAGCGGTGGGCCTCATCGCGGACGTATTCGAGCAGCCGCAGCGAGAAGGAATCGCGGGACAGCCGCAGCGGCTCCGACTGACCGGGCAGGAACACTTCCTCCTCCCGCTTGGCCAGCGAGATCACGCAGGGGGCTGCGATGCCCAGGCTCTCCAGCGCGTCGAGCGCCGCGGACAACTGCCCCTTGCCGCCGTCCACCAGGAACACGTCGGGCAGCGAGGCCCCCTCGCGGGCCAGCCGCGCGAACCGCCGCGACACCACCTCGTGGATGCTCTTGAAGTCGTCGATGCCCTCCACGCCCTTGATCCGATACCGCTTGTAGCCCGGCTTGAACGGGAGCCCATCGATGAACTGCACGAGGCTGGCCACCGTCTCGTTGCCGGCGAGGTGGGCGATGTCCACTCCTTCGATCACCCGCGGCGGTGCGGCCAGCCCCAGCACTTTCTGCAGCCCGGCCAGGCCCTTCTTGGGATCGACGAGAAACACCTCCGGCTGGACGTGCTCCTCGAGGTCGCCCCGCTGGTCGAGTGTCTCCAGCAGCCGGATCTCGTCGCGCAGCCGGCCGGCCCGCTCGAACTCGAGCCGGCCCGAGGCGGCGAGCATCTCGGCCCGCATCTCTTCGAGCAAGCGGTGCTTGCCGCCGTCGAGGAAGGTCTTCAAGCGGTTGATGTCGCGGCGATAGTCCTCCTTCGAGATCCGCAGGTTGCAGGGGGCGGTGCACTGGTCGATCGAGGCCAGGAGGCACGGCCGGAACCACCGCCAGCGCTCGTCGTCGGCATCGATGTCGAGGGTGCAGGTGCGAAACTTGAAGATCCGCTGGAGCACCACGATCGCCCCCCGGAGGCTGCCGGCGCTCGTGAACGGTCCGTACAGCTTGACGCCTTTCTGCCGCGGCGTGCGCGTGAACTCCACGCGGGGAAAATCCTCGTGGGTCGTGATCTGCAGGTAGGGGAAGGTCTTGTCGTCCTTGAGATCGCTGTTGAACCGCGGCTGCACGTCCTTGACGAGCCGGCTTTCCAGCAGGAGCGCATCCACCTCGCTCTCGGCCTCGAGGTAGTCGATGTCGCGGATCTCGCGGACCAAGTCGGCGGTGCGGCGGTCCTCGGTGGCGGCCTTGAGGAAGTAGGAGCCGGCCCGAGCGCGAAGGTTCTTGGCCTTGCCCACGTAGATCACCCGGCCGGCCGCGTCCTTCATCAGGTAGACGCCGGGGGTCGTGGGGAACGACCTCACCTTCTCCGCGGCGGCGGAACGGTCGCGGGCCGCGGCGGCCGCGTCGGTGTCGGCCGGAAGCGTCTCGGCCGGGCGTTCGGGATGGTCATCGGCGGCGTCAGGAGAGGTGGTCATCACCCCTTATCCTAGACGCCGACCATGTTAAACACCGACGAGGGCCCGGAGATCGGCCTCGATCGCGTCGAGCCGGCGGCCGAGCGTTGCCTTCGCGGCCGGCAGTTCGCCCGGGCTGCACGGTTCGGCCACTGCGAAGAGATAGAACTTGATCTTCGGCTCCGTGCCCGAGGGCCGCGCGGCCACCGCGTTGCCCAGCGCCGGGAACCGGCCGGCGAGCCGGGTGCCGGCATTCGGGAGCCCCGCCAAGTCGAAGATCACGAGGTCGCTTTTCACGCCTTCATACGGCTCGGGCTTCCCGCCGGGCGTCCAGGTGGTGAGCGTGGCCTGGTCGCGGGTGCGGACCACGTCGAGGCCGCCGCAGGTCGCCGGCGGCTTGGCCCGCAGCGTGGCCATGATCTCCTTCATCCGATCCATGCCGCTGGCCCCGGGGAGCATCACGTTCACCGTCCGCTCCTGGTGGCAGCCGAACCGGCAGAAGAGCTCGTCCAAGAGCTCGTGGGGCGTGCGGCCGGCGGCGGCGAGGGCCGCCGTCTGCTCGGCCATCAAGAGTGCTGCCACCGCCGCGTCCTTGTCGCGGACATGCGTGCCAGCCAGATAGCCGTGCGACTCCTCCGTTCCAAACACGAAACCGGCCGGGCCGTGCCGGTCGATCGCCGAGCAGATCCACTTGAAGCCCACGAGCTGGCCGTCGTCTACGGCGAGCCCGCGGGCCTCGGCCAGCCGCCGGACGAGGCCGCTGGTCACGAGCGTGGTCACGACGTAGTCGCCGGCCGTGGCCTCGCCGCGGGCCCGACGGGCCGCGATCGCCTGCTCGCACAAGAGCGCGCAGAGCTGATTGCCCGTGAAGGGCCGCCACTCGGCGCCGGCCGAGCGCGTGAGCGGCGTGGCGGCGCCGAGCCGATCGCAGTCGGGGTCGCTCGCGAGCACGAGGTCGTCGCCCCGCGTGCGGCCCTCGGCGATCACCGGCTCGAGCACTGCCGGCACCTCGGGGTTGGCGACGTGGCCGGGCACGTTGGGAAAGTCGCCGTCGGGAGCCTCGTGCGGCCCGAACACGCGGAGCCGCTCGAAACCCGCGCCCCGCAGCACCGGCACGACGGCCGTGGCCCCCACGCCGTGGAGCGGCGAATAGAGGATCGAGATCCCGCGGGGCCCCGGGGCCGACTGCTCGAGCACGGCCGCCACGAAGGCGGCATCCACCTCCTGTTCGACGAACTTCACGCGGCCGCTCGCCACGCCCTCCTCGAAGGGCTCGCGGCGGACGGTCTCGACCTGCATCACGCGGTCGATGATCCCCTTGTCGTGCGGCGGCAAGACCTGCACGCCGCCGGCCCAGTAGACCTTCACGGCGTTGTCGGTGGGGGGATTGTGGCTGGCGGTCACCATGATCCCGCAGGACGCCGATGTGTGCCGCACGGCGAACGAGAGCTCGGGCGTGCTGCGGACGCCCCGCAGGAAGAACACGGTGAACCCATTCGCCAGCAGGATCTCGGTGCAGAGCTTGGCGAAGTGCTCGGAGCGGTGGCGGGTGTCGTGGGCGATCGCGCAGGTGGGCGTCTGACCGCCGGAGAGCACGCTCCGCACGTAGTCGGCCAGCCCCTGGGCGCTCTCGCCGATCGTGCGGTCGTTGATCGCGTTGGAACCGACCGGAAACATCTTGCCCCGCCGGCCTCCGGTGCCGAAGGGGATCACCGTCCAATAGGCGTCGTCGAGTTCTCGCCACGACCCCTTGTCGATCAGGGCGGCGAGCTCGCCGGCAAACTCCGCATACCTCGGCGCCGTCAGCCACTCCCGCATCGTGACGGCCGAGTGCTCCGTGATCGTGCCGGCCGCGTGGGCGGCGGCGATCGCGTCGAGGCGGCGGGCGAGGTGGGTGTCGGCGGCGGGCATGGGGCGGCTCCGGGTCGGCGGGTCGGAAACGAGGCCACGTTTTATACTGCGGCCCGCATGAGCGACACCGCTTCGAACCCCTCGTCATCCGTCCCGCCCGGCGGTCCCCCCGCCGAGCCCTTGATCGTGAGCGTCTCGGGGCTGCGCGGGGTGGTGGGCGACTCGCTCACTCCCGAGGTGGCCGCCCGCTACGCCGCCGCCTTCGCCGCGACGCTGCCGCCGGGGCCGATCGTGCTCGGCCGCGACGGTCGCGAGAGCGGGCCGTTGCTCGCCGCGGCGATTACGGCGCGGCTCGAGCGTGAGGGACGCGACGTGATCGACTGCGGCGTGGCGGCCACGCCCACGGTCGGGATCGCCGTCCGCCAGCAGGCGGCCGCGGGCGGGATCCAGATCTCGGCCAGCCACAACCCGGCCCGCTACAACGGCATGAAGCTCTTCGGCCGCGAGGGCCGGGTCCTGCCGGGGGCGGCCGGCCGCGAGGTGCTCGCCGCCTTCGAGCGACCGGAGGGTGTGCCTGCGGCCGCGGGCCGCACCGGCACGGTCTCGGTGATCGACCCGACCGCCGCCCATGTGGCGCTCGTGACGGCGCTCGTGGACGTGGCCGCGATCCGCCGGCATCGGCCCCGGGTCTGGATCGACTGCGGCCATGGCGCCGGCAGTCGTGTGGCGTTGCCGCTCCTCGAGGCTCTCGGCTGCGAGGTGATCGCGGAGGGGGCCGAGCCCGACGGGCGATTCACGCACGAGCCCGAGCCGACGGCCGAGAACCTCGCGGGCCTGTTGCCACGGATCGAAAGCCAGCATGCCGCGATCGGGTTTTTCCAGGATCCCGACGCCGACCGCCTGGCGATCGCCGACTCGGCGGGCCGCTATCTCGGCGAGGAGGCCACGCTCGCGCTCTGCGTGGAGGCGGTGCTCGCGCGGTCCCGCGGCCCGGTCGTGGTCAACTGCTCCACGAGCGGCATGACCGCCGCGATCGCCGCCCGCCACGGCGTGCCCTGCCATGTCTCGGCCGTCGGCGAGGCCAACGTGGTCGATGCGATGCTCGCCTGCGGGGCCGTGCTCGGCGGCGAGGGCAACGGCGGCGTGATCGACCCGCGGGTGGTGCTTGTCCGCGACTCGGCCGTGGCGATGGCCTTGGTGCTCGAGCGGATGTGCGCTGGCGACCGGCTCACGCCGGTGGCCGAGCTGGCCGCCGCGTTGCCCCGGTTCGTGATGAAAAAGACAAAAGTCGGCCTCTCGCCGGCGACCCGCGGCCCGGGCCTGGCCGCCGGGCTCGAGCGGATCGCCGCGGCGTTTCCCGAGGCTCAGCCCGGGCGGCTCGACGGCCTCAGGCTCGACTATCCTGGCGGCTGGCTGCTCGTGCGGGCGAGCAACACCGAGCCGATCGTGCGGCTTGTGGGCGAGCAGGCGGTGGGGCCGGAAGGGGAGGCGGCCGCGGCCGCGGCGCTCGACGCGGCGCTCGCCCGGGCCGCGGCGGCGCTGGTCGGATGAGGGGAGCCCTGCGTGAGCGATCCAGGCGGTGACACGCTCGCGACGGCGACCGACGAGGAACTCGCCGCGCTCGCCGCCCGCGAGGGCTCCGACGGTGTCGCCTTCGCGGCGCTCGTCGAGCGGTTCCGCGACCGGGTGTGGCGGGTCTGCTGGCGGCTGATGGGCAGCCAGCACGACGCCGAGGATGCGGCGCAGGAAGTGTTCGTGCGGCTGTTCTTCGAGCGGGGCAAGTTCGCCGGCCGCAGTCGCTATGCCACGTGGCTGCATGGCGTGGCGATCCGCACCTGCCTCACCCTGCGGCGGTCGCGGTCGCGACGGCGGAAGCGGGAGACGACCGAAGTGGGCGAGGGGCCGCCCCCGGCCGAGACCCACGCCGCCTCCGGCCCCGATCCTGCCACGGCGGTGGCGGCGGCCCAGGACCTCGAACGGATGCTCGGCAGGCTCGACGAGGAGGATCGGGCCCTGATCCTGATGAAGTTTGCCGAGGGTCACGAGTACGATGCCCTCGCCGAGATGTTCGACTCGACGCCGGGCGCGCTGCGGATGCGCGTCAGCCGGATCCGCGAGAGACTGCAGGCTCCCTAGTGTGGGCGAGAGGTTGCCTGGCCCCTGAAAACCGGCCTCGGAAATTCTTTGTGACGCGAGGGGCGCTCGCGGCTACTCACCTTGTGTCGCCCGGGATCGTGGCCGCGAGGCTGCGGGGTGACGCCAGCGAGACCGGCGGACCCGAAGCCGTGACGGACCTGCTCGATCGCCTCGCCGACGTGGACGTGCCGCCGGTGCCGACGGCGCCCGAGTTCACGGCCGGCGTGCGCCGAAAGCTCCATCCCCGGCTGCTCGCGGCCCACGTGGCCGGCTTCGCGCTCCAGGCCTTGCCCTGGGCGGCGGTGCAGTTCGTGGGTGCGGTGCTGGCGGTGGTGCGGTTCAGCCTGACGGGCTCATGGCCGCGACAACGCGGCGCGAGGGAGGAAGAGAGACGATGACAGACGTTGTGTTGATCGGACAGACGGCCGCCGAGACGGCCCGCGACACGGTGAACGCCTCGCGGGAGGCGCTCGTGGACAGCTTCACCCAGGCCTGGAGCCAGGTGATCATGCTGGCCCCGAAGATGGTGGCGATGGTGGTCGTGCTCGTCGCCGGCTACGTGGTGGCCCGCTGGATCGGGAGCCTGATCGGCGTGATCGCCGAGAAGATCGGCCTCCAGACGGCGGCCGAGAAGAGCGGCCTGGCCCGGAGCATGCACGACGTCGGCATCCGCCGGCCCGTGCCCGCGATCGTGGGGGGCATCGTGTTCTGGCTCTTGATGAGCGTGTTCGTGATGGCGGCCTTCAGCATCCTCGGCTTGGAGAGCGTCTCGCTCGCCATGCGGGAAGTGGTGAACTACATCCCGAAGGTGCTCGTGGCGACGGTGGTGGTGGTCGTGGGCCTGCTGGCGGCGACCTTCGTCCGCGGCGTGGTGGCCACGAGCGCCGACCGGGTGGGGCTCTCCTATGCGGAGTACCTCGCGGCCGGCTGCTACTGGGTGCTCTCGATCCTGACCTTCATCGCGGCCTTCAACCAGTTGGGCATCCAGTTCGCCCTGCTCGAGAAGCTGATCCTGATCGCCTCGGCCGGCCTGGCGGCGGGCTTCGCCCTCGCCTTCGGCTTGGGCGGTCGCGACGTGATGGCGGGCATCCTCTCGGGCTACTACGTGCGGCAGCGGCTCCAGGCGGGCGACCACGTGAGCGTGGCGGGCCTCGAGGGCACCGTTCGCGAGGTGGGCCCGGTGGCCACGATCATCGAGACCCGCGAAGCCGGCGGCGTGGCGCGACACTCGGTGCCCAACTCGAAGATGCTGCAGGAGGCGGTGCGGTAGGCGTTCGGTTCGCCGTGCCCTGAAGTCGGCCGGTGACGACAGGCGGCTCCGGGCAGGGGCCGCGAAAAACCGATGGGCCCGCGGTGCACGAAGCGCCGCGGGCCCGCGGCACTTCTCGGTGCCCAAACGCTATTGGCGGACCAAGACGCTCGAGCCGGGGCCGAGGATGTCGAGCAGTTCGGTGAGGTCGCGGACCGAGACGATGAGGCTCGCGGGTGCCGCATCGTCGGCCACCACGGCGGGGTCGTCGGCGGCCTGGATCGAGAGGCCGTCAGCAAGCAGGATCGCCGGCCCTGTCCCCGGGCCTGCGGTGGCGTCGCGGCGGATCTCGGCGATCGGCAGCGAGCTGCCCACCCGCGGCAGAAAACCGCGGCCCACCGCGACGGGGAAGCTGCCGGCATAGGCGCCGCCGACCTGGAGACTGATCCGCCGCCGGGCCACGCTCACCACCGCATCGAACGGCCCGCGGATCAGCTTGAGGTGCTCCCCCGGCACGAGCTGCATCGGGTCGGTGACGCCGTTGATCTTCGCGAGCAGTTGCCAGGAGACGCCGAGTGACCCGGCGATCGCGGGCAGCGTCTCGCCCGGCGCGACCACATGCGGGGGCAGGAGCAGGTCCTGCTGCGAGTAGATCACCGTACCGGCGAGTTGACCGAGCAGGTCCTCGAGACGGTGGCTCTCCTCGAGGCCGAGCGAAGGGTCGTCGTACCAGACTGAGAGGGCCGTGAGGGCCTCCGCATAGCGGCCGGCCGAGAGCTTCTCGTGGGCGTCGGACCAGGCGGTGGCGAAGGCCGCCGACGACGGCAGGGTGCCCGGCGGCGGCGGCATCTCGGGAGGCAGCGACGCGGCCGAGGGCGGGGCGAGGGCGGCCAGCCGCTCGGGACGTTCGACGCCGTCGCCCGCAGTCACGGCGACATCTTCCTGCGCCGGCGGCGGCGCCGACTCGGCGGCGAGGTAGGTGGGAGCGGCAGGCGAAGCCACGGGCGGCGGGGCGGCCGTGGCCGCGGTGGCGGCCGCGGCGCCCGCGGCCAGGCCGGCCACCGCGCCGACGGCGACGGCAGCCTCGGTGACGCCAGCCGGGGGGGCTGCTGGCGGCGCTGCAGGCGGAGGTGGCAGAACAGAGCCTGTGTCGATCGCCGGCGGCGGCGCGACCGGCAAGGCTGCGGCCACGGCTGTGGGCGGTGCCGGGATGACCGGCGGCTGGGCCGCGGGAGGCGGCGGAGCGGCCGGAGCCGGGGTATCGACCACGGTCGCCGCGGGCGGGGCGACCGGGACTGATGCGGCCAACGGCGCCGGTGAAAGCTCGACCGCCGGCGGCGTGAAGGGGGGCGCGTCGCTGGCCGCGGACTGCTCGCTGGCCGGCGAGGGACCCTTTTGGACCACCGAGTAGGCGCCGTAGAGGATCGTCCCGAACAGCACGAGCACGATCAGCGGCTTGATCGCCTCCATGGAGTCGTTTCCGCGCTCGGGGCGACGCTCTGGCTTCGACCGGCTGGCCATGGCGATCGGATTCCTCGGGTGATGACGGGGATCGTCCGGAATCGGCCGATCGGGGCGGGAGCCTAGGGAAGGGGACCAGCCCTGGCCAGACCGCTTCCGACCGCGGAGGGCCCGGGGCGAACTCCGGAAGAGCGGCGTGTCCGCCTTGGCAGGCTGGGGGATTTGTGTCGGCTTCGGGCTGGGCCGGAAGCCGGATGACGCTGGATCCGGTTCGCCAGCAGAAAGGGGGGGCGCGTATATTCGTTCCCTGGTTGGAGCGGACGGCGGATTCAGAGGAGCCTCACGCGATGCGTTCGCACGATGTCGATCCCCGCCGCTTGCGGGACGTGGTGGCCGTGGTGCTCGCCGGCGGCCGCGGGGCCAGGCTCGACCCGCTCACCCGCGACCGCGCCAAGCCGGCGGTTCCCTTCGGCGGCAGTTACCGGATCGTCGACTTCGCGCTGTCCAACTGCCTCAACAGCGGACTCAAGCGGCTGTTGCTGCTCCCGCAGTACAAGGCCCGCAGCCTCGACCGCCACTTGAACCTCGGCTGGCATCGGTTCTTCTGCCGCGACCTGGGCGAGTTTCTCGATGTCCTGCCTCCCCAGCAGCGGGTGGACGAGCACTGGTACCAGGGCACGGCCGACGCCGTCTATCAAAACATCTATTCCCTCGAGCAGGCCGCCCCGCGGTTGGTCGTCGTGCTCGCCGGCGACCACATCTACAAGATGAACTACCAGGCGCTCGTCACGGCCCACGAGACGAGCGGTGCCGAGGTGACGGTGGCCGCGCTGCCGATCCCGCGGGCGGACGCGACCGAGTTCGGCACGATGGCCGTCGACGGCTCGGGCCGCGTTCGCGGCTTTCGCGAGAAGGTCGCCGACCCGCCCCGCTACGACGCGGATCCGAGCAAGGCCCTGGCCTCGATGGGCATCTACTGCTTCTCGGCCGACTTCCTCCTCGAGCAGCTCCGACGCGACGCCGACGACCGCGGCAGTCGGCACGACTTCGGCCACGACCTGCTGCCGCGGCTGGTCGAGGCCCACGGCGTGCAGGCCTTTCCGTTTCGGGACGAGAACCGCAAGCGGGATGCCTATTGGCGGGATGTGGGCACGATCGACGCCTACTACGAGGCCACGATGGATCTCGTCGAGGTCGATCCCCAGCTCAATCTCTATGACGAGCACTGGCCGATCCGCACCCATCATCCCGCCTACCCACCGCCGAAGTTCGTGTTCGCCGACGAGGGGCCAGACGGCCGGCGGGGCGAGGCGACCGACAGCCTCGTCTGCCCGGGAGCGATTCTCTCCGGCGGCCGCGTGCACCGCTCCGTCATCGGTCCCGGGGTGCGGGTCAACAGCTACTCCCGCGTCGAGGAGAGCATCCTGTTCGAAGGCGTCGATATCGGCCGCCACGCGGTCGTGCACCGGGCGATCATCGACAAGGATGTCCGCGTGCCCGCCGGCGCCCGGATCGGGCTCGATCCCGACGAGGATTCGGCCCGGGGCTTGACGGTTTCCGCCGCCGGAGTGACCGTGGTGCCGAAGGGCTTCGAGTTTGACGACGCCGACCTGCCCGTTTCCGGCCGCGTGGCCCACATCCACTGACTGCTCTTCGGCACCGCCGTCCGGCGGCCGCCCCGATGCCCAAACGCAACGCCATCCTGCTGGTCGCCGCCTGCCTCGTGGGCCTCGTCGCCCTCGCGGCCCGGGAGCGGAGCGGCCAGGCCCAGCGGTTGGGCGAGGTGCTCGGGGCGATCGAGCGGAGCTATTATCAACACGTCGATGGAGAACGACTCTTCCAGGCGGCCGCGGCGGGCGCCGTGGCCACCCTCGACGAGCACTCCGCCTACCTCACGGATGAAGGTCGCGCCGACCTCGAGTCGGCGCTCGACCAGCGATTCGGCGGGGTCGGGCTCGAACTCGCGGTCGACGCCGTCACCGAGCAGCCCGTCGTCGTCACGCCCGTGTTCCGGGCACCGGCCTGGCGGGCGGGGATCGCCGCGGGCGACCGGATCACCGCGATCGACGGCCAGCCCACCTCCGGCCGGCCGCTCCGCGAAGCCGTGCACCGGCTCCGCGGCCTGGTCGGTGAAGCGGTCACGGTGACCATCATGCCGGCGGCGCCGCGGACCGAGACGCTCGACCCCTCGGTCGTGGCGGCCGGTGCGTCGGCCCGCGACGTGACGCTCGTTCGCGAACTCGTCGCGGTCGAGAGCGTGCACGGTGATCGCCGGCGCACCGACGGCTCGTGGGCGTGGATGCTCGAAGGTGAGCCGGGCGTGGCCTACGTGAGGATCACCAGCTTCGGCGAGCAGACGGGAGCGGAGCTGGCCGCGGCGGCCGAGGCGATCGCGGCGGAAGGTGAACTCCGCGGGCTCGTGCTCGATCTGCGGGACAATCCCGGCGGGCTGCTCGAGGCGGCCGTGGCCGTGAGCGACATGCTGCTCGACGACGCCCTGATCGTGGCCACCCGCGGCCGCCACGGCGGCGGCAGCCGCATCGACGAGCGGCGGGCCGAGGCGGGGCAGGTGCTTCCTGGCGTGCCCGTAGCCGTGCTCATCGACGGGCTGTCTGCGAGCGCGGCCGAGATCGTGGCCGCCAGTCTCCAGGATGCCGGCCGCGCGACGCTCGTCGGCAGCCGCAGCTTCGGCAAGGGAACGGTGCAGTCGCTGGTGCCGCTGGCCGATGGCCGCGGCCTGCTCAAGCTCACCACTTCCGAATACCTCCGTCCCAGCCGCCAGCCGATCCATCGCCGGCCCCACGCCGGGGACGATGAGGCGTGGGGCGTGCTGCCCGACGCCGGCTTCGAGGTCACGCCCACGGCCGAGGCGGTCGCCCGGCTGCGGGACTGGCGGCGCCGGCGGGGCGCGGTGTCGCCACCGGGGGAGACGGCCGTGGCCGCGGTGTCCAGCGACGTGTTGCCCCGCGAGATCGACGCCGTGCTCGCGAAGGCACTCGACGTGTTTGCGGCCGTGGACTGACGCCGGGGACGGCCCCCTTTCGCCGCGCAAAGCCCTTTCCCTGGCCTGGCCGCGCCGGCGAAAAGGGGGCTGAAGCCTTTCCCAGCCACTTGCGTTAGCGCCTGAGCTCCCCGGCCAGGAAAAAACTCCCGGCCACGACCACGCTGCCGCTCGGGCTGGCCAGACGGCGGGCGAGCCGCAGGGCCTCCGGCGGTGATGGAGCGACAAGGGGCGTGGGGAGGCGGGCCGTGCGGCAGGCGGCCACGAGGCGATCGAGCGGAGCCGCCCGGGGATTGGTCAGGTAGCGGGTGACCACGATCTGCTCGAACCCGCCGCGGGCCGCGGCCAGCATCTCCTCGAGCTGCTTGTCGCGGCTGGCGGCGAACACTAGCACCCGCGGACGCCGCGTTGCGATCGCCGGGCCGACCGTCTCGAGCAGCGACTCCATCGAGGCCACGTTGTGGGCCGCATCGACCACGACCAGCGGCCGCTGCGAGATCACCTCGATCCGCGCCGGCAGGGTCGCCCGGGCGAGGCCGCGGGCGATCGCCCCGTCGTCCACCGGCCAGCCGGCGGCAGCGAGTTCCCGCGTTGCGATCACCGCGAGCGCGGCATTGTCGGCCTGATGACGCCCCGCCATTCCCAGCCGGTAGGTGCGGTCGGCCACGCCAGCCAGCTGCACCACCACCGAGCCCGGGGCGAGGGCCGCGACGGCGGTGGGCGGCTCGTAGCGGGCGGTGAAGTCGGTGCCGAGTTGCACGAGCCGGGCGCGGCGGCGGTGGGCCGTGGCGGCGATCACCCGCCGGGCGGAGGGCTGCCGGGCACCGCTGACGACCGGGCGGCCCCGCTTGATGATGCCCGCCTTCTCACCGGCGATCCGGCCGATCGTGCGGCCGAGCAGCCCCATGTGGTCGTAGCTGATGCTCGTGATCACCGAGAGCAACGGTCGAACCACGTTCGTCGCATCGAGCCGGCCGCCGAGGCCCGTCTCCAAGACCGCGATCTCGACCCGTGCCCGGGCAAAGTGGACCAGCGCCAAGGCCGTCACGATCTCGAACCAGGTGGGGCCGGCGACGCCCCGCCGGGTCGCCGTCGCGTCGATCGCCTCCACGGCCGGCTGCACGATGCCGCAGGCCGCCGCCAGATCGGCCGACGAAATCGGCAGCCCGTTCACGCAGATCCGTTCCTCCACGCCGTGGACATGGGGCGACATGTAGCGGCCGGTCCGCAGCCCCGCCTCCTCGAGGATGGCCGCCAGCATCGCCACCGTGGAGCCCTTGCCCTTGGTGCCCGCCACGTGCACGACGGCGAGCGCGTGGTGCGGGTTTCCCACCTCCGCCAGCAGCCGCCGCATCCGGGCCAGGCCGAAGGCGGCCGGCGCCGCCCGCGGGGGCGTGCGTTCGAAGTCGATGCGTGTGGCCAGCCAGGCGAACGGATCGGTCGGGGCGGGGGTGCGGGCGTTACGGGGCTTTCCCATGTGCCGCAGTCTTCCAGACTTGGGGGCGGGGAGAAAGGGGACAGCCGCCAAGGAAGCCCCCGGCGCGAGCCGGGGGATGCGAGCTGCGGGGCAGCTTGCCGCTCCTTTTTCCGGCCTTGACCCGGGCCGCCGCAGCCAAGACCCTTCCCGCCCGCCCGAGTCCGTCCCCGGCCGCCGGTCGAGATCCGCATGCGCAGCCCTCGCCATCACGCCCTCTCTCGCCTCGCGTTCGCGGCCTGCCTGGCCGGATGGGCAGCCGTGGCCTGCGCCGTCGAGCCGCTGCCCGGGGCCGAGGGTGTCGAGCCGCCCCCGATGTACCTGGCTGAGCCGTTCGCGGAGCCAAGCTTCGTGGGGATGCCCACGCGGATCGACCCGGGCGGCGAGCGGAGCTGGCCGCGGTGGTTCTTCGGGGCCAGCGGCCTGGTGATGACCCGCACGCTTCCCTCCGGCACGGCCACCATGCAGCCGCTCGCCGGCAGCCAGCTCCTGACCAGCGACGCCGACTTCGGCTGGCCCGGCGGCGTCGATCTCCACGTTGGTCGCTGGTTTGGGCCGCGGCAGCAGCATGCGGTGGAGATGATCTATTGGGGCGTCTACCAGATGGGTTCCTCGGCCACGCTCGCGGCCGGCCCGCCCGGCATCGACGCGATCCCGCAGGCGCCGACCGCGAGCGTCGGCGGCATTGCGGCCTCCGACTTCCTCACCGGCGCCGCCCAGCAGGAGATCGTGCGGGCCGACGTCGTCAACGACGTGGAGATCAACTGGGTCTACTCGCTCTGGGATCGGCCTGAGTTTCTCCCCCGGGAGCGGGCCGTGAACCTGATGTGGCTGGCGGGCTTCCGCTTCTTCCAGGTCAACGATCAGCTCACGCTCACCAGCGGCTCGGGCGACCCCGCCATCGGGGCCATCGATCTCGGTGTGGCCACCAACAACAACATCTACGGCGGGCAGGTGGGGGCGAAGTTCGACTGGCGGTTCCTGCCGAGCCTGCGATTCAACGTGGTGCCGAAGTTCATGATCGGCGGCAACGCGATCACCAACACCTCGTCGCTCGCCGGGGCCAACGGGACCCAGGCCACGTTCACCGGCGGCGCGCCCGCCCGGGCCTACTCGGAGCTGGGCGTGTTCAGCTGGCTCGGCTCGGTGGACACGGGGATCGCCTGGGACGTGACCGAGCACTGGAGCCTGTGGATGGGCTACCGCGTGGTGGGCGTGGGCAACATCGCCCAGGCCGACGGCCAATGGCCAGCGCTGATCAGTTCGCCCGATTCCCTGTCGGGCATCACCGCCGGCGGTGAGACGATCATCCACGGCGGCTTCGCCGGCTTTCAGGGACGGTACTGACTTCACGGCGGCAGGGGCATCCATGCCCCCTGCAGCCTTGCCGGGCCTCTGGCTACACGCCCGCCGGGCCATCCCTGGCCCCGGCGGGCTTGCCGGGCCTCCGCCCGGCGGCCGCACCTCCGGGCGGCCGTGCTCGTGCGCGTTGTGGCGGGCGGCGTGCGTTTAGACGAATCTCATCTGTTTCCGCCTGCCCATGATCAACCGTTGGGCTGCGAGGGGTCGCCCATGCCAATCGAGCCGGCCTTGCTGGCGAGCGCAGGCAGGATGCCGCAGCGAAGCCAGCATGGAGCGACCGGAGGGCAGGATGCCCGCAGGGAGCGTCCGGCGAGATGGCATGGGCGACCCAGAGCCCACACCGGAAGACGTCCGGCGAGATGGCACGGGCGACCCCGAGCCCGCTACACTGGGGGCATGACCAAGCAACCGACCCCTGCCGATCTCACCGCCAAGAAGTGCGTGCCCTGCGAAGGGGGCGTGCCGAAGCTGACGCCCGCCGAGGCCGAGGCCCACCTGGCCGCCGTACCCGCCTGGCGGCTGACCCACGATGGCTCGCGTATCCGTCGCGACTTCACGCTGCCCGACTTTC
>JBIIYH010000111.1:0-8459 GCA_044346905.1 Pirellulales bacterium
AGGGCGCCCGAATCGGGCGAGAGCAGGAACACGCCCTCGGCCCCGGCGCCGCTGGCCGCCACCACCATGCCCTCGCTCAGCCCGAACTTCATCTGCCGCGGTGCGAGATTGGCCACCACCACCACCAGCCGCCCCACGAGCGCGGCCGGGTCGTGGAAGCCCTTGATCCCGGCGAACACCGTCCGCCGCACGTCGCCTCCGAGGCTGACGGTGAGCTTGAGGAGCTTTTTGGCCTCGGGCACCTCTTC
Source organism: Pirellulales bacterium (assembly GCA_044346905.1). GTDB lineage: Bacteria > Planctomycetota > Planctomycetia > Pirellulales > UBA1268 > QWPN01. The sequence continues at coordinate 249 of JBIIYH010000111.1, forward strand.
GGCGGCGACGATCCGGGCGACCCGCAGGTCGACCTTGGTGAAGTCGTCGATCGTGCACTCGGCGGCTAGCGGCTCGGCTTCGAGCGGCGCGGCCGGATCGGCACCGGGGTCTTGCGGGGTGTCGGTCATCGTCAGTCCTCCCTTGGTGGTTGCCTTGGTGTTTCCCTTGAGATTCGATTCGCTCGGCTCGGCCGGTCGCGCTGCGGCCAGCAGCGCCTCAACGGCCGCGGGATCGACCCGGCGGGCCAGCGGCACGAAGGCCGCCACGGGCAGGCCCACGAGCGGCGTGGCCGCCTCGTCCCAGGAACGGATGGGGCCCCCCACGAGATCGCCCGCCTGCTCGGCGAGCCGCGGCAGCACCGGCGCGAGATACACGGCCAGTTGTCGGAACAGGTTCAGGGCCACGCTGGCCACGGCCTGGAGGCGGCCGGCCGCCTCGGGGCCCGCCTTGGCGAGCTTCCAGGGCTGCTCGGCGTCGATGTAGGCGTTGGCCCGATCGGCCGCCTGCATCACGATCCGCATCGCCCGGGCGAAGTCGCCCGCCTCGTAGGCGGCGGCGATCGCCTCCCCCTCGGCGGCCGCGGCGGCGAACAGGCCGCCGTCGTCGGGATAGGTCGCGGCCAGGCCGGTGGGCTCGAGCCACCGGGCGGTGCGGCTGGCGAGGTTGGCCACCTTGCCCACGATGTCGGCGTTGACCTTGGCCGTGAACTCCTCGAGGTTGAGATCGAGGTCATCGATCCCGCCCGAGAGCTTGGCCGCGTAGTAATACCGCAGCATCGCGGGATCGAGATGGTCGAGGTAGGTCCGGGCCAGGATGAACGTGCCGCGGCTCTTCGACATCTTCTGGCCGTTGACGGTCAGGAAGCCGTGCACCCGGACCTTCGTCGGCAGGGCCAGCCCCGCCGCCTCGAGCATCGCCGGCCAGAACAGCGTGTGGAAGTAGACGATGTCCTTGCCGATGAAGTGGTGGATCTCGGACCGGGGCCGACCGGCCGGGTCGCGGCTCCACCAGTCGTCGAGCCGGCCGCCGTGCGCGGCGCACCACTCGGCGGTGGCCGCCAGGTAGCCGACGGGCGCGTCGAACCAGACGTACCAGAAGTGACCCGGGGCATCGGGGATCTCGAAGCCGAAGTAGGGGGCGGGGCGGGAGACGTCCCAGTCGCGAAGCGGCTCGCCGAGGAAGTGGCCGGCGAGGTAGTTGGCGATCCGCGGGTCGAGCGCACCGGAGGCCTGCGTCCAGTCGGCGAGGAAGCCGTGGAGCGCCTCGATCGTCACGAACAAGTGCTCGGCCGACCGCACCTCGGGCACGGCCCCCGAGAGCGTGCTCGTCGGATCGATCAGCTCAGCCGGGGCGTAGGTGGCGCCGCACTGCTCGCAGGAGTCGCCGTATTGGTCGGCCGCCCGGCACTTCGGGCAGGTGCCCTTCACGAACCGGTCGGCCAGGAACACGCCCGCCTCCGGGTCGTAGAGCTGGCGAACCTCCCGGGTGACGACGAGATCTCGTTTCCGCAACGCCTGCCACAGCTCGCCGCACAGCCGGCGGTTCGAGTCGCTGTCGGTCGAGCCGTAGTGGTCGAAGGCCACCTGGAAGCCGGCGAAGTCGGCCAGATGGGCCGCCCGCATGTCGGCGACGAGTTCCTGCTCGCTGCGTCCCTCGGCCCGGGCCCGGATCATGATCGCGGTGCCGTGGGTGTCGTCGGCACAGAGATAGATCGCCTCGTGGCCGCGGAGCTTCTGGAAGCGGACGAAGATGTCGGTCTGGATGTACTCGACCAGGTGCCCCAGATGGATGTGGCCGTTGGCGTAGGGCAGCGCCGAGGTGACGAGGATGCGGCGCGGGCGAGGGTCGGGCATGCGGGTGCGGCTCGGGAGCGACTGCTGGCGAGGCGGATTGTAGAAAGCCGCGAGCCGACGAGGAAACACCGGTCGCCGTGGGTGGCTGGGCAAGCCTGCGGCAGGGTTCGGGGGGCCAAGTTGGGCTTGTGACGCGTCGCGGACCGGGGCAGTATCCCACCCCCCGCGACGCGGCCTGGAGTCGCCGCGGGTTCCTGCACACCGCCCCGAGCGGACCCTGGAACGACGCATGAAGACCCTGCCTGCCCGACTGTGGACCCGCCCGGCGGCCTGTGGATTCCCGCTGGTCGTGGCCCTCGTGGCCATCGTCGCGGCCGCGTCGGGGGCAGCCGCCCCTCCGCCGAGCCCCGCGGCCGCCGCGGCCGCGGGCGAGGTCGTGCTACTCGACTTCACCGCCAGCTGGTGCGGGCCCTGCCGGCAGATGGCGCCGATCGTGACCGAGGTCGCCAACGCCGGCTGGGTCGTGAGGCATGTGGACGTGGATCGCGAGACCGACCTGGTCCGTCGCTTCGGTGTGACGGGCGTTCCCTGCTACTTGCTGCTGGTGAAAGGGCACGAGGCGGGTCGGATCAACGGCGCGACGACGCGGGCCGAGCTCGAGCGGCTGCTGGCCGCAAGCGCCGCCCCGCTCGGCGGTCAGGCACCGCCCCCCGCCGCCCTGCCACCCACCGAGCCCGGCATCCCGCTGCCCGTGCGAGAGGCCGCCGCACCCTTGGCCACCGAGGCACCGATTCGGACCGCTGCCGCCGAGCCCGTGCCGCAGCCGCTGAATTCCGTGCCGCAGCCGAATACCGCCGCGGCATTTGCCTCCGCACCGCCGGCCGAGAGCGTGATGCCCGCGGCCTCCGTCGCTCCGCCGGCCGGCGAGCCGCCGCGGGACGCGCTCGAGCGCACGCTCATGGCCGCCAGCGCACGGCTGCGGGTCGAGGACAGCTCCGGCGTCTCCTGGGGCACCGGCACCGTGATCGATTGCCGGCAGGGCGAGGCCCTGATCCTCACCTGCGGCCACATCTTTCGCGACTCAGAGGGCAAGGGGCGGGTCGAGGTCGACCTGTTCGCGGCGGGTGGGCCCCGGGGTGTCGCGGGGCAGGTCGTGGCCTGGGATCTGCGCCGCGACTTGGCGCTCGTGAGCATCTTCACCGACGCACCACTGGAGGCGGTTCGCGTGGGATCGGCCGACAGGCGGGTCACCCCCGGCGAGTCGGTCGTGACCGTGGGCTGCAACGGCGGCAACGATCCGACCATCCACCACAGCCGGATCACCGCCGTGGACAAGTATCTGGGCCCGGCCAACGTGCAGGTGGCGGGGCAGCCGGTGCAGGGCCGCAGCGGCGGCGGCCTGTTCGCCATCGACGGCACGCTGATCGGCGTCTGCAATGCCGCCGACCCGGCCGACAACGAGGGGCTGTTCGCGGCCCTGCCCTCGATCCACGAGCAGCTCGAGGAGGCGGGGCTCGCCTTCGTGTACCGCAACGTCTATCCCAGCGCCGGTGCCGACGCCCTGGCCGCCGGCGGCTCGGCCCACGTCCCGGCCATGCCCGATGCGATGCCTCCGGTCTCCTTCGATCGCCGCGACCGGGCCGACGCCGTGCCCACGACCTCGACCGCCGGCCCGCCGAGCGGCCAGGCCGGGGCTGAGGCCGCGGCCCCCTTCCCGACGTCCGCCGCGGAGCCGGCTCCGCCGGCGACGGCCGGTGCGGCGCCACCCGCGCGAGCCGCGCTCACGCCCGGCGAGCAGGCGCTCCTCGACCATGTTCGGCGCCACGAGGGCAAGGCCGAGGTGATCTGCATCGTGCGGCCGCGGGATGCGGCAGACACCGCCAGCGAGGTGTTCGTGCTCAACGACGCCGGCAGCGACTTCATCGACCATCTCTCCCGCGCCCACCGCGGGACTGCCGCGAAATAACCGCACGCAGGCCGCACGGCATCTCGCCGGACGCCGTGCGTCCCGCAGGCTCGGGGTGGCCCGTGCCGCCTCGCCGGACGCTCCCTGCGGGCATCCTGCCCTCCGGTCGCTCGATGCCAGCTGCGCTTCGGCATCCTGCCTGCGCTTGCTGACAACGCCGCTCGGCTGGCACGGGCCACCCCGAGCCGTCAAACGGTTGACGATGCGGCAGAATGATTCGTCTGAACGAACGCCGCGCGCCAGAACGCGCACGAGCACGGCCGCCCGGAGGTGCGGCCGCCGGGCGGAGGCCCGGCAAGCCCGCCGGGGGCAGGGATGCCCCGCCGGGCGGAGGCCCGGCAAGGCGGCAATGGCCATGGATGGCATTGCCGCCGTAAAGTCAGTCGCCCACGGTCACCGTGACCGGCGACGCGTTGACCGACTCGGCCCGCGATCGGCCGGCCCGGCCGGTGGCATGGATCGTCACCCGCCCGCGGCCCAGCATCACGGCCGGCACGTCGATCGCGCCCGACGCCGCCTGAAGCCGTCCCAGCACGCGACCGGTGGCGAACACGAGCACGCCGTCGAGCGATTCGCCCGCAAGGGTGATCTTCACGCTCCCGGCCAACGACACCCGTTGGGGCGTGGCCGTCATCGAGAGCGAGCGGCCGTGGTTGGCGAACACCACGGGGATCACCGCCCGCCCCTGGGTCTCCACCGGCGTGGCCGCGACCCCCACCACCCGCAGTTCGTGATGGCCGTCGGCGAGCGTTGTGGTATCGATCGTGAGCCGGCCAGCCGGGCCGCAGGAGGCCAGCCGCACGCCGTCGACGAACAACTCGAAGCGATCGACCGATCCGTCCGAGCCGAGCGAGCCGAGCGAGCCGCGGGGCTCGATCGTGACCGTGCCGGAGAGGGTCGCACCGGGGCCGAGCGGCCCGCCGCCGTCGGCCAGCACCGCCTCGACCCGGGGAATCTCCGCCCACGGCTGGCAGAGCGGGTCTCCCACCACCAGGAGCTGATAGGGGCTGTTCACCGCCTGATAGAACGCCTCCGCCAGGCTCGCCCCGCGGCAGTAATGGACGTGGATGCCCGGGTGCGGAAACTTCGCCTGAATCGCGAACGGCTCGATCACGGTGCCGCTGGAGCCGGCCGCACCGGCCCGGAGAAACTCCGAGAGCGGCGTCTGCCCCGCGGACGGGGTGAAGATGCCGCCAAAGCTGGTCAGGTTCTCGCAGATCGCGCCGGGCAGGATCGCGCTGCGGCTGGCGGGCCAGTCGAAGCTGGGCGTGCCGGCTGTCAGCCCGGCCACATCCCGCCGGCCCTGCGGGAGCGTGCCCGAGGCGATCTCCGCCTTGACGCCCAAGGCGGTGAGGGCCTTGACGACCGCGGGAAAGACGCCGGCCCGGGTCGTCGTACGGACATCGCCGTTGGTCATCAGGTAGACGGTTCCCGCGGGCCGGGTGCCATCGGCCGCCGCAGCCCGCTCCAGATACCCCGCCACCTCGGCCACCGTGTTGCCCCGCCCCGAGGTCACGCCGAGCATCACGGAGAGCAGGTAGCGGTTGCCGCCCGCCTCGAGGAGCCGGCCGTCGTCTCCCCAGCCGTACCAGCCGCGGAAGCCGACGGTTTCCAGCGGCACGCCATCCGGTGCCAGCGGCCGGAAGTAGTCGTTGCTCGAGGGATCGAGCCAGGCCGGGGTGCCGCTGGCGACGGCCCCCAGGAGCATGGTCATCCCTGTCAGCGAGCCGGAGGGAAACGTGTCTTTCTGGACGAGATCGGGAGGCAACGCCTCGCGGTAGTCGATCCGCCAGGGAAAGTCGCTCGAGTAGACGATGCAGTCGATCTGGGGCGCGAGCCGGCGGGCATCGATGCCGGTGAGGATCGGCCCGAGGATCTCGGCCCGGAATCGCTCGAGCGTGACGTTCTCCTTGCTGCCGGCCCAGGGGAGCATGAAGACGTTGATCGGCGGGATGCCGCGGGCCGCCACGAACGCGTTGGCCACGGCGAGGCTGTCGCTGCTGGTGGAGTTGACCACGACGAACAGGTTCTCGGGGCCTCCGCCGGCACCGGCGTGGGTCGCGAGAACGAGCGCCAGCCCGATCGCCAGCGACACGACCAGCGGCCGGGGCGGAGTGGTCTCGGAGAACGGACTGGGCATGGGAAGCGCACTTCGGGGAAAACGTCGCGGCCGGAGCCGCGGGCGGTGAGCGGAGTGTACCCGGCCCGGGAAACCTGGCCCGCTGCCGGGAGCATTCGTCATACACTGCCGGGGGCGGGCCGGTCGCGGCCCGCGGATCCATCGCGCTTCGGTGCACTGTGAACGCTCGCCGCCTCGCCCTGCTCTTGTCGGTGGTGCTGGCCCTGCCGGGCGGGGCCCGCGCCGAAGCCCCGGCCCAGCCTGAGGACCGGTTCTCGGGCGAGCGGGCCTTCGCGCATCTCGAGGCAATCTGCAGGCTCGGGCCGCGGCCGAGCGGCTCGGAGGCGATGCGCCGGCAGCGGGCGCTGGTGGCGGAGCATTTTCGGGCCGCCGGGGCGACGGTCACGGGTCAGGCGTTTCGCGTCCGCGACCGCCGCACCGGCGAGCCGGTCCACATCGAGAACCTGCTGGTCACCTGGCATCCCGACCGCCGCGAGCGGATCCTGGTCGGCGCCCACTACGACACCCGGCCCTATCCTGACCGCGACCCGGTCGATCCGCGGGGTGTCTTCATCGGCGCCAACGATGGCGCCAGCGGCGTCGCGTTGCTCATGGAACTGGGCCGGTTCATGGAGTCGGTGTCGGGCCCGGGCATCGACTTCGTGCTCTTCGACGCGGAGGAGTATGTGGTCGGCCCACGGGATCCCTACTTCCTGGGCTCGACCTACTTCGCCCGGCAATACGCAGCGGCGCAGCGGGCGGGCGAAGGGCCGGTCTACCGGGCCGGCGTGATCGTCGACATGGTGGCCGACCGCGACCTCGAGATCTGGCAGGAGGCCAACAGCCTCTCCTGGCCCGAGACCAGGCCCGTGGTGGAAGCGATCTGGGAGGTCGCCCGCCGGGAGGGCGTGCGGCAGTTCGTGCCCCGCCCCGGGCGGGAGATCCTCGACGACCATGTGCCGCTGCGGAACATCGGCCGGATCCCCACCTGCGACATCATCGAGCACGACTACCCCGCCTGGCACACGACCCGGGACACGCCCGACCAGTGCTCCGCCGAGTCGCTCGAGGCGGTGGGCCGGGTCGTGCTGGCCTGGCTTCGCGAGCAGCGGTGACGCGATGGATCGACTGAGTGCACAGCGGGTCGCGCTGGTGGTGCCCGAGTTCGGCCTGGGGAGCGTGCCGGTCGTGGTATCGCTGTGGCTGGTGCCGAGCGGCGCGGCGGTGCTGGCGGGCGACCGGGTGCTGGAGCTCGTGGCCGGCGGCGTGACCGTCGACCTGGAGGCGCCGGTGAGCGGCCGGCTCGTCGCCCAGCTCGTCGATGAAGACGAGCCGGTGGCGGCCGGCATGACCGTGGCGGAGTTCGAGCCGCCGGGCCCCACGGCCGGGGCCGCGGCATGACGAGCCCCGGCGAGACCAGTCGAGCGGAGCGGGCTTCCCCCGCGGCCGCCATCTCCGGGCTGCTCATCGGCGGCGGCCTGGCGATGTTTCTCGCGCAGCCGCCCGCCGACCTCTGGATGCTGGCCTGGCTCGCGCCCTTGCCCTGGCTGGCGGTCGTCAGCCGGCCGAGCCTGCCCCTGCGACGGCCATTCCTGCTCGCCTGGTGCGGCGGCCTGGCGTATTGGCTGCCGGCCCTCCACTGGCTCAGGCTGCCGCACCCGGCCACCGCGATCGGCTGGCTTGCGCTCTCGGCCTATCTCGCCTGCTATCTACCGCTCTTTCTCTGGACGGCCCGGCGGCTCGTGCACCGCTGGCGGTGGCCGCTGGTCCCCGCGGCGACGGTCGCCTGGGTCGCCTGCGAGCAACTCCGGGGCAGCCTGCTTGGCGGCTTCACGTTCGCCGGGCTTGGTCACACGCAGTGGCGCTGGACGGCGCTGATCCAGGTGGCCGACGCCCTGGGCGAGGTCGGCGTGGGGGGCGTCGTGATGGCCGGCGCGGCCGGGCTCGCCGCGGTGCTCGCCGCGGGCCGCGGCTCGCTCACGGCGGGTCGCGCGGCCGGCGAGGCGGCGACGGCCGCGGCGGTGGTCGGGGCGAGTCTCCTCTACGGCCACTGGCGGCTGGCAACGGCTCCCACGGGCGGCCCCGCGCTCGACGTGCTGCTCGTGCAGGGATCGATCGACACCGAGCTCAAGCACGATCCGGCCGCCGCGGCCGATGTGCTCTCCCACTACGACGAGCTTACCCTGGCCGGCCTTGCCGATCCGGCCCATCCGGAGCGTCCGGACGTGATCGTCTGGCCCGAGACGATGTGGCGGTGGTCGCTCGTCGAGGTCGATCCGGCGGTGGTACTCTCGGAAGCGGAGCTCGAGGCGGTGCTGGAGCCGGAAGCGGA
>JBIIYH010000133.1:0-7199 GCA_044346905.1 Pirellulales bacterium
CGGAAGCGGAGCTCGAGGCGGTGCTGGAGCCGGAAGCGGAACTCGCCGCGGTGCTCGGGCCGGACGACGAACAGGGCGACGCGGCGACGCGGCAGGCCCGGGGCCGCGCGGCGATCGCCGGGCAGACGCTCGACGCGCTGGCCGTCTACGCCCGGCGGTATGGCACGACCTGGATCGTGGGGCTCGACCGCCAGCGGCTCGATCCGCGGGCCCGTGGCGGAGCCGATTATTTCAACACGGCGCTGGTGCTCGATGCCGCCGGCCGGCCGCTGGCCCGCTACGACAAGATGTATCCGGTGATGTTCGGCGAATACATCCCCTTCGGCGATCGGGTTCCCCTGCTCTATCGGCTGACGCCGCTGCCGGCCGGCCTGACGGCGGGCCGGATGCCGGTCGCGGTCGACGTGGCTGGCTTCGCCCTGGCTCCCACGATCTGCTACGAGACCGCCCTGCCCCGCGCCGTGCGGAGCATCGTGCGGCGGCTGACTGCCGCCGGGCGGCGGCCCGACGTGCTCGTCAACCTCACCAACGACGGCTGGTTCTGGGGCTCGAGCGAACTCGACATGCATCTGGCCGCCGGCATCTTCCGGGCCGTCGAGGTGCGGACGCCCCTGGTGATCGCGGCCAACACGGGCTTTTCCGCGGCCATCGATGGCTCGGGCCGGCTGCTAACCCGGGGCCCGAGGCGGGACACCTCCCCGCTCCGGGTGGCAGTCCGGCGCGACGGCCGGCCGAGCCCCTGGCTGACGACGGGAACCCTGCCGACGGGGGCGACCTTGGCGGTCATGGCGGTGCTGGCGCTGGAATGGCTGGTCACGCGGCGGCTTGCCCCGGTGGCCGGTTCCGGCCGACAATGAAAGTTCCAGGGGCGGCCGGGGTCCATGTCACCGGGCCACCCGCCGCGGCGAGGCAGTTGCCATGAACATCATCGGGAAGATTTTTCTGTTCGCCGTCTTCATCATGAGCCTGGTGCTCATGACGTTCGCCGGCGCGATCTACTTCTCCCACGTCGACTGGAAGGCCGAGGTCGAACGGCGGCCCGAGGCCTGTCTGCCCGGTCAGTTGCCGGGCTACAAGCACCAGCTCGAGCAGGCGGAGGCCGAGCGGGCCAAGCTCGAGTCTCAGATCAACAGGCTCCAGCAGCAGGTGGCCGAGTCGGAGCAGGCCCGCGATCAGGTGGTCGCCAAGCTCCAGTCGGCGATCGTCCAGAAGGACAAGGAGCTGACGACGCTCAAGGAGGAGAAGGAGAAGCGGGAAGAGGACCAGCGGCAGAAGGTCGCGCTGCTCGAGAAGACCACCAAGGATCTCGAAGAGGCCCGCGTCCAGGTCGACGAGCTCACGAAGAAGGTCGCCGAACAGCAGGCGAAGGTCGACTCCCAGGTGGACCGCTCGGCCGAACTCTCGGCCCAGTTGGCGGAGTCGAAGTCGTTCCTGACGATCGCCGAGGAGCGCAAGGCGCAGCTCGAGAAGCAGCTCGTCAACGCCCGCCTGCTCCTCAAGCAGAGCGGCCTCGACATCGACAGCCTGCCCAAGGACCGGGTGCCCGAGCTCGACGGCCAGGTGATCGCGGTGGCGGCGGGAGCGATCGAGGTCTCGCTCGGCAGTGACGACGGCCTCCAGCTGGAGCATGTGCTCGAAATCTACCGGGGCGGGGAATACGTGGGCCGGGCCGTGGTCACGAGCGTCGGGTCCGACCGGGCGGTGGCCCGGCTGGTGAAGGCCTATGCCCGCGGCATCGCCCAGCAGGGCGACCGAGTGACCACCCGCGTGAAACTTGCAGGGCGGCCTCAATGACCAAGGACACCGACCGCGACAACCGCCGCGCCCCGATGAACACCGACACGGCGATGCTGCTGTTGTCCTTCGTGGCCCTGGCGATCGGCTGCCTGATTCTGGCCATCGACCTGTTCTCGCGCCGGCTGCCCCTGGGGCCGCCGTCTCCCTGACCGCCGGCGAGTCGAGGCCCTTTCAGTCGAGGCCCTGATGCTGGCGTGGCTGCGATCCCGTCGCCGGCGGGCGATCCAGGAGCGGTCGTTTCCCGCCGCCTGGCGGGAGATCATCCGCAAGGGCGTGCGGCAGGCCGACTGGCTCGACGCCGACGAGACGGCGCGGCTGCACGGCTGGGTCGCGGTCTTCCTGGAGGAAAAACGGTTCGAGGGCTGCCGGGGCTTCGAGATCACCGACGAGGTGCGGGTGACGATCGCAGCCCAGGCGGGAATCGTGGCGCTCGGCTTCGAGGAGGAGTGGTTCGACCGGCTCAAGTCGGTGCTCGTCTATCCCGGCGACTACCTCGTGCCCCGGGTCACGCCGCTGGCCGGGGGCGGCGAGCTCGCGTGGCAGGAGGCCCGGCTAGGGGAAACCTGGGGGGGCGGCAGCATGGTGCTCTCCTGGTCGGGCGTCCGCGACGGAGCCCGGCTCCGGGACGGCCCGCGGAGCGTGGTGATCCACGAGTGCGCCCACCTCGTGGATCTGCTCGACGGCGAGATCGACGGGATCCCGCCGCTGCCCCGGGCCGCCGCCCGCCGCTGGCGGGAGGCGGTCGCCGACTGTCGCACACGGTTCGACGAACTGCTCGACGAGGGCCGCAGCCTGGCCTTCGACGACTACGCGGCGGAGAGCCCGGTCGAGTTCTTCGCCGTGGCGAGCGAGTGCTTCTTCCAGGATCCGCACCGCCTGCTGCGGCACGACTCGACGCTCTATGGGCTCCTGGCCGAGGCCTACCGGCAGGATCCGGCCAAGCGGGTGCCTGTCCGGCCACGAGCGTAAGCAGCGATGTCGGCGGCTACCGCTCTTCGGCTGGATCGGCGTCGGCGCCGTCGGCCGGCACGGGCGGCTGCGGCACGGGGGGCTGCGGCACCGGCGGCTGCGGGGCCACGGTCCGCCGCGGGGCGAGCGAGACCACGAGGCCGCCCGGACTCGCGAGCACGAGCCGCTCGCCCGCGGGATTCACGACCGGCAGCGTGAAGCAGCCCAGGCAGAGCCGGCCGATGCGGGCGCCAGTGGCGAGGTCGCGGGCCACGAGAAAGCCCGTCGCTTCGAGGCACCACACCACGTCGCCGATGATGGCCAGCGGTCGCCCCATGGCGGGCTCCTGCCAGAGCGGATCTCCGGTGTCGGCGGCGAAGGCCGCCACGCCATCCGGCCCGAGCGAGAGCACCACCGTCTTGCCCCCGACGAGCGGGCTGCCCTCGGGCACCTCGTCGATGACCGTGTGCCAGCCGGTAAAGGGAACGCGAACCTCCTTGCCGTCTTCTCCGTTCACGACCATGAAGCCCGAACTGGCCGAAAGGCCCGTGGGCGAACGGGTGATCCGCGCCACGTCGCCCGCCCGCGTGGCCACGAAGATGTCGCCGTCATGCACCACCGGCGGCCCGGCGGCAGGGCTGCCGAGGTCGAAGTCGAGCCGTTGGCTCGAGTCGGTTCCGGGAACGAGCGCCGACATCCGGCCGTCGGCGCCGCACCAGAGGATGCCGCCGCGAAACGCCAGCGGGGGGAAGTCAACTTCTCCGTCCGTGCTGATGTCGAGCGGCGCGAGCGAATCGCCCGGCTGCGGGGCAGTGGTCGGGGCCGTCGTGCCGGCTGCCGGCTCGTCGGCCGCTGCCGGCTCGTCGGCCGCCATGGGCTTGGCCCGGGGATCTTCCGGGAACCGCTGCATGCCGCCGGCGTCGAGCGGCACGTAGACCCAGCCGGCCGAGGGGACCGCGGAACTCGAAGCCACGGTCGGCAACGACCGGGTCCACTGGGTCTCGCCGGTCCGGGCATCGACCGCGATCAAGTCCTGGCCACGGGCGATGGTCACCAGTTCCGGGCCGATGCCGGCCGCCTCGATCGGCGCCGTCGTGCTCCCCAACCCCTTGGACCAGACGACGGTGCCGCGACGCGGGCCACCGGCCGCCGAGGCGGCCGCGATGGCCGCGACACCGCCATCGCCTCCCTGCGCCACGACGATCGAATCTCCCACCACGACCTGCTCGAGCCGCGAGGCCGCGGAGTCGAACGGCACCTGCACGATCCATTCCCGCTCCAGACCGAAGCGTGCCGCCACGAGCTCGTCGGCCGCCGTGCCGCAAAGCCCAGACTGGCCCCGGGCCGCGGCGCTGCCACCGACCAGCGTCATCAGAACCAGCGGTACGACGACCTGGCCGGGGTGCCGAAACAGGGTGCCAATCATGGATCCACGTTCCCGGGGGCTGTCCGCCGCGCCGGCCGCGGGTCGCGGCCAGCCAGATCGGCGTCGAGGCAAGGATAGTTCGCCTTTTCAGCCCCGCAAAAATGCTAGGCTGGTCCTGGTCGTGACGGTCGTGTCATGGCTGCGGGTCGTGCCGGCCCGGTCCGCACGGTGGCCGCATGGCCCGGCTCGCCCCGGAGCTCGCCGGTTGGTCTCAGCGATTCGACGAAGGTTCCGCGACGCATGGCATCCGACGATTCGCCGCGGGGCACGCGGGACCCGGCCAGCGTCGTCGTCGGCTATCTGAACTTCTCCTCGGGGTCGTTCGACCCGAGCGTCTGGCGGGCGGTGAACGAGTTGTACGCCGCGGTCGAGCCCCCGGCCGCCGACGGGCTCATCGAGGAGCGGTCCGTCACGGCCTGGCTGGTCGTGGACATGCTGGAGAAACGGCTCCAGGAACTCGAGGCCAACCAGCCCGCCTTCCGGGAGGCCCGACAGGCCCGGCGCATGCTCGAGCTCGTCCGGGAGTTGTTCAAGGCCTACCGCAGCTTTCATGCAGACCTTCTCGAGCATCAGTCGGCGGGGGGGATCGAGCGGCCGTTCTTCGTGATGGCGGTGGCCCAGTCGTTGCTCGCCGAGCTGGCCGCCGGGGATGCGACCGCGGATGACGACGAGCGGCTGATGGCGGCGGCGCTCGAGCGGCTCAACGACTACGTCGGCTGGCGGCCGGTGGCGGTGCTCGAGAACGGCCGCCTGTCGCAGCCCTATCCGCATGAACGGGTCCGGCCGGTGCCGCTCTATCGAGCCGGCGCCGGGGCGGCCCATGGTCGGTACCGCGATCTCGTGGCCGGCGCGATCGAGATTCTCGCCGCGGCGCCCCCCGAACTCCTGCACCAGGCCGACTTCGAGCTCGAGGCGATGGAGGAGCTCGCTTTCGATCCCCGGGCCTTCGACTTCCTCCATCCGGCCGCCAGCCGGCCCAACTATCTGTTCGGCCTCTGGGATCCGCAGCGGATCGACGAGGAGGGCCGCTACCGGCGGATGGTGCTGCAGCAGGCGACGCTGGACGGCATTCTCTCGTGGCCGCGTGAGGCACCTCGGGCCGGCCGCGAGTCGGCCACGGCCGGGGAGCTCGAACTCGAGTCGGCGGCGGTGCTGGCCGGCGTGATCCTGATGGCCTCGGGGCTCTCCGGCCGCGGCCCCGCCGCCACGCAGGCGGCCCTCGGTCTGGGCGAGTTGCTGCCGCGGATCGCCGGCTACCGCGACGCCTTCTACCGCTGGCTGCTGGGCTTCTTGCCGCCCGACCATCGCCACCGGCTCGAGGAGGAGGCCCGCCGGCTGCGGCAGCCCTTCGGTGGCGTGCGGCAGCACATCAACGCGATCCTGGCCGGCCGCCGGGCCCGCCAGGTGGAGAACGTGTCGCTGGCCACCGTGATGGCCCGGCTCGGTCGGGGACCGGCCGCGGAACGGCTCGCCGGCGCGGTGCCCGCGGCCTCGGCCCGACTGTTCGCGCGGATCACGGGCCACGTGGTGGCGGCCAGGCGAAAGGCGTGGCGGAAAGGCGACGGCGGGGCCGGGCTCCGCGAGCTCGACGCCGCGGTGGAGCTTCTCTTTCGCGCGGTGGGCTGCGGGGCGGCGGTCGATCCCTGGAACATCCTCGGGCTGGCCGGGCAGTTTCCGCTTCACGAGCCCGGCGGCGAGAGCCTGCCCGATCCCCGCGTCGACGACCTCGTGGCCACGACCGGCTCGATCCTCGACGCCTACGCGGCCATCTGGCGACAGGCCGGGCTGGCCGGCGACACGACCACTGCCACGGCCGCCGCCGCCGCGCTCGAGCAGCTGGCGGGCTGGTGGGACAAGCACGCCACCACGACGGTGTCGGGCGTGCCGCATCTCTCCGGACGCGAGTGCCTGGAGTCGGCCCGCGAGGTGCTCGAGGCCCTCCGCCGCCGCCGCAGCCTGGGGCCGGCCGCCCCCCCGCCCGGATTCTGGCGGGAGCAGGTGGCGGGATTCACGTCGCCCCGCAGCCATGCCCAGGCCGCCGACGCGCTCCTGGACGAGGGCGATCTCGACGGCGCCGCCGGGCTGCTCGTGCACTGGGCGTCGCTGCTCGAGGGCGTGGCGGTCGAGCAGACCGGATCGGTCTGGCTGGCCGCCGCCGGCCGCTGGCTGGCGCGGGCCGTGGCCGACCACTCGCCCGCCGGCCGGGCCCGGGTGCGGCGGTTTCTGGAACTCGTCGAGGCCAACACCAGCGGCGTCGTCGATCTCCTGGAGGCGGCGGCCGTCGGCCGGGAGCCGGGGGGCGGCCCGGACGGCGAGCGGATCGACTCCGAGGACGACGAGCACGACGACGGCGCGGAGCGGCTGGCGGCCGCCTACGAGTCGATGGTCTGGCAGGACTCGGCCGACGACGGCGTCGAGGGGGGCATGCTCGACGTCGATGGGCCGTTCGCTGGCCAGCCGGGGGCCGCGGCTGCGATCGAGGAGGCGGCCGAGTTTCTCACCGGTGTGCTGCAGCTCTTTCAGGTGGCCGTGACGGCCTGGTGCAAGGCCGGCGCGGCCGGTGTCTCGCCCGCCGACGCCGACGCCGCAGCGGGCTGGCGACATTCGATCCGGCGACTCAAGCGGACGATGATCCGGGCGGCGCTGGCGGTCGCGGCCCGCGATGCCGAGCCGCCGCCCGGCATGCCGGCGGCGGAGTTCGACAGGCTCCGCTGGCAGCGGGACACCGCCGCCGAGCGGCTGATCGAGGCGGCGGTGCGGGCCGAGGAGACCTTGTGGGCGGTGTCGGCCTGGCTCGAGCTCGGCCGCAGCGGGCCGCGGGCCACGGCCGGCTCGCTTCGCACCGCTGCCGCGGCCCTGTTCGCCGCCGCGATCCGTGGCGATGCCGCCGAAGCGGCCCGGTGGCTCGAGTTCGTCCGCCGCAAGCTGGCCGGCAAGGCGGTGCTCTATGTGCCGCTGGCGCGGGGAGGGCGACCCGACCGGATCGTCCGGGCCCGGTGTCGCGAGCGGCTCCTCGAGCGGATCGCCG
>JBIIYH010000213.1:0-4873 GCA_044346905.1 Pirellulales bacterium
CCGCCACCAAAGAGAACGGACGGCGCCGCAGGGCGGCGCCGTCCGTGGTTTCTGACTCGGTCGAGAACGGCACACTCAGCCGGAGACCATCGCCTTCAGATTCTTGAGCGCCCGCACGCGAACCTTGACGCTCGCCGGCTTCGCGGGCCGATCCTGCAGCTCGCCGGTGAAGGGGTTCTTCACGCCCTTCTGGGCGGGACGGGCGGGAACCTTGCGGCGCTCGATCTTCACGAGGCCGGGAATCGAGAACACACCGATACCCGAGCCCTTGAGGGCCTTCTGAATCTCGTCAGCGAGCGCCTCCATCACGGCGACCACGTCCTTCTTAGGAAGGTTGGTCGTCTCCGAGATGCTCCGCATGATCTCCGTCTTCGTCATGGGCTTGTTGCCGGACTTCTTCGCCATGTGCCAAAACCTCCAAAAAATGCCAGTGTGTGAGCGGCAGAACCCCCGCCGCGGGACAGTCGACGATACCCTCAAACTCGGCCATCAACGCCGAATGCGTCGCTGATTAGACGGGCTGAAAGCGAAATTGCAACCCAAAAAAACCGTCTCGGCCGGGGAAAAATGGGGTTTTCGGCCCTGAAACCCGCTTTTCAGAGGCCGGCCGAGCGGCGGCAAAAGCCCCGTCACCAGCCACGAAAGCCCCAACGTGGCGGCTGTTTCGCCGCCACCGGCCGCTCGGCCGCGGCCGGCTCCGGGCCCGCAATGGTCGATCGATTCGCTCGAGTGATACCATTGGACTAGATGGGCTCGGTCACGGTGACGGTCTGCAGCGGGATTGAACCCGCGGGATCACCGAGGCAGCCATCGATCCGGGTCTGCCCCGCATGCCAGCAGCCGTGTCACGCATCGCGTCGGGGGTTTGCGGCGGCAGGCAGCCGCCGGTCACGCCCCCGGGGCAAACCCGGGCGATCACAATCCTCGCGGTCTTGATCGCGGTGGCCATCCCCTCGGATGGCCGGCCCCAGGCTCCCAACGCGTTCGATGGCGCCGACGAGTCGGTCCCCGCCGCAGACGACCCAGACGCCGTCGAGCCGGCCGTCTTCCTTCCCGGCGACCGAGGCCGCGAACGGCAGCTCGATCGGGCCCGCCGCCTCGTCGCGGACGAGCGCTGGTCCGACGCCGCAGTGGCCCTCGACGAACTGCTGGCCGTCGATCGGGATGCTTTCATCACGGCCGGCAACGGCACGACCCGGGGCAGCATCCGCTCGACGGCGGCGACGCTCGTCGCGTCCCTCCCGCGGCCGGGCCGTGATGCCTATCACCGCCTGTTCGATGCCCGTGCCGCCAAGCAGCTCGCCTCGGGGATCGTGGCCGACGACCAGGCAGCGATCATCGCCGTGGCCCGCCGCTGGCTGCACACGCCGGCCGGACGTCAGGCGGCGGTGCTCGCGGCCGTGACGATGCTCGAATCCGGCCAGCCGTTGGCGGCTTCGGCATGGCTCGAGCGGCTCGCAACCCTGGAAGAGTCGGCCGATCTCGAGCCTTCGCTCACCGCCCTGCGGGCGATCGCCCGCTACCAGGCCGGCGACGAGCAGACCGCGGTCGGACTGCTCGCGGTGGCCGGCCGTCGGGGTCGCAGCGGCCTCAGGCTGGCCGGCCGCGATCTCCCGCTGCCGACCGGGCAGGACGCGGCACTTCCCTGGCTGGCAGCCCACGCCGCCGGGACGGGTCGGACGCCCCGATCGGGCAGTGACTGGCGACAGTTCGGCGGCGGCCCGACCCGGACCGGCGTGGCAGCGGCCTCGCGACCGCTGCTCGTGCCCCGCTACCGTGTGCCGCTGGTGCGGCATCCGGAAGAGGCCCGCCGGCTCGAGCAAGCCCGCCGTGCTGCCGCCGACGCGGGCGCGCCCCTCCTGCCGGCCGCCACACCGCTGGCCGTGGGCGATCGGATCATCGTCCAAACGCCACTGGGCATCCTGGCGATCGAGTTCGAATCCGGACGGCGGGTCTGGTTGGAATCCGCCGTGAACGTCGCCGAGATCGAGCCGGGCGATGAGGATGACCGCTGGCCGGACGACCGCCCCGTCGACCAGATCGCCCGGCGGGCATTCGGCGATGCCACGAGCGGCACCCTCGCCAGCGACGGGCGGCTCGTGTTCGCGGTCGAGAGTCCGCCGGAGGCGGTGGCCCCGGGCCGCAACCCGGTCGCCCGCTTCGGCCGGGGGCCCGGCGGCAACGGCGACGCCGGGTTGGGCAACACCCTCTCGGCCTACGGGCTGGCCGACGGCGCCGTGGTGTGGCAGCTGCCGGCGGCGGTGCCGGCCGCTGGCGGCGCCGTGCCGGTTCCCGACGCAGCCGTTCGCTGGCACATGGGGCCGCCGCTCGTGGTCGGCGACGAACTGTTCCTGCTCGTCGAGGAGCGGGGCGAGGTGTTTGTCGAGGCGCGGGCCTCGGGAGACGGATCGCTTCACTGGTCGCAGCCCCTGGCCACGTTCGACGAAGCAGACACGATCGCGTCGCTCGACGCCCGCGGTCGGCGGTGGGCCGGACTCACGCCGGCGTTCGACGAGGGGGTGCTCGTCTGCCCGATCGGCGCGGGCTGCGTGGTTGCGGTGGACGTGGCCACGCGGTCGCTGCTCTGGGCTCACGCATACCAGCGGCCGCAAGCTGACGCCGAGGTCATGGGCATGATCGAGGCGGCGAACGCAGCGGACGACGCCACCGTTCGCCGCGGCGGCGAACCGGCCCCCATCATCGCCGCAGGCCGCGTGCTCCTGGCGCCCCATGACTCCGATCTCTTGATCTGCCTCGGGCTTCGTGACGGCAAGCCCGCCTGGCGGCGGCCGCGGGCCGCGGGCACCCGGGTCGCCGGCGTGACCGACGCGCGGGTGATCATCGTCGGAGACGCCGCGGCCGAGGCGATCGATCTGGCCACGGGCCGTCCCTTGTGGAACCGCGGCTTGGGCGAAGGCGTGAGGCCCAGCGGCCGAAGCCTGCTTTCGTCGCAGAGCCTGCTCGTTCCCTGCGACGCCGCGACGGTGCTCGAGATCGCCGTGGCGGACGGCCGCATGCTCGGCCGCTCGGTCGCCCGCGGCGGCCGCATCCCCGGCAACCTCGTGGCCCACCGGGGCGAGGTGATTTCCCGGGGCGTCGATTCGCTCGACGTCTTCCATCAGGAGGCGGCGCTGGAGGAGCGAATCGAGACGGCCCGCAAGGCTGCCCCCGACGCCCCCTGGATCGCTTACTGGCAGGGACAGGCTGCGATCGACTCGGGCGATGTCGCCGCCGGGCTCGCGGGCCTGGCCCGGGCCGCCGAGGCTCCGGGATTTCGCCTTCCTCCTGGTGTTCTCGACGAGGCGGTCGTGGCCGCGATGAGTCGCGACTTCGCGACCGCTGCCCGGCTCTGGGCTGACTTCCCCGCTCGCGAGGCGACCTCGGCCGCGCCGTCGGTCAGCCGAATGGCCGTGGACGGCTTCCTCGCGGCCGGCGACCCCTCCTCCGCATGGACGAGCCTCGAACCGCTGCTCGCGGCCGGCAGTGACACGGCCGACACGTCCGAAACGTTCCCCGACCCGGGGGACTCGGCGGTCTCGATCACAGCGGATCGCTGGATCCAAGGGCGACTCACGCGGGTCTCGGCCGCGGCCGACCCAACGCTCCGCGGGCGGATCGACGCCGCCTGCGAAGCCCTGGTGACGCGGGCCCTGGCCATGCCCGATCCGCCGTCCCGGCGGCGGCTGATGGAGACCCTCCGGGAGCGATTGGGGGCTCGCCCCGCCGCCGTCGCTCTGGCTCGCGGGCTCGCAGACCCGACCGTCGATGGCGCGGGCGAGGGGGGCGAACCAGGCGGCTGGCCACTCGGCCAGGTCGAGGTCCGTCCGGCGCGGCGGCGTCAGGATCAGGCTGCCGTCCCCCGGCCGCAACTGCTTCCGGTCCCGCTGATCGGAGGCGGCGCGGCCGGCACGACCGCCGTTCAGGCTGCGATCGACATGGCTCGCGAGCGGCTCTTGATCAGTGACGCTTTTGGCAGACCGGTCACCGACTCCCTGCCCGTCGAAGGGCTGGGCCAAGGCGTCGGAATGCCTTTTTTCAACCAGCTGATGCCCTTGGAACTGGCCGTGATCGGCCGCAGGCTGTTCGTGCGGTCGGCTGCCGGCATCGCCACCTACGACCTGGGGGCCGACCTCGGCTCGGGCCGCGGCCTGTGGCGGCGGCCCGACTTCGGCACCGGCGGCGACGACCGCGTGCGGTGGGGGGGCGGGGCAGCCGGTCGTGTCGCCCGCGATGGTGCGGTGCCGCTCGGGATGCGGATCGTGGAGCCGGCGGACCGGCCTCGGGGCGGCGGCCGAGGCATGGTAGCCCTGGCAACCGGACTGGTGGTTCCCGGAGCGCGATCGGTGGCACTCCTCGACCCGGCGACCGGCCGTGTCCTCTGGGAGCGACAGCGGCTGCCGCCGGGCCTGGAATGGTTTGCGGACGAAGAGTTTCTCTGCGGCTGCACGATCGACGGCCGTGGATCGGTCGTCTGCCAGGTGAGCGACGGCAGGCTGCTGCACACTGCCGACGTTCCCCACCGCCGCCACCGCGTTGCCGTGCAAGGCCGTCGGTTCGTCGCCGTCGGCTTCCTCGACGAGCGGGCGGCGGGCGGGATCGCCGAGCGGGTGCGGCTCGACCTCGTCGATCCCGTGGATCGCGAGACGCGGTCGCTCGGCGAGTTTGCCGGTGAGGCGCGGGCCACGGCCACCGAGGACGGGCGGCTCGCGGTGCTCGAGCCCGACGGCCGGCTGTCCCTGTTCGAAATGGCGGATGGTTCGGCCGTCTTCGACACCGTCTTGGCCGAGATGCCGAAGCGGATGGAGCGGCTCCATCTGCAGGCCTGGCAGGATCGCTACCTCGTGCTCGCCGGCGCCGGTGACGAGGAACCGGC
>JBIIYH010000214.1:0-4856 GCA_044346905.1 Pirellulales bacterium
CCTGCACCGCCGAGCAGTTGGCGGCGGAACGGCATCGGGTGCGGACGTTCCTCGGCTCTGACGGCGCCGAGATCAACTGGGACCTGATCGCCTTGGCCCTGCGGACGCCCGCCAACACGGCGATCGTACCGCTCCAGGACGTGCTCGGCCTGGGCTCGGAGGCGCGGATGAACGTGCCGGGCCGCGCCTGGGGCAACTGGCAGTGGCGGTTTCGCCAGGAGCAGCTCCGCCCGGAGGCCGAGGAGCGACTCGAAAACCTGACCCGCGCCACGGGCCGGGGCTAGAGCGCATCCGGCTTACGTGTGTCGCCGGCTCGGGGGCGGCAAAAGTCTCGTCGCTGATGGCCGAAGCGGCCATAGGCTCCTCGAGCGTTCGCCGACCCCCTTCGCCTACCCCATCTGGTTTGCCAGGACATCGCTCCAGTCAGCCTGGATTCGCTCGAGTGGGCCCGCTCAGCCCGCCGCGAACACCTCGTCGAGCCGGTCCACGTGACGGACGATCTCGGAGGGCTCGAGGAAGCTCGATTCGAGGCTGTTTCTCAGGAGCCGATAGGCGTCGGCCGCGGTGAGCGGCAGGCTGCCGAGCACGCCGCGGAGGTTGTCGCCAAGATAGCCGCCGAAGTAGGCCGGGTCGTCTGAGTTCACGCTCGCCCGCAGGCCCGCCGCGAGGAGCGCGGGCAGGTTGTGGTCCTCGAGCCGGTCGAACACCCGCAGCTTCACGTTCGAGAACGGGCAGACCGTGAGCGGCACCCGCTCCCGGATCAGCCGGGCCACGACCGCCGGATCCTCCAGGCAGCGGACCCCGTGATCGATCCGCTCGGCCCGGAGGGCATCGAGCGCGCCGGTGATCGAGGCGGGCGGTCCCTCCTCGCCGGCGTGGGCCACCGCATGGAGCCCAAGCGCCCGGCACTTCGCGAACACGCCGGCGAACTTCTCCGGCGGATTGCCCCGCTCGCCCGAGTCGAGGCCCACGCCGATGAACTGCTTCCGGAAGGGCGTGGCCTGCTCCAGCGTCTCGTAGGCCTCCCGCTCGGTGAGATGCCGCAGGAAGCACATGATCAAGGCCGCCGAGACTCCGAGCTCCGTGCGGGCCCGCTCGACCGCCCGCGTGAGCCCGCGCACGACCGTCTCGAATGGCACACCCCGGGCCGTGTGGGTCTGCGGGTCGAAGAAGATCTCGGCCCGCACCACGTTGTCGGCTCGGGCCCGCTCGAGATAGGCCCAGGCCATCTCGAAGAAGTCCTGCTCGTGAAGCAGCACCGCGGCGGCGGCGTAATAGATGTCGAGAAAGCTCTCGAGGTCGCTGAAGGCGTACGCCCGCCGCATCGCCGCGGGGTCGGGGTAGGGCAGGGCGACGCCGTTCCGCCGACCGATCGCGAAGGCCAGCTCGGGTTCGAGCGTGCCCTCGATATGAAGATGAAGCTCCGCCTTGGGCGCGGCCGCCACGACCGCGGGCAGCCGCGCGGCCGAAATCCGGGTGAAGTCGTGGTCGCCAGCCATTGAGCCTCCTTGCCCTGCCTCGTTGCTACGTCGCCCGCACCACCTACGTCGCCCCCACCACCTGCACCCCGGTCGTGAGCACCAGCGGGAGCGGCCGCCGCGCGAAGCGGAGTTCGATCAGGCCGGCCACGAAGCCGGCGGCCGGCTTCTCGAGCTCCAGCCGCCAGCCGGCGACGTCCCGCTCGGCCTCGGCCGCCGTCCACCGGGCCGCGCGAAAGTCCCGCGAGTCCGACTCGGCCCGCCAGGCCACCGCCCGGGCCACGTCCTCGGTCGGCCGGGCCACGCGGGCGACCGCGGCCTGCCCGTCGGCCTCGCACGACCAATCCACCTCCGGCAGCCGCTCCACGCCGGCCGCATGGCGACCCATCGCGGCGATCAGCCCGGTCAGCTGCTCGAGCGGCAGACCGTGACCGGCGTTGGGGGCGTAAGAAACCCAGCGGGGCCCCTCCAGCCGGTCGTAGTAGACCCCGCAGGCCTCCAGCGGCCAGTAGGGATCATTCGTGCCCAAGGCCAGGATCTTCGGCTGGACGATCTGGTCGCGATAGCTGAACGGATCCACGATCTTCACCAGTTCGCGGCCCCGGGGCGAGCCCAGCAGCTTCTCGATGCCCCGCGAGGTGTAGTCCACGAGCTTGTCCGATATCCCGCCGAACGACTGCTGCTGGAGGCCGAGATGCTGCTCCAGCGAGAGCATGTCGATCACCGCCGGCACGATGCCCTTCACCCGGTCGTCGAGGGCCGCGGAGAGCCAGGTCGTCCAGCCCCGCTTGCTCGCGCCGGTGACGACGAAGCCCTCCGCCGCCAGATCCCAGTGCTCCCGGGCGGCCGCCTCGGCCGCATGCATCGCCTCCACCGCCGCCTTGACCATCGGCAGGAGCAGCGGCCAGGTGGCATCGCCAGTCTTGACGAACTCGACGAAGGTGTGGGCGATCAGCCCGTCCTCGACGAGGCCATCGAACATGGGCTGATAAGGCACCTGCCGCACCACCGCTGCCGGCAGCCCGGCCGCCGTCGCGACCTGCGCGAGTTGCCGCACCGCGTCGCCAGGACCGCGACTCTCGTCGGCCGGCAACTGGCTGCTCGAGCCGCCGTCGATCCAGAGGAGCATCGGGCCGTCGGCCGCCGGGGCCCGCGGGCGAAAGAGAGACAGCTCGTGGGTCCACTCCACACCCCGCCACCGCTGGCTGACCAGGCGGCCCAGGAGATACTCGCCCCCCAGGATCTCGCCGCGGCCGAGCAGCTCAAACCGCGTGGCCGGATCGGCGGCCCGGACGTAGTCGGCCAGGGGGCCAGCGGCAGCCGGCCGCCGCGGCGGCTCGGCCACGGCCACAGGGTCGGCCCGCAGCCCGCTCGCCGAGACCGCGGCGGCCGCGAGGCCGGCGGCAAACTCCCGCCGGGTGGGGCCGGCGACCGTCAGGCGGGCGTCACTTTGCATGGGCGACCCTCCGGGCCGCGCGGCGACGCGGAGCGGCCTGCGGCCGCCGGTCGGCGGGGCCGGCGTGACGGGCCGCGATCCGCTGGGCCGTGGCGGCGAGCCGCTCGCGAACGTCGGCCGGCTCGAGCACCTCCACATGCTCGCCCAGCGCGAGCAACTGCGGCAGCATCTCCCCGTCCCAGGCCCGTTCGATCTCGAGCACCACGCTCCCGTCGCGGTCGCGTTTCACCCGCTGGCCGGGATGAAACGGCTTCTCGCAGGCCCACCGCGCCCGCTCGGCATCCACCCGGATCCGATAGCGGCGGGGCGGCTCGAGAGAGCGGTAAAGCGTGATGCTGTCGGCGAGGAGCTCGTCGACGCGGGCGGCCCGGCGGGTGAAGGTTCGCGACGTGACCCGGGCATCCGCCACGCGGTCGAGCTTGAAGAACCGCACGCCGTCCGGATCGGCGGCGGCGGTACCGGCGGGAGCCCTCGTGCCGGCGATGTAGATCGCGCCCTCGTAGGCCACGAGCGCCTCCGGCCGGATCGTGATCCGGCGGGGCTGGTCGTCACCGAGGCTCGTGTAGCGAAGCGACAGCTCGAGCGACTGGCGAATCGCCCGGTTGATAGCGGTCAGCGTCTTGGAGCGATACTTCGCCGGCGCGGGCCGGGGGTGCACCACCAGGCCGTCGCGGTGGGTGGCGACGTAGTCGAGCAGTTCGGGCGTGGCCACCCGCTCCAGCTTCGCGAGCAACTGGCCGATGCCCCGCCAGTAGAAGGTGCCGGCGAGCGGGGCCAGGAACTCGCGGGCCACGGCCAGCGAGAGCAGCTCCGGGAGCGTGACCGAGGGAGGGGAGAGCTCGTCGGCGCCCCGGCCGGCCTCGATCGACCAGGCATCGCACGTGGAGCCCCTCGAGGTCCGCTTCCGCGACCGCTTGAGGGCGTAGCCGAACTTGCCGAGAAAGTCGACGTCGCGGCGGAGGTTCCGCTCCGACATCCGATCGATCACTCCGCGGGCCATGAGCCGGTCCTTCAGCTCCGCCATCGTCAGCGGCTGCCGGGCCCCGAACAGGATGTCGATCAGATGGAAGACCCGGAGCAGCTGTTCGTGGCGGCTGATCGAATCCATGCGGGACTCCGCTCGTAGAGGGGGTTGGCCGGGAAACCCGGGATGGATTCCTGGCCGCTCGGAGCATAGCCTGCGAGTCAATCGGGTGGGGGGCGGTCCGCCCGGGACGGATGACAGCCTTTGGGAATCGGGTGGGGACCGGTGCGCTTTTTGGTTTGGACCAACGTTGTCCAACCGGTCGGTTACGGTCCTGTCCGACTTCGACGCTTCACGGTCTTCCAGGGAACATTCGCATGTCGCTCCCCACCGAAATTAGGTCCGTGCCCGCCCGGCTCGTGAGCGAGCCCCTCCTCGATGCCCCCGTCTCCCGACGGCCACGACGAGTCTATCGACCGCTCGTGGTGGGGCCGGTGCTGCTGCGGCGGGACGGCCCGCAAGGCCGCTGGAGCGTGCGGGTCTCCGGCGACGGTCGGCTCCTGCCGGCGCCGGTGGGCGGGATGGCGGTGCTCACGAGGCGGCTGCAACTCTGCCGGGCGGCAGGGACCGTGCATCGCGTCGGGGCCGCCCTCGTCGCCCCGCAGGACATGGGCCCGGTGGCGGCGCGGCTGACCGCCCGCGACGAGCAGCCGCGATCGGAGTTCTACGGCTGGTCGCTGATGGTGCAGTTTCCCGGCCTCGACTCTCTGGCCCTCGTCGATCCCCATGAGCGGTTCGCCGATCTGCCGGCCTTCTATGAGTCGCCCCTGGAACTGATCGACCGGAGCACGTTTCTGGCCGGCAAGGGGATCGTCTCCCGGCCGATCGCCCTCTTCACGCAGCCGGCCGACTTCGTGGTGGAGGCCGACGGCCGGCTCCGCAACCGCTTCTACCCCGA
>JBIIYH010000215.1:0-4834 GCA_044346905.1 Pirellulales bacterium
CGTCGCGGATCACGGAGAGTCGCTCGAGTGCGAATGGGGGGCGGGCGCAGTACCGGAGAAGATGCTCAAGAGGCTGACACTAGACACGCACTTGGGGCGGTAAGAGTGTGATCCGGACACTGGCGTCGACTGAAAACCCGCTGTTCTCCCAGGCGAGCATGTCGGCGGCGGCCGCGGCGTCGAGCAGGCGAGCGAGCCGGAACCATCGGATCACGCGGCGGCGGACTCGCTCGGTCAGTGCGGCCAAGTCTGCGGCGGTGACTGGCCGGGCCGGCAGGAACGTCGGCGGTGCGTCAGTGGCGAGGCTGCCCCGGTTGGTCCAGTCGAAGCCGCCCCCCTGCCTGGCGGTGGGGCCCTCGGAGCGGCTCCGCGCCACCTCGGCGAACGGTCGCCCGCCGAGCACCTCGTTGCCCATCGCCGCGAGCATGTCCCAGGCGGCGGCCCGCGACCGCTTGAGGCCCGTCTTCACGGAGAGCACCTCGAACCGTGCCCGGGCGGGAAACTCGTAGTCCGCCAGATGGTTCTGATACCAGGCGATCAGCTCGGCGTGCGGGATCTCCTCGTCGCCGCCCACGTTCTTTCGCAGCCACTCCTGGGCGAGCCCGCGCTCGAAAAACATTTTCCGCATCCGCTCGAGCGTCATGCCCCGCTGCCGCAGCCGCTGCTCGAACTCGAGCGAGTTGGCCACGCCCTCCTCCTCCATCATCCGGGGCAGCTGCTGCTCGTCGAAGGCCTGGTCGACGTTCTTGCGGATCTCGGGCAGCTTGTCGGCCGGGATCTCGCGGCAGGCGTCGACGTAGACCAAGAGCGTCTCGATGTGCTGGTCGATCACCTGCCGGCAGATCTGGAGCCGCAGTTCGCGGACCTTCTCCGGCGGCAGGCCGGGACTCACCTTCTCCAGCCACTCCAGCGCCTTGGGGGTGAGCAGGTCGGCTTCGAGCACCACCTCCGGCCCGACGCGGGCCACGACGAGGGCCGCCTCGAGCGAGCGGACTTCGCCCTTCTCCACCACCGGCGCCACGTATTGCACGGGCTCGACGCCCTCCGGGCCGTCGGCCGACGGAATCGGCTGCGGCTCCCCGAGCGGCTGGAGCGGCTCGTCGGGGCAGGCCCGGATGGTCGAGAGCACGTGCCGCGCGGCGTAGCCGGGGGCCAGGCCGCCGGGCCAGCCGGCCGGCCGGGTCACGGCCTCGGGCACGTGCGGCACGTAGGCCGGCGCGGTCAGGTCGATGGGGTTCGTGGGCAATGTGGCCGGGGCGGTCGGGGCGGCCGGGGCGGCCGGGGACTCGGCGAGCCGTTGGGCTGCAGCCGGCGCCGCCAGCGCGGCCGCCAGAGCGCATCCCGCCAGCGCGGCGGGAGCGGGGCGGCGCAGACGACGGGTCGCGGGCATGGCACACCGAAGCGAGCAGCCGGCCGGGAACGGCCGGGGCGGGAGGGGCGGGACTATAGGGAGGCCGAATCCGGGGTCGCAAGGCCATAAAAGCCCCCGGCGGACTTATACCCCGGGCTCGGGGGGCGGGAGCGGTGACACCCGCAGCCGCGTGATCCGGTTGCCCTCCTTGCCCACCACCTCGAAACGGAAGCCGTGGAGGTCGTAGGCCGAGCCCACCTCCGGGATCAGCTTCGCCGCGTGGATCACCAGGCCGGCGACCGTGTTGGCCTCCTCGTCGGGCAGGCTCCAGTCGAGGGCCCGATTGAGGGAGCGGATCGCCAGCGTCCCGTCCACCACGTAGTCGCCGGCCGGGGTCCGCTCGATCGCCTTCGCCTCGTGGACGTCGAATTCGTCGGTGATCTCCCCCACGATCTCCTCGAGGATGTCCTCGAGCGTGATCAGCCCCTGGAGGGCGCCGTATTCGTCGACCACCAGCGCGAAATGGGTGTGGCGTCGGAGAAACTGCCGCATCTGCTCGTCGAGCGGCGTGGTCTCGGGGATGAAGTAGGGGGGCATCGCGATCTCCAGCACGTCGAGCTCGCGGAGCGCCTCCCAGTCGCCCTGCCCGGCCCGCAGCAGCCGGTCCATCGCCCGCAGCAGTTCCTTGGCGTGGATCACGCCCAGGATGTTGTCGTCGGTGCCGCGATAGACCGGCAGCCGGGTGTGGGGGCTGGCGAGCACCTGGGCCACGATCTCGGCGGGCGGGCGATCGGCATCGACCATCTCGATCTGGCTGCGGTGCTTCATGATCTCGGCCACGGACCGATGGGAAAGGTCGAGGGCGCCGAGCAGCCGGTCGCGATCTTCCTTCTCCATCGCACCGGCGGAGTGGCCCAGGGCGATGGCTCCGGCGATCTCCTCGTGGACCGAGAGCACGTGGCGGCCGGGCTCGGTTTTGACGCCGAACGGGGCCAGCACGCCCCCCACGAGCCATTGCACGAGCGAGATCACGGGGCCGAACAGCCAGATCAGCAGGCGGATGGCCGGGGCGACGCGGGCGGCCGCCGCCTCGGGGAGCGTGATCGCCAGCGTCTTGGGCAGCACCTCGCCGAACACGAGCACGAGCGCCGTCATCACCAGCGTGGCCACGGCCACGCCGCTCGTACCGAAGACCTTGGTCAAGAGGGCCGTGGCGAGCGAGGCCGCCAGGATGTTGACCACGTTGTTGCCCAGGAGCAGGGCCCCGATCATCCGCTCGTCGTCCTCCTTGACCGCGAGCGCCGTGGCGGCCCCCGCCGACCCCTTGTCGGCCCGGGCCCGGAGCTTGCCGCGGGAGGCGGCGGTGAGGGCGGTCTCGGAGCCGGAAAAGAAGGCCGAGAGCAGGAGCAGCCCGAAGATCGCCGCCGCCGTCAGCCAGAAGGTCGCGTCGATCTTGGCCAGCGATTCAAGCAGGCTGTCGGGCATGGGCGGCGGAGAGCGGCGGTGGCCCGGGCAGCTGCGGGCCTCGCGGGCCCGGGCTGTGTCAGAATAGCCGATCCCCCGCGGAGGCGTGGGGCATGCGGGGATCAGGGTTTCGAGCGGTCGCCGGCGGCATGAGCCCGTGCCGCCGCCTCAACCGCGGGCGATCCCGTTGCGGTCGTCAAGCACGATGAGGGAAGGCTTGTGCCGGGCCGTGGCCGGGTCATCGACCCAGGTAAACGACATGATCGTCAGCCGGTCGCCCGGCTTGCCCAGATGGGCCGCGGCCGTTGAGCTCGATCACGCCCGAGCCGGCCGCGCCACGGCTTCGGGGCCAGGCGGCGGACGGCGAAGACCGCGGCGGCGATTCCGATGCCGGCCAGCGCGACCGCTCCCGGCTCGGGCACGACCACCAGATCGATGCCATTGCTAGACGAGTTGATCCGCACGGAGATGTCGGCCGCCGCGGGCCTGGGCTGAACCCAGCGCTCGAGATCGATCTCGAACAGGCTCGTGAGGTCCGCCCCGGCGATGTTGGAGAAGCCGGCGGGCAGGACGAAAATTCCGGGGTCATAGCTGGCGATCGGGAACGTGAACGCCCCGCCGGCATACGGAACTGCGAGCGGACCGGCGGCGTTCAAGGCATCGAGCGTGATCAGTTCGAGCTTGAATCGCCCGCCGTCCGCGTCGGTCAGTTGCGAGAGGTCGAAGCCGCCCCCCGACACGTCCAGGAGATCCCAGTTGGTGCCGGCGCTGCCGGCGAGGGCATTGAGCTCCCACTGGTAGGTGCCTCCGGGCTCCCAGTTGAGAGCGTCCGTGAACGCCTGGACGCCCGGCGAATTCCCCGGCGCGAGGATTCCCCCGGGGCCGATCGCGACGAACGTGCCGATCGTGCCGGTGCCGGAGAGCGTGCCCTGGGGGAGCGTCAGGGGACGGTCCAGCGGAGTGGCGGAGTTGTATCGCAACTCGGCGCCGGACCCGCTGACGACGATCTGCGGCGTGGTGGTGAAGGAACCCGTCTCGGCCACCACCAGTCTCCCGCCCGTGATCGTCGTCGTGCCCGAATAGGTCTGGCTGGCCGAGAGCGTGAGGGAACCCCCGCCGAGCTTGACCAACTGCCCGGTGCCGGAGATCGTGCCGCCGAAAGCGGAGGCGTCCGACCGGTCGAACTGAAGCGTGCCCGCGTTGGCGACGTCGCCCGCAAGCGACCCGGCCGTGCCGCCGTTGCCGATCTGGAGCGTGCCGGACTCGATCACCGTGCCGCCGGTGTGGGTCAGGCTGCCCGTCAACACCTGCAGCGATGCGCCGATCTTCCGCAGCTGCCCGGCCCCGACGATGCCGGCCGCGGCCGTGCCCGAGGTCGTGCTGCCCACCCGGAGCGTGACGGCATTGGAAGCGGCGTTCGTGAGATTCACCGTGCCGCCGGTGCCGCTGAGCGCGGCGATCGTTCCGCTCGTCAGGTTGGGGCCGAAGGAGGCCGTGCCGCCGTTGACCGTGAGCACCGTGTTGGGAAAGTCCACGAACGAGCCGATCTCGAGCCGGCCGGCGTCCACGGTCGGGCCAACCAGAAGGGGAAAGGAATTCGCGGCCGACGATGACAGCACGAGCGTGCCAGCCCCCCGTTTGATGATGAATTCAGTTCCGGTGTTGCGTCGAATCTGAGAAGGGACGGTGAAGGTGACTCCGTCGGAAACCTCGAAGACGGCGTTGGCCCCGCTCGACAACGTGATTCCGCGGTTTTGGGACAAGACGACGTCGGCAGTGACACGGAGCGTGCGGATACCTCCACCAAATAGGATGTTGTCCGTTATCACCGTGGCGGGCACCGCGCCAAAGTTGGCGTCGGACGAGATCGACAAATTGGCAGTAGCGATCGACACGCCGCGTGAAAACGTATTGGCGGCGGCCAAAACGACCTCGCCGCCGGAGCTATTCTGATAACTATCGACAGCCAACCTGGCCGAGGTGCCACTCGCCTCGCCGATCACACCATTGAGCGTGAGA
>JBIIYH010000216.1:0-4767 GCA_044346905.1 Pirellulales bacterium
CAGTGGAAGACCAGCCCGATCGACCCGGCCGAGGCCGCAGCCTTTCGCAAGGCGGTGAAGGCGGCGGGACTGCGGCTGGTGGTGGCCCACGACTCGTATCTGATCAACCCCGCGGCGGCCGACGCGGACCTCCGCAAAAAGTCGGTCGCCGGTCTCGTCGAGGAGCTCGAGCGGGCCGAGCTGCTCGGGATCCCGTGGGTGGTGGCCCACCCCGGCGCGGCCGGCGAACAGCCCGTGGCCCGGGCGGTGGAGCGGGCCGCCAAGGGCATCGCCGAGGCGCTCACGAAGACCGCCGGCCTGAAGGCGGGCATCCTGATCGAGACCACCGCCGGCCAGGGCTCCTGCCTGGGCGCCGCCTTCGAAGAGATCGGGGCGATGCTCGACCTGATCGACGAGCGGCCCGGCCTCGCCAAGCGGGTGGGCGTCTGCCTCGACACCTGTCACGTGTTCGCAGCGGGCTATCCGCTCGCGCCCCAGGCCGCGCTCGACGAGACGCTCGCCGCCTTCGACCGGGCGATCGGTCTGCGAAGGTTGAAGCTGATCCACGCCAACGACTCCAAGAAGGATCTGGGCTCGAGGGTGGATCGGCACGAGGCGATCGGCAAGGGCAAGATCGGCCGGACCGCCTTCGAGCTGGTCGTCAACCATCCCGCGCTCGCGGGCATCCCGCTCGTGCTCGAGACGCCGAAGGAGGGCCCCGACGGCAAGCCCACCCCGGCCACCGATCGGGCCAACCTCGCCCTCCTCCGCCGCCTGGCGAAGCGAACGGGTGCGTAGTTCAGCGCACCTCTGGACCGCGAGGGGCTGCCCATGCCAATCGAGCGGCGTAGGAAACCGAGCGCAGCCCGGATGGCGGAGCGAGGTTTCCTCCGAGCGACCGGAGGGCAGGCGGGCACCGATCCGCCGCAGGCGGATTGGTCGCGTAGGGAGCGTCCGGCGAGATGGCATGGGCAGCCCCTCGCTTCTCACGACTGGCCGCCGCTCTCCGGCGGGATTTCGCGGCCGTGCGGGTCGGCTGCGCCGGCCGCCAACTCGGCCTCGATCCGCTCCCGCATGCTGGCGCCCAGATGATGCTCCACCCATTCGGCCGGCGGATGGAGATGGTCGAGCGGCAACTCCGTATGGCGACCGAGCCAGGCCTCCCAGAGCCGGTGCGACCGAACGACCGTCTCAGCCTCGCGGCCGCCAGCAGCCGACAGCCACACCCGGCCCTCCCGCTGCTCGACCGCACCTGTCCACTCGAGCCACGCCGCCGCCGCCCGCTCGAGCAGCGACCGCGGCTGCGGCCGCGGGACACCCCCCGCCCCGCCGGCATCACCCGCGCCGGCTGTGATTGGCACTCTCCTCGCCTCGCCCGCCCGCCAGATCCGCGCGAGCCAGTCCTCGCGGGCCACCCGCCAGGCGAGGCCGAGCCCCGCGATCCCGCGGGCCAGGAGCCCGTCGCCAGGCGCGAGCACCACGGCCGCCGCATAGAAGCCGCCGAGCACCACCGCCATCATCCCGGCCGCGCTCGTGTCGAGCCACCAGGCCGCCATCCAGCCCAGGCAGGCCGCCGCCACCGCCAGGCCCGCCGCCACGAGCACCACCTGATGCATCCGCGACACGAGCAGCTCGGCCGTGGCCGCCGGCACCACGAGCATCGCCACCACGAGCACCGCTCCCACCGCCTCGAAGCCGGCCACGGTCGCCACGGCCGTCGCCGCCAAGAGCAGCGTCGTCACCAGGCCCACCGGTATCCCCGCCGCCCGCGCCGCCGCCGCGTCGAAGGCCGTGAACACCTGCCACCGCCAGGTGACCGCGAGCACGGCCACCACGAGCCCGAGCACCACCAGCGCCGTCACCAGCGCCCGCGGCACCGCCACCGGCCCGAGCGAGACGAGATCGAAGGAGGCGAGCTCCAGGATGCCGAACAGGACGCACTCCGGATCGAGATCAATCCGCGCGGCGAACAGCGTCACGATCACCACGCCCAGGGCGAAGAGCGACGTAAACACCACGCCCGCGCCGGCATCCTCGGCCAGGCCCACCGCCGTGTGGAGCGCCCGCGTGAGCCAGACGGTGACCAGCGCCGCGGCCACCGCGCCTGCCAAGACGAGCGGCCCGCCCAGCCGGCCGCCCGCGAGCACCGCCACCGCGATCCCCGGCAGCACCGCATGGGCGATCGCGTCGCCGAGCAGGCTCATCCGCCGGACCACGAGGAAGCTGCCCACGATCCCGCAGGCCGCCGAGACCGCCGCAGCCGTCGCCATCGACCAGCCGTGCAGCGCGAAGCCCGCCTCGGCCACCAGGACTCCCGCGGCGAGGTTCATCGGGCCGCCTCCCCGGGCGCTAGCATCCGCGGAGCGGCCGCGGCAGAGACGCCACCCGGAGCAAGGGCCGCGGCCGCCAGCACCGCCGGGTCGAGTACCGCCTCGGGCGCGGGCAGGTCGAGCGTGAGCGAGTCGCGGCCGTTTTCCACAGCGGCGTCGAGCACGCCCCGCCAGGCCTCGATCCGCCGCCGCCGCTCGCGGGCCTGTGCGATCCCGGCCGCCGAGAGCCGCCACCGGTCGCGGCCCGGCTGCGGCAGTTCCGCGCGACCGGCAGCCTCCGCCCCGGCCAGGAGCCCGCCCCCTGCCCCGATTCCCGCGAGCTCGAGCGAGCCGTCGCGGACGAGCTCATCCCAGGCTCGCCCCGCGGCCCGCCGCAGCGGGCCCGCGTCGCCCGCCGCCCGGTCGAGCACCACCGCCGGCTCGAGCGGCGTCACGGCCGCGTCACCGCCAAGCTCGAGACACTCTTCGAGCAGCCGCCCGCGGGTCCACTGCCGCTGCCGGCCGGCCTCGCGGAGCCGCCGCGCGAGCCAGCCCCGCTCGGGTGCCACGAGAAACGACACCAGGCAGATCGCCGCCGCCGCCAACACCACCAGCGGACCGGTCGCCAGGCCTGGCCGCAGGGTGGAGATCGCCACGCCCGCGACCGCCGCGGCCAGCCCGACGAGTCCCGCCACGAGCAGCATCGGCCCGACCCGGCTCGTCCACTGCCGGGCCGCCACCGGCGGAATCACGACCAGCGCCGTCACGAGCACGGCGCCGGCCGCCGGCAGGCCCACCACCACCATCACGGCCACGAGCGCCACGAGCGCCGCATCGACGAGCCCCACCGGCCAGCCGGTGGCCGCCGCGAAGGCCGAGTCGAAGGCCACGAGCACCGCCTCCTTGAAGGCGGCCGCCACCAGCACCACCGCCACGAGCGAGGCCAGGCCCAGGAGCATCGCATCCCGGGCCGTGAGCGCGGCGGTGTGGCCGAGCAGAAAATGCTCGAGCCCCGCGCTGCCGGGCAGGCCGCGACTGGTGATCCCCGCCATGAGGGCGAGCCCGGCCCCGAAGGAGACGCCGATCACGATCGCCGTGGCGGCGTCGTCGCGGGTCCGCGTGACCCGTCGGAGGACGACGAGCACGCCGACCGCGGCCAGGGCCGAGACGAGCGCGCCAGTCAGCAGCGTGGGCAGGTCGCGGCGGCCGGTGAGCAGGAAGGCGGCGGCCACGCCCAGGAGCGTGGCATGGGCCGCGGCGTCGCCCACGAGCGGCCGGCGCCGGAGCAACGCGAAGGTTCCCGCCACGCCCGCGGCGAAGCCCACGGCCGCCACGCCGCCGAGCACCACGAGCGTGTTGTAGGAGAGGCCGGCGGCCACGGTCGCGAAGGGGGGCGTCATGACGTGCGGCCCCGCTCGGCCACGGCCTGGCCGAGCTCCTCGAGCAGCTCGATCCGGCCGGCGTAGGTGCGGCGGAGGTTGTCGGGCGTGAGCACCTCGGCGGTGGGACCAGCCGCGACCAGCCGCATGTCGATGAGCGCCACGCGATCGAACCACTCGGCGGCCGTGCGGAGGTCGTGGTGCACGACGACGACCAGCCGCCCCTCGTCGCGGACCTCCGCCAGCACCCGGAAGATCTGCTCCTGCGAGCGGACATCCACGCCCGCCAGCGGCTCGTCGAGGAGATAGACGTCGGCCTCTTGCGCGAGCGCCCGGGCCAGGAACACCCGCTGCTGCTGGCCGCCTGAGAGCCGGCCGATCTGCCGCTCGGCGAGCTCGGCGAGCCCGACGCGGTCGAGGCACTGCCGGGCCAGGTCGCGTTCTCGAGCCCCCGGCCGCCGCAGCCAGCCGAGCCGGCCGTAGGTGCCCATCAAGACGACGTCCATCACGGTCACGGGAAAATCCCAGTCCACCGTCTCCCGCTGGGGCACGTAGCCCACGCGCCCCCGCACCCGGGCCAGGGCCGCGCCGAAGAACCGCACATACCCCCCGACCACCGGCACGAGCCCGAGCGCGGCCTTCAAGAGCGTGCTCTTGCCCGCGCCGTTGGGCCCGATCACGCCGAACAGACAGGGCTCACGAATCGCCAGATCGACGTTCCAGAGGACGGGCCGGCGGCCGTAGGCCACGGTGACGTCGTGAAACTCGACGATCGGGGCGGACGAGCCGGTCATGGCGCGGCCGGCTCCGCCACCGCGGCCGCCGCCGGCGCGAGCGCGGCCACGATCCGCTCGACGTTGGCCTCGAGCGCGGTCTCGAGCGACCCGCCAGCGCCGCCCGGCTCGCCCAGCGAGTCGGAGTAGAGCCGGCCGCCGAGCAGGAGCCGATGGCCGCGGGCGGCCGCTCCCTCGATGAGCGCGGCCACGTTGCGATCGGCCACGCTCGTCTCGACGAACACGGCCGGGATCCGCCGGCTCACCACGAGCTCCACCAGGCGGTTGATGTCGCCCAGGCCCGCTTCGCTCGTGGTGTTGGTGCCC
>JBIIYH010000217.1:0-4766 GCA_044346905.1 Pirellulales bacterium
AAGTTGAAGCCCACCGCATCGGCGCCGGCTTCCGCGGCCAGGCGGGCATCATCGGCCGACGTGACGCCGCAGATCTTCACGTGAAACAGCGGCCGCTCGGGCGATCGTCTCATCGGCTCGCGCACCCACACGCCGCCGGCGCAACCGGCGCGACCGTCCGCGGGCGTGCCTCTTTCCGGATCGGCAAAGTCTACGGCAGCCCGGGGCGGTGCAGGAAGCGGCTGCCGATGGTCGAAACCATTCTTCGTTCGGCCCCGTTGGCGCGGCCGCCCCTCTCCCCGGTAATCACCGCGATGCACGTCCCCAGCAGGCACCCGTCGAGCCGCCCCTTCATGGCCTCCCCGCGGACGCAGTTCTATCACGCGGCCCGGGAGATCGACGGAGCGCTCCGGGGGCTCGAGCGGTGTGTCCGGCGGGCCGAGGGCATCGGGCTCGTGGTCGGCTCGCCCGGCACCGGCAAGTCGCTCTTGCTCCTCAAGCTGGCCGAGCAACTGCGGGACGATTTCGACGTGGCCCTGCTGACGGGAACGAGCATCTGCACGCGGCGGGCGCTCTGGCAGTCGATCCTGGCGGCGATCGGCGAGCCCTACCGGGGCATCGACGAGCCCGACCTGCGGATCGCGATCGTGGAGCGGATCCGGGGCCTCGCGGCGGCCGGCTCCGGGCTCGTGATCCTGGTGGACGAGGCCAACACCCTCCCCACGCGGCTGATCGAGGAGCTCCGGCTCTTGACCAACATCCCCACTCCGCTGCCGGCCGTGCACCTCGTGCTGGCGGGCACCCAGCGACTCGACGAGCTGCTCGGCTCGCCGCGGATGGAGAGTCTGGCCCAGCGGGTCGCCGTCCGCGGCTACCTGGAGCCGCTCGACCACGCCGAGACACTCGCCTACCTCCGGGGCCAGACGGCGGCCGCGGGCCTCGAGTGGTGCCGGCTGTTCGCCGACGGCTGCGACGACGCCGTCTACCGAGCCACCGAGGGTGTGCCGCGGCTGATCAATCAGGTCTGCGATCAGGCGCTCGTGATGGTGGCCGAGTGCAATCGGCGGGTGACGCCCGGCGACATCGCCGCGGCCTGGCGGGAGATCCAGCGGCTACCGGCGCCCGGCGGTCTCATGCCGCGAGACGAACCGCAGCCGGTGCCCGGGCCAGTTGCGGGGTCGGGCCCCGCCCTCGACGACCTCGGCGGCGACGGGCTGGGCGTGATCGAGTTCGGCGCTGATGACGGCGTCGTGGAGCTGGGCGGATGCGACGACCGCCGGCCCGCCGACAGGGCCGCCGCGCCTCGGGTGGCGGATTCGGATCCTTGGGGCGGCCCCGACGTGGAGCTCGTGGTGGGCGACTCTGCCGATCCGTTCGAGGCCTTCTTCGATCGGGACACCCACGCCGCCGGCCTCGATCCGGATCCGGGTCGCGACGACTTCAGCGACCGCCGGCCCGTGACCAGCCGCGAGGGCCAGGCGATCGGCAAGATCTTGGCGAGCATCGCCCGCGACGCCTCGGCCGGTCACGGTGAGGCTGGTCGGGCCGCACCCGGCCGGGCTGACGCGGGTCGCCCGCTGCAGGCCGGTGTGCCGCAGTCGGATCCGCCGGCCGGCGGGGAGGTCGAGGTGATCGACGACTCTGACATGGTGGTGATCGAGGAGGATCTCGGCGGGGCCGATGCGGGCGAGCAGCCGACCGTGTTCGCCGTCCGGCCGAGCGACTACCGCAGCCTCTTCACCCGGCTCCGCCGCCGCCGCTGCTGACGCGGTCGACTCCGCGCACGAAAGCGGCAGCGCGGATTCGTCTGAACGAATGCCGCGCGCCGCTTCGCGCACGAACACGGCCGCCCGGAAGGCGGCCGGCGGCCGGAGGGCCGCCAAGCTCGCCGGGGCCATGGATGGCCCGGCGAGCGTGAATTCAGAAGCCTTCGTAGATGACCAAGATATCGCCGCACTTCTGGAAGCGGACGATCACCGAGCAGCCGCAGGCGTAGTCGTATCGCACCTGGCCGCAGCCCAGGAGCGTGCACCGCGAGGTCTCGCAGGGGCAGCCCTGGCAGCAGGCCGGCAGGCAGACCGGCACGGCCACGGTGGCGCAGGTCTCGGGGCTCGTCGGCGTCAGCACCGTCTCGTAGGTCGGCTCGACGCAGCAGCCGGCGGCGTGCTTGTGCCGATGGGCATGCTTGTGACGATACTTGATACAGGGGTTCGTGGGGCAGACGGCGTCGGCGCCGCAGCCGGGCTCGAATGCGCCGCAGGTGGGCTCGAAGGCCGAGCAGCCCGGTTCGACACAGCCGGCCTCGCAGCCGCAGCTCGGCTCGGCGGCATGACGGTGCCGGAAGCCGGCGTCGGCCGACCCGGCGGAAAACAGGATGGCGGCAACGCCGCAGAGCGAGAGGACGGAAAGCCGCGACATGGTGTCGGTCTCCGGAAGAGGGCGGATGGGACCGCCGGAGGCGTTACCCCGACGGTGGAGTCGCGGCTTCCGCCACGAATCCACCCAACTCTGGCACGCGGCGGGGGATTGTCAAAAAACCCCTGGATTTCCGGGGTGTCGCTGCCCGCTCTCTGAACGGAAAGCCAGGCAGGCCAACGGGTTCGGGGGGCGGGGGCGTGCCCCGCTCCCGCCCGCGCCTTCAGGCCATCATCCCGCGGAACCGACCGAACAAGTAGGCCGAGTCGTGGGGGCCGGCGGCCGCTTCGGGATGATACTGCACGCTCGCCGCCGGGGCCGAACGGTGCCGCAGGCCCTCGATCGTGCCGTCGTTCAAGTTGCGGTGGGTCACCTCGAGCTCAGCAGGCAGCGTCGCCTCGTCCACCGCGAAGCCGTGGTTCTGGGAGGTGATCTCCACCTTGCCCGTGGCGAGATCCATCACCGGCTGATTGGCCCCGCGATGGCCGAACTTGAGCTTGAAGGTCTTGGCGCCGCAGGCGAGCGCCAGGAGTTGGTGGCCCAGGCAGATCCCGAACATCGGCACCTTGCCCACGAGACCGCGGACGGTCTCGACGCAGTAGCCGAGCACCTCGGGGTCGCCCGGGCCGTTGGAGAGAAACACGCCGTCGGGCTTGTGGGCGAGCACCTCGGCGGCAGTGGCCCGGCCCGGCAGCACGGTCACGTCGCAGCCCGCGCTCGTGAGATGGCGGGCGATGTTCCACTTCATGCCGTAGTCGAGAGCGACCACCTTCTTGGTGACCCCGGCGGCCGGCCGGGCGGGCATCTCGCCACCCTCCGTCGGCTGCCCGAGCGGCGTGGCCCACTCGTCGAGCGGCTCCGTCCAGAGGCTGGCGGCGGCGGGCATCACCTCGCCGACCAGGTCGCGGCCCACGAGCGGGGGCGCCTCGCGGGCCAGCGCCACGAGCCGGGCGGGATCGAGCACCTCGCTCGAGACCACGCCGGTCATCGCGCCGCGGATCCGGAGCCGGCGGACGAGGGCCCGGGTGTCGATCCCGGTCAGGCCGACGACTCCGGCCCGGGCGAGGTAGTCGCCGAGCGAGCCGGTGGCCGTGAAGTTGCTGGCGATCCGGCTGGCCTCGCGGACGATGAAGCCCGCCATCTGCAGCTTGCCGCTTTCGACGTCGGCGGGGTTCACCCCGTAGTTGCCGATCTGGGGCGCGGTCATGCAGAGAATCTGACCGCGGTAGGAGGGGTCGGTGAGGATCTCCTGGTAGCCCGTCATCGAGGTGTTGAAGCAGACCTCGCCCGAGACGGTGCCGGTGGCCCCGAACGAGTCACCGACGTAGACCGTGCCGTCTTCGAGTGCGAGTGCCGCGCGTGCCACTGAGCGAGTCTCCAGGGGGCTGCCCGACATCGGCCGCGGGCGGCGGCCACGAGCCGGTCGCGGCCGCCACCGCCCATGATACCGCTCGTCGCGGCGGCGCCACGGGCCGCTACAATCGAGCGGGAAATGCCCCTTCGCCCCCGTAGCTCAGTGGATAGAGCGACGGTTTCCTAAACCGTAGGTCGCAGGTTCGATCCCTGCCGGGGGTACTTCGCCGGGCTGCCTCCGCCGGCCGCGGCGGTCAGCCGGGCTTGGCCTCGGTCGCGTACACGCGACAGTGTTCGAGGTAGGCCTTTTCGTGGGTCGCGAGCAGATCCACCACGCTCGCCCAGAGCCACGAGGGCGCCTCGAGGGTCTTGGAGTGATGGGCGTCGAGCTCCCGCTGCCAGGCCTGCCGGGTTGGTTCATCCATCTGGCGGGCGTGGGCCTTGCCCACGACGGTCGCCAGGAACCGGGCCAGCTTCATCGCCTCGTCGCAGGTCAGGTCGGCCACGTCGAACTTCAGGTCTTGCGGCAACAGCTCACGCACGAACACCGGCCGGTCGAGCACCTTGGCGGCCAGCATCCGGTCGCCGAGCGCGGGCGACAGGTGCCACGCGCCCTGCACCACCCGCTCCGCATGGTCGGCGGGCATCGCCACCTCCGTGCTGTGGGGGGCGAGGGCCGGCACGGCCTCCTTGATGTCGATCAGGCAGAGCTCCCCCTTCTTGCCGCCCACCGAGACGAGCACCGCAGACCGCAGCAGGCCGAGCGAGCTGCAGCCCTTCACCCAGTAGGCGGCATCGACCAC
Organism: Pirellulales bacterium; assembly: GCA_044346905.1. Classification (GTDB taxonomy): domain Bacteria; phylum Planctomycetota; class Planctomycetia; order Pirellulales; family UBA1268; genus QWPN01. Next base: position 4,551 of record JBIIYH010000217.1, read on the forward strand.
CTCGATCGCGGCGTCGTCCTCCCGCGACTTGAGCGCCGTCACCAGCCGCCGGCCGGCATCGGTGGCGAACAGCGCCACCACCGCCTCCCGCTCCTCGTCGGACAGCGGCCAGAAGTTCTTGCCCAGCGGGATGGCGGGGGTGGTGTCTTCGATCCGTTCGCGGGCCAGGTCCTTCCAGGTCCGCTTGTGGGCCGCCTTCATCGCGGCCTGCACCAC
>JBIIYH010000218.1:0-4757 GCA_044346905.1 Pirellulales bacterium
CGCAGCCAGATCGGCAGGCGGCGGGCCCGTGCGGCACCGAGCTGGGCGAGCGACTCCCGCGCCTGGGCGAGCGCCTTGGGCCAGGCTGCCACGCCGGCCTCGCGGAGCGCCGGCTCGACGCCCGCCGGGCGACCCTCGCCGGCCGGCAGGGCGAGGAGCCGCGCGGCGCTGGCGAGCTTGCGGAGCACGGCGCTGGCCTGGGCGGCGATGGCGATCGGGCTCTCGCCCGCGTCGAGCAGGTCCGCCAGTTCGGCAAGCGCCGTGGGCGCGTCGCCCGAGGCCGCCGCGTCGATCATGCCCCAGGCCGACCGCTCGCCCGGCGTGCCGACAAACTCCTCGATCGCCTCGGGCGGAACAGGCTTCCCGCGGGCAGCCGGCGGCGTGGCCGCCGCGATCCGTGCGAGGGCCTGATCGACCTGGCCGAGCTGGCCGCCGAGCCGCTCGAGCAGCTGCTCGGCCGTGGCCGCTGCGAGCTTCACGCCGTGGCTCGTCTCGGCCCACTTCCGCACCCAGCCGGCGGTGTTATGCCGGGGCGGGATCGCGGTCTCGATCACGAGCCCGTGCGCCGCGGCCGCCTTCGCCAGCCTCGTCGTGGCGGGGAAAGACTTCACCTCCAGGATCACGAGGCCGCGGTTGCCGCGGGAAGCGGCGGCGATTCTTTCGAGTGACTCCCGGGCCGCCGTCACGAAGGCGTCGGCCTGCCGCACCACGGCCGCCCGCGTGGCCGAGGCGAACAGCGGCACGGTCGCCGCCTCGTCGAACACGTCCCGCGGATCGAGCGGCTCATCGCCGGCGAACTCCCGCCACGCCCAGGCCCGGTCGGCCTCGTCGGGCACGAGCCGGTCGCGGAGGAGCCCGAGGCACTGGCGAGCCAGGAACGGCTCGCCACCGGAGAGCACGACGATCGACGCAGCCTCGACCGGCAGCGCCGCGGGATCGAGCAAGAGATCGAAGGCGTGCGTACCGCCGGCCACGTCGGAGGTTCTCCGGGATCGTTCCGGAGGCGAGTGTAGCGGAGGCAACGCGTTACGGCGCCGGCACCAGCCGCAGGCCGCCAAGCTGGCCGCCGAACCGGGTGGGGGCGACCGAGACGGCCTCGTCACTCACCGCGGCCGCTTGGTTGCCGGCAGCGTCGGTCGCCTCGATGCGGACGAAGACCCGCGCGGGCACGTTCTTCCCCGGCTCCCAGCGGTGACTTCCCTCGTTCGCCGCCCCGGTCGTGATCGTGGCCCATGGGCCCTCGGCGTTGGGGGAATAGAGCAGTCGCACGGAGTTGGAGGCCAGGAGCGGGTCGCGGGCCGCGTAGCGGATCACGAACGCGTCTGTGGAGGCCGTCTCGTCACGATCGATACCGACCAACTCGAGCTGCGGCGGCTGGTCGTCGATGCCCACCCAGGCGTCTGGCTCGGCACCGCTTCGCGGTCCGGCATCGGCATCAGGCACGTCGGCGACCAGTTCCAGACGCACCCCGTAGAAGCCGGCCTCGGCGAGCTCGACGTCGATCGGGCTTCGGCCGTCGGTGTCGATGGCCGCCTTCTGCCAGGTGAGGCCGCCGTCGCGGGTGGTCCAGAGCTCGGCTCGCAACGGGCCGGCCGTGCGACGGACGGCCGGAATCTCGTAGTCCCAGGCGAACCGCCGCCCCCGGGCGAGGTGGAGCGGGCGGCCGCGATACTCGAGCGGCTGGCCTTCGGCCGCCGGCCTGGTGATGCCGGCCGCAGCGAGCGGATCAGCCGTGGAGACGGTTCGGGTGCCGCGCGCCTGGTCGGCCCGGGGCAGCAGCCCGGCCGCGGCCGCCCGCGCGGCCTGGCGGGGCGCTGGCGACGGGGGGCGATCGGCCGCGTCCCCGGTCATGTTTCGGGCGGGTTGCTGGCCGGCGCCGCCGGTCCAGGCCGAGGTTTCGGCCGGCCATGCGCCTGCTCCTTGAGCCAGGACACTGGACGTCCCGGCCGCGTCGGGCTGCGACAGCATCATGGAGCCACCATCGGGCTGGGCCGCGCGGTCGGTGACCGCCGTGGGCAGTTGCTCATGCCCGTCGGCCATGGCCGGCAAGGGAGGCACCCCGAGTTCCTTGGCGAGCACCGCCTGGTCGACCCGCGGATCGACCGGCTCGAGCGAGAACTGCCGCACGGTCTGGTTGCCGGACCGATCGGAGATCGCGATCCGGACGATCAGCTGCTCGACCTTCTCGCCAGCCCACCAGATCGTCTCGCCCACGAGATGGGCCGGGGTCTCGCGGGCCAGGACCGCGTCGGCGGCCACGCTCTTCCAGCCCCGATCCTCCTTGCCGCGGTACTCCACCACCAGCGAGTCGAGCCGCAATGAGTCGTCGGCTGCGGCATAGCGGCAGACGATCTCGCCGTCGGGGCCCTTCCACAGCCGGGCGGCGAGCCGCGGCCCGGCGGCATCGACGAGCACGCGGATGTCGGGCCCCTCGCCGCCACGGGAGCGGCCTTTGCGATCGATCGCCCGCAGCCGAAACCAGTATTCGCCGTCCACGTCGGCGGTGTAGGTGAAGGAGCCGGCCGTGGGGGATGATTCGCCGGCCGCCGACCACGTGCCCCCGAGATCCTTGGAGACCTCGAGCACGACCCGCTGTGGGGTGGCGTCGGCAGCGGGATCCTGGGACTTCGGCAGCCGGAACGGGATCGCGAAGCTGCGGTTGTTGGTGCGTACGACCGGAGGTAGGCCGGGAGCCTCGGTCGCCGCCTGAGCGGCCGCGATCGAGGCCAAGACGAACGCCGCTGCGACCGCGCCGGCGGCCAGACAGCCGTCCAGCAATGGCCGTGGGGGTCGAAAGACCGTGGGCGTCGAGGTGTCTTCCGCCAGAAACTTCATGGTCGGTGGTATCGGCCGCGCGGTGGCGGAAAAGTCAGTCAATTTCGTTACGACCGGAAAAATCCCCCGGGGCCGGCCTTGCTGCTCGGTCGGGACCGTGGAAAAACCGTTCGACGCGAGTCCGCCTGGGGCCCGAGCGAACAATGGGGGGGGTGGGGAGGTTTTTGACTGGACCAGGTCGTCAGCCCCTCGCCATACTGCCTTTCAAGGCGAAGCTCGTGCGCCGAAATCCCCCCGTGGCCCGCCTTGGGCCCGGCGATCGGCTCGGAGGAAGGTGACGTTGTCTGGCGACCTTGGGTTGGAGTCGGTCTTCGGTTCCGGGCTTGGGAGGACGGTTTTTAGTCTGGCGGTGCTGCTGGCGACGATCGGGGCCGGGGTCGCGGCCATCGTCTGGCTGCGGCGTGGGCTGCTGCCGGCCGGAAATCGGGCTGGGAACGGTCGGCCCGGGATGGGAGAGTCGGGTCGTGGCGATTGGGAAAACATGCTCGCCGCCTGCAAAAATCTCCGGGATGAGGGTGGGCTGAGCGAGGAAGAATTCCGAAAAGTAAGAACACTCGCCGATCCGCACCTGCGGCTCGGCGTGCCCGAACTCCGCGCGCGGCACTGGCCGCCGACGGATCCCGCAGGGCCAGAAGCAGCGAGGAAGTGAACTGATGGCATCCGGAAAAGACTCTGGGGGGCTGGGACGCCGCGGCGCCGGCGGGACGACCAAGAAGAACGCCTTCTGCTCGTTCTGCCGCAAGAGTTACCGCGACGTCGGGCCGCTCGTGGAGGGGCCGGGTGACGTCTACATCTGCGGCGAGTGCATCGAGCTTTGCCAGTCGATCCTCGACCAGGAGAAGCGGCGGCGGGGCACGAGCAAGCAGCTGTTCACCGCGATTCCCTCGCCCCGCGAGATCGTTTCCCACCTCGACCAGTACGTGATCGGGCAGCAGCACGCCAAGCGGGTGCTCGCAGTCGCCGTCCACAGCCACTACAAGCGGCTCAACCTGGGCAAGGACGGCAGCGACGTCGAGGTCGACAAGTCGAACATCCTCCTGCTCGGCCCCACGGGCTGCGGCAAGACGCTCCTGGCTCGGACGCTCGCCCGGATCCTGGACGTGCCGTTCGCGATCGGCGACGCCACCACGCTCACCGAGGCCGGCTACGTGGGCGAGGACGTGGAAAACCTGCTCCTCAAGCTCCTGAACGCCGCCGACTACGACATCGAGGCCGCCCAGCGGGGCGTGCTCTACATCGACGAGATCGACAAGATCGGCAAGACGAGCCAGAACGTCTCGATCACCCGCGACGTGTCGGGAGAGGGCGTGCAGCAGGCGCTGCTCAAGATGCTCGAGGGCACCGTGGCCAACGTGCCGCCGCAGGGAGGCCGCAAGCATCCCGAGCAGCAGTACATCCAGCTCGACACCTCCAACATCCTGTTCATTTGCGGCGGGACGTTCGTGGGGATCGACAAGATCATCGCCAAGCGGCTTGGCAAGCGGACGATCGGCTTCGGCCAGCCGACGGACCAGCGGGGCGACGCCGACCTGGCGGAACTCCTGCCGCAGGTCGATTCCGACGACATTCTCGAGTTCGGCCTGATCCCGGAGCTCGTCGGCCGGCTGCCGGTGATCTCCTCGCTCCAGCCGCTCGACGAGGCGGCGCTGGTGAACGTGCTGACCGAGCCCAAGAACGCGCTCGTCAAGCAGTATCAAAAGATGTTCGGCCTCGAGAGCTGCACGCTCGAGTTCACCGACGAAGCCCTCCGGGCGATCGCCCGCAAGGCGATGAAGAAGGAGACGGGGGCCCGCGGTCTGCGGAGCATCATGGAAGACACGATGCTCGACATCATGTTCGACCTCCCCGATCACCAGGGTGCGACCTACGTGATCAACGAGCGGAACGTCGAGGGCGCGGAGCCGGTGGTCCCGCTCCGCGAG
>JBIIYH010000044.1:0-15400 GCA_044346905.1 Pirellulales bacterium
GCGGCCGAGCCCCCCCGGATCATCGGCGGCTCGCTCCGGGGCCGGCGGCTCGCGCACCTGCCGGGCGGCCCGACGCGGCCGATGAAAGACCGCGTCCGGGAGGCGCTCTTCGACCTCTTGGGCACGGCTGTCCGCGACAGCCTGGCCCTCGACCTGTTCGCCGGCACCGGCGCCCTGGGGTTCGAGGCCTTGAGCCGGGGCGCGGCCCGGGCGGTGTTCGCCGAGCGTCACTTCCCCACGGCCGACACGCTCCGCCGGTCGGCCCGCGAACTCGGCCTGGCCGAGCAGTGCGAGGTGCGGCCCGGCGACGTGCTCACCTGGGCCAAGCGGATGCCCGACCTGCCGGCTGCGGCCCGGTGGCTGGCGTTCGTCTCGCCGCCGTGGAGCATGTTCCACGACCGGCAGGACGACCTGATGGCGGTGGTGGCGGCGGTCTTGGCCGCGGCCCCGGCCGGCAGCGTGCTCGTGGTCGAGGGAGACGGCTCGTTCGACCCGGCGGCGTTGCCCGATGCCGCCGCCTGGGAGCACCGCCCCGTGCTTCCGGCGGTGCTGCACTTCCACGGACGTCTGGTATCCTGACGGCTTCGGGTCAAGACCGTTGTGGGCGAGCATTTGGGCGAGGACGAAACGCGAGGCTCATGGACATCGTCAATCACCGCGACACCGTTCCCTTCACGACCGTCGATGGCTCGACGATCCGCGAACTGCTGGCCCATCGCAATTCGGCGATCCGCCAGCAGAGTCTGGCGGAGGCCCGGCTGGGAGTAGGCTGTGCGACCACGCCCCATCACCACGCCGTGACCGAGGAGATCTATTACATCCTCGCGGGCACTGCAGCCATGACGCTCGGCGACGAGACCCGGCCGGTCGGCCCCGGCGACGCGATCGCGATCCCCCCGGGGCTGCGACACACGATCCGCAACACGGGCACCGCCGAGCTCGTCTTCCTCTGCACCTGCGCACCCGGCTACGAGCACGCCGACACGTTCCTCGAAGCCGCCACCTGATCCGCCTCCGCCTCCGTTCCCCGCACCCGAAGTTTCCCGCCCCCGTTCCCTGCTGCGGTTCCGCCCATGGATGCATTCGCCTCGCTCTTGGTCTCCGAGGGCATCATCTCCGCCGAGCAGCTCGCGGAGGCGATGCGGATCGCCCAGTCGTCGGGCAAAAAGATGCAAGACGAGGTCGTGCGGCTGGGCTACGCGCCGGGCGAGCGGGTGATGAAGGCGTTGGCCAAGGCCTACCGGCTCAAGTTCGTGGATCTCTCGAAGTTCGAGGTGCCGGAGGAGGTGATCGGCCTCCTCCCCGAGAGCGTGGCCCGGGAAAACACGATCTTCCCGCTGGCCGAGTCGGGGGGCACGCTCCGGATCGCCACCTGCGACCCGACCGACATGGACGCCCAGGAGAAGCTCCGCTTTATCCTCAACCGGGAGATCGAGATGGCGATCGCCCCCCGGGAGCAGATCGTCGAGGCCATCAACCGCAACTACGGCCTCTCCGACGGCGAGAGCGCCGACTCGATGCTGCAGGAGTTCACCGACACCGCCATCGACTTCACCGAGACGGCGCTGGAGCAGGACGCCGCGGCGGCCGAGGAGGATCAGTCCGACGCCCCGGTCGTCAAGCTCGTGAACCTCGTGATCACCGAGGCGGTGCAGCTGCGGGCCAGCGACATCCACATCGAGCCGTTCGAGGACCGGGTCCGGATCCGCTACCGGATCGACGGCCGGCTCGTGGAGCGGGACAACCCGCCCCGCCGGCTGCTCGGGGCGATCCTCTCCCGGATCAAGATCCTCTCCAAACTCGACATCGCCGAGCGGCGGCGGCCCCAGGACGGCCGGATCAAGCTCACGGCCGACGGCAAGGACTACGACCTCCGCGTCAGCGTCTTGCCCACCAACCACGGCCAGTCGGTGGTGATGCGGATTCTCGACAAGGACAACATCCGGGTCGGCATCCGCCAGCTGGGGCTCTCGGAAAACGACTTCCGGCAGTTCAAGAACCTGATCCGCCGGCCCAACGGGATCATTCTGGTGACCGGCCCGACCGGCTCGGGCAAGACGACCACCCTCTACGCCGCGCTCAACGAGCTCAACCGGCCCGACACCAAGATCATCACCGCCGAGGATCCGGTCGAGTACTACCTGGCCGGCATCAACCAGGTGGAGATCCGCCACTCGATCGGCCTCGACTTCGCCCGCGTGATCCGCTCGATGCTCCGGCAGGCTCCCAACGTGATCCTGGTGGGCGAGATGCGGGACACCGAGACGGCCCAGATGGGGATCCAGGCCTCGCTCACGGGGCATCTCGTGTTCAGCACGCTCCACACCAACGACGCCCCGGGCGCGATCACCCGGATGATCGACATGGGCGTGCCGGCCTACCTGGTGGCATCGAGCGTGATCGCCGTGCTCGCCCAGCGGCTCGTGCGGGTCAACTGCACGAAGTGCAAGCAGCCCTATCAGCCGCTCGACACCCAGATCGAGTCTGCCGGGATCACTCCCGAGATGCTCCAGGGGGCCACCTTCATGAAGGGCCGGGGCTGCGGCCACTGCACGAAGTCGGGCTACAAGGGCCGGCTCGGCATCTTCGAGCTGATGATCATGACCAACAAGATCCGGGAGATGGCCTTCCAGGGGGCGGCCACCCAGGAAATCCGCCGGGCGGCCGTGAGTCAGGGCATGAGGATCATGTTCGACGACGGGATCGCCAAGGCCCTCCGGGGGATCACCACGCTCGACGAGGTGTTCCGGGTGTCCAAGCGGACCGAATAGCCCGGTTCCTCGCGGTGGAGCCAGGTTTCGTCGGGCCCGCGCCAGTGCCGCCCGCAAAAAACGGGGCCGCTGCCGGATTTTTTCTCTGGCGGGCGAGACTTTTCAGCCGAAGCAGCGCATAATGCACTGAGCCGGTTCGGGGGCTGTCAGGGGCCCGCCCGAACCCATCGGGAACCCGTCGCCATGCACGCGGCTCTGGGGTCCTTCATCGCGTCGCCTCGCGATTCGTCGGGGGAACTGTTCGTTCCCCTCTCCGCGCGTCACAATGCATTTTTGGTGGGGGGGCTGCCTCCAGTCGCTCCTCCGCTGGTGCCCCAGGTCGCGCCCCCGTCCCGCAGCGAGCCCGCCATGTCCGTCACCGCCGGCAACCCCGCCCACGTCCAGCAGGTCGAGAAGCTCGTCAAGGTGATGCTCGACAACGGCGGCACCGAGCTGCGGCTCTCGGCCGGCGTCGCACCCATGGTGCGGATCGACGGCAGCCTCAAGCCGCTCGGCTCCAAGCCGCTGGCCGCCGACGTGGTCGCGGCCTTGGCGGCCGCGATCATCCCGGCCGGTGCCGACCCCGGCCGATTCGTCTTCGAGTCGAGCCTCGGGCCCTGCCAGGCCGCGCTGGTGGACATCAAGGGCACGAAGGTGCTCGTGCTTCAGGCCCCCGCCGCCGGCCGGGCGGCCGCCGACGCACCGCTCGAGCTCGAGTTGGCCTCCGACCAGGGCGACGCCCCGGTCGCCGTCGCCCCCGAGGCCGACGCCTACGCGATGCCGGGGGCGGCCGAGGGCACGATCCAGATCGACAAGCTGCTGATGGCCGCCGTCAAGAACGGCGTCAGCGACATCCACATCACCACCGGCCTGCCCCCGGTGTTCCGGATCGACGGCGGGATGCGGCCGCAGAAGACGAAGGTGCTCACCGCCGACGACACCAACGGCCTGATGAAGGCGATCACGCCCGAGCGGTGCCAGGCCGAACTGGCCGAGAAGGGGGGCACCGACTTCGGCTTCGCCTTCAAGGACCTGGCCCGGTTTCGCGTCAGCGTGTTCAAGCAGCGGGGCCAGGTGGCGATGGTGCTCCGCCAAATCCCCAACAAGCTGCTGACGCCCGAGCAGCTGGGGGTGCCGGAGGTCTGCAAGAAGCTGGTCACGCGGCCCCGCGGGCTGTTCCTCGTGACCGGGCCGACCGGCTCCGGCAAGAGCACCACGCTGGCCGCCCTGATCGACTACATCAACCGCAACTTCGACCACCACATCATCACGGTCGAGGATCCGATCGAGTTCTATCACTACTCCCAGAAGAGCACGGTCAACCAGCGGGAGATCGGCACCGACGTGCCCTCCTTCTCGGAGGCGCTGCGGCGGGCCCTGCGGCAGGATCCCGACGTGATCCTCGTGGGCGAGCTCCGCGACCTGGAGACGATCGAGGCGGCGATCTCGGCCGCCGAAACCGGCCACGTCGTGTTCGGCACGCTCCACACGACCGGCGCCCAGGGCACGGTCAACCGGATCATCGACGCCTTCCCGACCAACCAGCAGGAGCAGATCCGCACCCAGCTCTCGACGGCGATCCTGGGCGTGGTCTCGCAGACGCTCCTGCCCAAGATCGGCGGCGGCCGGTGCGCGGCCTACGAGGTGCTCGTGGTCGACTCCGGGATCGGTAACCTGATCCGGGAGAACAAGACCTTCCGGATCAACTCCGCCATCCAGACCGGCGCCAAAAAGGGCATGAAGCTGCTCGACGACGACCTGTTCCGCCTCTGGAGCGAGCGGAAGGTCTCGGAGGAGGACGTGCTCGCCAAGGCCCAGAACTTCGACGAGCTGGAACGCCGGATCACCAACGCCAAGCAGGGCCTGTTCGACGACGACGAAACCGTCGCCCGGCGGGCCGCCAAGGAACAAGACCGCTGACATTTCGGGCGGCTCGCCCGCCCGCCCCCAGGCAGACCCATGGCACTCAAGCGCATCGGACAGATTCTTCTCGACCTCGGCCTCGTCGACGAGCAGCAGCTCGAGACGATGGTCGAGGAGCAGCCCTCCCGCGGCGAGCTGTTGGGCCGGGTGGGGCTAGCGCTCGGGTTCTACAGCGAGGAGCAGCTCGGCGAGGCGCTGGCCGAGCAGTGGGGCACCACCTTCGTCACGCTTTATGACCGGGAGATCCCGGCCGCGGCCCTGGCCACGATCAGCGAGCCGATGGCCCAGTTGTATCGCGTGGTGCCGCTGGAGCTGCAGGGCAACCGGCTCACGATCGCCTCCGCCGAGCCGCAGAAGATCCAGATCGCCGACGAGCTGCGGACGCTCCTGGGCTACGACATCCATGTCTGCGTGGCCACCGCGACCGAGATCGACAAGGCGATCGAGAAGAGTTTCTCGTCGGAGGCCGACAGCGTCGAATCGCTGGTGGACGACCTGGAGCACGACGACGAACTGGCCGCCAAGGCGGCGGCGGCCGGCCGCGACGGCGTCACGGATCTGACGAGCGTGGAGGCGCTGGCCGAGAGCGCCCCGGTGCGGAAGCTGCTCAACATGGTGCTCCTGCTGGCCATCCGCGACGGGGCCAGCGACATCCACTTCGAGCCGTTCGAGACGGAGTTTCGCATCCGGCTCAAGGCCGACGGCGTGCTCCAGGAGATGGTGCCGCCGCCGAAGCACCTGGCCTTCGCGATCACCACCCGGATCAAGGTGATGGCCAACCTCGACATCGCCGAGCGGCGGCTGCCGCAGGACGGCCGGATCGAGCTCACGGTCGGCGGCCACCCGGTGGACCTGCGGGTGAGCGTGTTGCCGACGCTGTTCGGCGAGAGCGTGGTGATGCGGGTGCTCGACCGGGGCGTGGTCTCGCTCGATCTGGAGAAGGTGGGCCTGGAGCCGGCGATGCTCCGCAGGTTTCGCGAGATCATCCAGCGGCCCAACGGGATCGTGCTGGTCACCGGCCCGACCGGCTCGGGCAAGACCACCACGCTCTATTCGGCGCTCTCGGAGCTCAACGAGATCGACGACAAGCTGATCACCACCGAGGATCCGGTCGAGTACGACATCGACGGCATCATCCAGGTGCCGATCGACGCCGAAATCGGCAACACCTTCGCCGCCTGCCTGCGGGCCATCCTTCGCCAGGACCCCGATCGGATCCTGGTGGGCGAGATCCGCGACGTGGAGACGGCCGAGATCGCCGTCCAGGCCTCGCTCACCGGCCACATGGTGTTCTCGACGCTCCACACCAACGACGCCCCCTCCACGGTCACGCGGCTGCGGGACATGGGGGTGCCGCCGTTTCTGATCACGGCCACGGTCGAGGCGATCCTGGCCCAGCGGCTCGTCCGCCGGATCTGCGTCAACTGTCGGGAGGAGGTGATCCCCGGGGCCGACGTGCTGGCCGACCTCGAGCTCTCCTCCGACCAGATCACGGGCAAGAAGTTCTACCGCGGCAAGGGCTGCGAGAAGTGCAACCGCACCGGCTACAAGGGGCGGAAGGGGCTGTTCGAGCTCCTGGTGATGAACGACGAGCTCCGCGACATGGTGATGCGCAACGCCTCCACCGAGGATCTGCGGGAAGCGGCCCGCCGGGCCGGGATGGTGACGCTCCGTGACTCCGGCATGGAGAGCATCTTCAAGGGGGAGACGACCGCCGACGAAGTGATCCGCGAGACCATCCTGGAAGCCTGATCCGAGCAGCTTGACGAGAGAAGCCTGAACCCGTTCGCCAGATTCATGGAAGCCTGAGGACCCGAGCCATGCCCACGTTTCAGTTCGAAGCCATCGACGCGGCCACCGGCAAGGAGATCCGCGACACCGTCGACGCCGCCAACGAGACGGAGGCCCAGGCCACGATCCGCTCGATGGGCTACATGGTCACGAAGCTCAAGGCCCGCAAGGCCAAGGCGGCCGGAGCGGCTGGCGGGGGCCGCAAGCCGGGCCGCAGCTTCGCGATCGGCGGGGTGAAGACCAAGGATCTGACGATGTTCACCCGCCAGCTCTCGATCCTTCAGGATGCCGGCCTGCCGATCCTCCGCAGCTTGAAGCTGCTGGCCGACATGCAGAAGCCGGGCCGGCTCAAGAACTCGCTGCTCGACGTCTGCGACGAGATCGAGGGGGGCGCCACGCTTTCCGAGGCGCTCTCCAAGAGCCCCAAGGCCTTCGACCGCCTGTATTGCAACATGATCCGGGCGGGCGAGGCTGGCGGGGCGCTGGAGGTGATCCTCCGCCGCCTGGCCGAGTTCATGGAGCGGAGCCAGGCGCTCAAGCGGAAGGTGAAGGGGGCGCTGGTCTATCCGATCGTGGTGGTGCTCGTGGCGGTGGGCATCCTGGCCTTCATCATGGTCCAGATCGTGCCCCAGTTCAAAAAGATCTTCGACGACTTCGGCAGCGAGCTGCCGGCGATGACGCAGACGCTGATCAACATCTCCAACCTGACCGTCAACTACTGGTATCTGATCCCGCTGATCCCGATCGGTTTCGTGCTGCTGATTAGGGCGATCAAGCTGATCCCCTACGGCCGGTTCGGCTGGGACCTGTTCGTGCTCAAGATGGTGATCTTCGGCCAGCTCGTGGAGAAAAACATCTTGTCCCGCTCGTCGCGAACCCTCGGCACGCTCCTGGCCAGCGGCGTGCCGATCCTGGAGGCCCTCAACATCACCAAGGAGACCTCGGGCAACATGATGTTCGAGCGGCTCTTCCAGAAGACCTCCGACGCGATCCGCGACGGCGACGCGATCGCCAAGCCGCTCAAGACCTACGCCATCCCGCCGTTCAACGTCGTGGCCCTGTTTTTCTGGACGCTGTTCGCGCCGGGAATCGGGGCCCTGCTGTATCTCACCCGCTACAAGAAGCCGGTCGTGGACGACCTGGTGGTCAACATGGTGGACGTGGGCGAGGAGTCGGGCGAGCTCGACACGATGCTCTACAAGGTGGCCGACACCTACGACGAGGAGGTGGCCGTGCTCACCGAAAGCCTGACGAGCCTGATGGAGCCTTTGCTCATCATCTTCCTCGGCGGGGCGGTGGGCTTCATCGTGGTGGCCCTGTTCATGCCGCTGATCAAGCTGATCCAGGATCTGTCGTAAGGAGTCGGTCATGCGTCGCCAAGGCTTCTCACTCGTCGAGCTGCTCGTCGTGATCACGATCATGCTGGTGCTGATGGGCCTTGCCGGGGCGGCGCTCTCCAACGCCCGCACCAGCCAGAAGCGGCAGGAGACCCAGGGGCTGATCGCCAAGCTCGACGCGGTCATCCAGCAGCAGTTCGCGAGTTACGCGGGCCGCGACGTCGTGGCGGCATCGCCGGCGGCCCGGGCGGTCGAGCTGCGGCGGCAGGTGACGGGCGACCTGCCCGACCGGTGGGTGGACGTGAAATTCATGGCCGACAACGCAGCCCAGTTCACCTCGTCGCACCAGCGGGCCTACATCGCGGCCTGGAACTCGATGACCACGAAACCGTCCGACCGCTATGCCGGCGCCGAGTGCCTGTTCATGATCGTGATGCGGGGAGGGATCGCCAACTGCCTCGATTGCGGGGACCTGGCCGGCAGCAGCATCGGCGACAAGGATGGCGACGGGGCCTTCGAGTTTTGGGACGCCTGGGACCGCCCCATCGGCTACATCCTCTGGCCGGGTGATCTCCAGCTCCCCGCCGACAGTGGCACGAAGTTCTTCAGCGCCTCGCCGCCGTTCGCCCCCGGCGCGACCGGCCGTACCTTGCGGCCGCTGATTTACTCCGCCGGCGCGGATGGCACTGACCAGGGGACTCCGGAAACTGGCGACTTCGGCTTCCGCTGCACCGCGGGCACCCGGACCATCGACCAGGGAGCCAAGTGCGGCGATCCTTCCCAGGCTCCTACCAACACCTTCGGCACGCCCGCGGCCGGTGCCTCCGACAACCTCACCAACTACGACGCGGAGGCTAAGCAATGACCGGCCCTGCCTTCGCCTCCACCCAACGGCGGCCCAGCTGCGGTGCTCGCGCTCCGCGCGGATTCACGATCGTGGAGCTACTGGTGGTGGTCTCGATCATGGCGTCGTTGTTCGGTTTGATCGTCGTGGGGATGCGGCCGAGTGTCGGCGGCGAACTGCGGCGGGCCGCCCAGCAGTTCGCCTCGGTGTTGCTGGCCGCCCAGTCCCGCGGGCTCGGCGATCCGAAGGGGGCTGCGGTGGTGCTGGAGCTCGACACCAGACCGGAAGCTGAAGGCGGGCCCAAAGTCGCGGGCACGCAGTGCATCTCGATCTTCACCGGCGACAAGCCCCCCTTCGCGGTCGGCACGGCCACGGGGATGCCGCCGGCCGTGGGTGCGACCTCGGCCTCGGTGGCGATCGCGGTCACGAACGGCGGCGACCTGCAGCAGGGCTATCGCGTTCAGTTCTACGGGAGTGATCCCGACCCCGTCGTGCCCGCATCGGCCTGGTTCGGTTTCCAGCCGCCAGGCACCGTCAGCCTCCGGGCCGACGATAGCCAGTCGATCGCCAACACCGCCTGGCCGACGCCGGTCGGCGGGCAGCTCAAAGCCCGCGTGGCCTGCTATCCCGCCAAGGGGCCGCTAGCCGTCGCGTTTCCCAAGACGGTCGGCATCGACCTCCGCTACAGCGGCACCGGCGACGATCCGACCACGGCCTGGGGCCAGCTGGCTTATGAACTCAAGTCCGAGACCGACCCCGACTATGTCCCTATTAAGGACTGGGGCAACCCAGCGATCTCGTTCGACTCGGTCGGCACAGTCGATGCCCTGATGGAGCGATTGGGAGGCAAGCCCCCCGCTGCGTCACCGAACAAGCCGGTCGCGGTCTCCAGGCAGCCGGTCGAGCCGGTCTACTTTCTGGTCGCCGCCCGGGCCGACATCGACGAAGACAAGGCGCTCGCCAGCGATCGTTCGCTATGGGTGGCGATCCAGCCGCAGACGGGCCGCGTCACCACCTCGGCCAACGTCCCCCAGTCGGGCAAGGATCGAGTCGCCGTCCGCGCCGCCCGGGCCAACGCCCGCGCGGCCCTTGCCACGGGAAAGTGACCACGCTCATGACCACCGCCGGTCTCCCTCGTTCCGACCGCCCCGCGGCCCGCGGCATGACGCTGCTGGAGGTGCTGATCTCCTGCGGGGTGCTCGTAGTCGGCCTGGCGAGCATCGCCTCGCTCTTGCCGGCCGCCGGCTCGCGGCTGGGCCAGGCCGCGACCGAGGATCGGGGCGGCACGCTCGCGGCCAACGCCCGCACCGACGTTGTGGCCCGCGGGCTCGTGGCCTTCGACCTGTTCGCCGACGCGAGCAAGTCGCTCTGCTTCGGCAAGGGGATGATGACGGGTACGACGCTCAACGCAGGGCTCGCTGCGGCCCGGTTCGCCGCTCCTGTGGCAGCCACCTTGAACCAGCGAATCGACCCGCTGCGGGGTTTTGTGCTCGAAGACGAAGTTGTGTTCACCCCCCCGACCACCACCGAGACGCCGCTCAACGACTTCCTGGACGGCCGGCGGGTGTTCAAGGAGGGCATCTGCTGGGGCGCCACGCTCGTGCCGCAGGCGTTCCCGGCCAAGGCCGGCTCGCCCGCGGTGCTGGGGGTGGCGGTGTTCCGCCGGGAAGGTCAGGCCGAGGGCATCCCGCTGACGACCATGTCCGGCGGTCTGTACCAGATGACCACGCTCGACGAAGCCAAGTTGAAGCGGTTTTTAAAGAGCTGCTCCTCCGTGCTCGTGCCGGGCACGGATCCGGCCAAGGGCCCCCGCTGGTTCCGGATCACGGCCTCGTGGCGGCCCGCTCTCGACCCGGTCACAAACCAGCGGCAGAACGACGGCTGCTACGTCGCCTTCGCCGACTCCGAGTTCGCGACCTTCGCCGGGGCGAATCCCACGGTCATCGGCTTCGACAATCTGATTCGCGTCGATCAATACAACGTGATCCTGCAGTGATCCACGCCCCAGACCACTTCCTGGGCCTGCCGGAACAGGGGCCGGCAGCCCGCCGGAGTTTTCCGCCATGAAGATCATGCCGCTCGCCAGCACCGCCCGGGGCCTGCCCCGTTCGCCTCGGCCGCCCCACCGCGGTCGCCGGGGGGCCTTGCTCTTGCTCGTGCTGGGCATGCTCACGCTGTTCATGATGATGGGCACCCTGATGCTCGTGCTCGCGATGCGGGCCCGCTCGACGTCGCGGGCCTTCGCCGACGCGGTCGCCGGCTCGGGCAACCGGGCGGCGGCCGCCCGCGGGCTGCTCGACGAGGCCCTCATGAGGCTGGTGCGGGGCGTGCCGCTTCCGGCCGGAGCCGCGCAGCCGGATCACGAGTCGCTGCTGGCAGACCGCTACGGCACCGCCACCCTCGAAGGAAAACTGCAGGCGATCCCTACGGCCACCGGTCCGGTGCTGCGGGCCACCGTAACCGGCATCAATGCCGCCAAGCCGCTCCAACTGGCCGGCCGGATCCTCACGATCAAGCCGCAGGCCACCGACCCGGCCCCGGTCACGAGCTTCCGGATCCTCGCGGTCAACGGCACCGAGTTCGACCTCGCCAATCTCCGCACCGTGGGCGTGCGGCAGCTTCCGACTGCGTTCCCCTGCGACGTGTTCGTCAACGGTCGGGAGTTCGCCGGCATTACCGACAATGAATCCGCCGACGCCTTCGATGCGGCCAATCTGTTTCTGACACAGGCGTCGGCCAACGGTGCGGCGGTCACAATAAACCGGCCGGCCTACGGTGCCTTGCCGGCCAAAGTGGACAACGACGGCGACGGCGTGGCCGACGGCATCTGGCTCGACGACGACTTCCTGCCTAAGCAGCCCGACGGCAGCGAGGTGCGGGTCTCGTTTCTCGTGCTCGACCTCGGGGGCCGACTCAATGTAAACGCCCACGGCACGCCGGCAGCCAACCCCGGCTCCGGGCCGGCGGCGGTGGACGGCGCTCCGCTGTTCAGCGATCAAGCGGCTTGGGGCCGGCTGCTCGCCGGCGGGGCGTCGCCGACTCCCGGGGGGGGCAACCGCCGCCCCGCCCCCGCCCTCGGCAGCGGCCTCCAGGGCCGGTTCGGCGGCGGGCCGGCCGACACTTACGCTCTCCGGCTCGACTTCGACGGCCCGCGGGTGGCCAGCCGCACCGCCACCGGCGGCAACGTCTTCACCTGCGGGGAGCTGGAGTGGGTGCTGCGGCCCTTCGACCGCGACACCGCCTCGCTCCCCCCGCGGCTGGCCGCTCTCCTCGGCGACTCGGGCGAGACCGCACGGATGCTGGTCACGACCGACAGCTGGGACACCTGCGGGATGGTCGGCGAGGCTGCCCGCAAGCGCGAGGCCTACAGCGGTGCCGCCGCGCTGCCGGACGACGCCAAGGAAGGCATCCGGTTCAATCTCGACCGCGAGCTTGAAGACGACGAGGGCAAGCAGCAGTTTTTCGAGGACCTGCTGGCGGTGGTCACGGTGGCCGGCGCTCCCACCGGTGCCAAGACCGCTCAATGGTGTGCCAACGTGATCGACTTCATCGATGCCGACACCACGGCCGGCAGCTACGAGAACCCCGCCGGGGGCACCATCAGCGGTGTCGAACCGACGGCGTTGCCGCAGGCGTTGCAGGAAGCCCTCCCCGTCAAGAATCCCGGCTCGATCGAGAGCCCGGCGGTGCTGCTCGCCGTGCCGACCGGAACGAAGGCGGAAATCGAGGATGCGATCAATCCGTCGGTTCCGCCCCCGAAGCCGGTGGTCTCTCTGGTCGTGGAGCATCCGGAGATCCTCGACGCAGTCACGGTCGCGTCGCCGTTCCGCTCGACCGTGTTCGTCGAGGCCGGCGGCCGCACGCTCTGCCGCTGGCGGGAGCCGGGCCGGATCAACGTCAACACCTGCGACGACGAGGTCTGGGAGGCGCTCACGGGCGAGCCCCTCACCAACCCCTTCAAGGCCGGGCCGCCCGCCCAATCGCTCTCGGATCTGCTGCTCCGGGTGCCGGAGGTGCTCGCCGGCCCCGACCGCGATGTCCGCTCCCTGAATCTCTCGCTCGCCAACCGGCTGGCCAACATCGCCACCACCCGCTCCGACGTGTTCGCGGTCTGGATCACGCTGGAAGTGAAGAAGTCCGAGGATGATCCAGCGCCCGAATATCACAGGCTGTTCGCGATCGTGGACCGCTCGATCCCCGTCGGCCATGCGGCCGGCCAAGACCTCAACGCCCGCGACACCATCCGCGTGCTCAGGCACCTCGAATAACAGCGGCAGGAGCGACTCCGATGCGACGCCAAGCACGACTCCGACCCGGATTCAGCCTCACCGAGCTGCTGGTAGCCAGCGGCATCGGCCTGACGGTCATGGCCGCGGTGGCGACGCTGTTTGGCGTCTTCAGCCGGAGCCTATCGCAGAGCCAATCCACGGTGGACCTCTCCTCCCGAATGCGGGCCACGGCCTGGAAACTGCGGCAGGATCTCGACGGCGTCACCTGCCCGGTGGTGCCCTGGCTCTCGCCCGACGCCAACACCGGCTACTTCGAGATCTCGGAGGGGCCGCAGCGGGACGCCACGCTGACCTATGCCGCCAACGCGGGCACGTCGAATCTGGAGGCCGACACCGACGACGTCTTGATGTTCACGACCCGAGCCCCGGCCGGCAGCTTTTCGGGCCGTTACCAGACGGCCGATAAGATCATCGAATCACCCTATGCCGAGGTGGCCTGGTTTTGCCGCCGGGCAGCCACGCAGCCCGTGAACGGCACGACGGTTTACAACCTGTACCGCCGGCAACTGCTCGTGCTCGGGTACGTAGGCCTGCCGGAGTTCTCCGGCAACTCGATCGCCGGCACGGTGCCGGTGCCTGCGATCTATCAAACCTACGACCTGTCGCTGCGGTCCGAGGGGGGCCGGCTCCATCCCAACACGCTCGGCGACCTGACCAAGCGGGAGAACCGGTTCATGCACAACCCCGCGGCTTTTCCGCATGCCATGCGGCTGGATGCGAACGCCCGCCTTGGCTATGTTGAGGCCGGAACTCAAGTCACCGGCACCTTCGACGACACGCCCCGCGCCTGGGAAGACGTGATCCTCACCAACGTGGTCTCGTTCGACGTCCGGGTGTTCGACCCCCAGGCCAAGGCGCAGGCCGGTACCTTAACCCCCCCCACGCCCACGCTCTACCCCGGCGACCCGGGCTACGCGTCCGGCGCCGGTGCTGCCGGAGCCTACATCGACCTGGGGGGCGGCCAGGGGGGGCGGCTCTCGCAGCCGGCCGATCCCAAGTCGGGGCTCGTGGCCCCCAACGTGCCGGCCGGCGTGACCACCTACGACACCTGGAGCCAGCATTACGAGGTCGGCGGAACGGGCCTCAACGACCCAGCCGCCTACACGAGAGCCCCTCCGTATCCGGTGCCCTTGGAGGGGGTCGAGGTGCGGATCCGCTGCTATGATCCTACGTCGAAGCAGGTTCGTCAGGTCAGCGTCCGCCACACGTTTCGCCGGCCCTGACCGCGGTCGGGGTTGATCGACTTTCAGACGTTTCTCACGGGGGTACTTGCCATGTCTCGCCACTCCATCGTTTGGTCGGCTTCGCAGCCAGCGGGCCGACGCACCGCCTTTACGCTTGTCGAGTTGCTCGTGGTGATCACGATCATCGGCATGCTGATGGCCCTGCTGATGCCGGCCGTGCAGAGCGCCCGCGAGGCGGGCCGCCGCACCGCCTGCTCCAACAACATCTTCCAGCTGGCGCTGGCGGCGATCCGCTCCGACGAGCAGTCGGGCTTCATCCCCGGCTGGCGGAACAAGCACCCGCAGCCGAACAACAGCACCACGGTCTCCTGGCCGGTGCCCCTGCTCCCTTTCATGGAGCGAAGCGACGTCTACAAGAACTGGGCCACGGGAGGCAACGCCTCGCCCTCGATCTCATTCTTCATGTGCCCGACGACGCCCCCCGACAATCCGAACCAAGCGTGGCTCGCCTACGGTGGCAACTGCGGCAGTGGCACGAGCACGAGCGGCAACAGGTGGGACGGCGTGATGGGCGACACGACCGTGGCCGCAAACGCTCGGATGAGTTTCGAGGACGTGGCGAATGGCGACGGCACGCCCACCACGATCCTGCTCTCGGAGCGGTGTGGCAGTCGGGTGGCAATGGCCTTCTGGAGCACCACCGGTTTCGGAGCGACGCCAGCGACCTTCTTCACGAGCGCCAACAACGCCATCCCCGGCTTCGGGATCGCCGCGACCTTGGGAACCGGCAAGATCGTCAACAGCCAGGTGGACGGTGCCCCCGGCTTCCGCAGCCAGCCCTCGTCCAACCACCCCGGCGGCGTGGTGACGGCCTTCTGCGACGGCCACGCGGGCTTCCTCAAGGATTCGATCTCGGACCAGGTCTACGCCCAGCTCCTCTCGAGCAACGGGGCATCGGCCTCGACCCTTTCGAAGAACACTTGGAATGCCGGCAGTTACGTCGTGAAGGAATCCGACTACCAGTGAGCCGGGCCCGCTGGCCCGCGGCCGGCAGGGGGCTATAACCGGAGTGTCACCCCACACTGCGAGTTGCCCCCATGCCCGCCTCCGCATCTGCCACCCCTCCCGCCCTGGCCCCGTTGCCGCCCTCCGGCCCTGCCACAGCCACGGAGCCTTCCCCCGGCCGCCTGCTGATCGACGTCGGTGACCTCCGCGAGCGGCTCGTCTCCCACCCGCTCTACCGGCTGATCGACGGACCCGATCAACTGCGGCGGTTCATGAC
>JBIIYH010000219.1:0-4745 GCA_044346905.1 Pirellulales bacterium
CCTTGCATGCCGTCCGTCCGGTTCGACACCGCCGCGCGGCCCGAGCACCCGCGGGAGTGCGTGGCGCTCGTGCACGGCTTCCTCGCCAACAAGCTGCTGTTGGCGACCCTCGCCCGGCGGCTGCGGCGGCGGGGCTATCTGACCGACGCCTGGGGCTACTGGAACATGCAGTGCTCGCTGCTCGTGCACGCCGAGCGGTTCGCCAAGGAGTTGGCGGAACTCGACGCCGACCCGCGGATCGGCACGATCCACCTCGTGGGGCACAGCATGGGGGGCATCATCGGCCGGGCGGCGCTGGAGAAGTATCGCCCGGCGAAGCTGGGCCGGTTCGTGATGCTCGCCCCGCCGAACCGCGGTTCGTTCGTGGCAACCGCCACCCGCAACACCTTCGGCCGGCTGCTCAAGCCGGTGGTGGAGCTCTCGACCGACCCGGAGAGCCTGGTCAACCGCCTGCCGATGCCGGCGGGCGTGGAGGTGGGTGTGATCGCCGCGGAGTACGACGCGCTCGTGACCGAGGAGAGTACGCATCCCGACGCCCCGCACGCCCACGTGATTCTTCCCACCTGGCACACGGGGCTCTTGTTTCGTCCCGAGACCGCCGACCTCGTGGCGAGCTTCCTGGCGACGGGCGCGTTTCCGGCCACGGCGACCGCCGCCGCCGCGGGCCGGCCTTGAGCCTTCAGAAGCATGAACACCTCGCCCCGCCCGCTCGGCTCGTCTCCCGTCTCCGTCGGCCCGCTGGGCCTCGGCTGCTGGCCGCTGGCGGGCATGACCCGCGCGGGGGTCACCCGCGAGGCGGCGGTGGCCACCGTCCGGGCCGCGGTCGATTTGGGCATCACCCACCTCGACACCGCCTACTGCTACGGGGAGCAAGGCGAGAGTGAGCGGGCGATCCGCGAGGCGCTCGTGGGAATCGGACCGACGGCCCGCGACACGGTGGTGATCGCGGGCAAGTGCGGGATCCACTGGGAGCCGGATGCCTCCCGGGATCCGCCCCGGCGGCAGGCCGTGGACGGCCGTCCGGAGCGGATTCGGGCCGAGGTGGAGGAGAGCCTCGGGCGGCTGGGCACCGACCGACTCGATCTCCTCTATCTCCACGCCCCCGACCCGACGATCCCGATCGAGGACTCGGCCGGCGAACTCCTCCGGCTCTTGGAGGCGGGCAAGGCCCGGGCGATCGGCCTTTCGAACGCGTCGCGGGAGCAGCTCGAGCGGTTCGCCGCCGTCTGCCCACTTGCCGCCTGCCAGTTCCACTTCAACATGCTCCAGCGGGAGATCGAACGGGAGATCCTCCCTTGGTGCATGGCCGAGGGCGTGGCGATGGTCGTCTACTGGCCGCTGATGAAGGGGCTGCTTGCGGGCGGGATGCACAAGGGGCAGGTCTTTCCCGCGAGCGACAGCCGCCACAAGTATCCGATGTTCAACGGCGAGGAGTTCGCCCGGAACCTCGACTTCGTGGAGGCGCTGCGGCCGATCGCGAGCAGGCTCGGCGTGGCCCTCCCCGACCTCGTGCTCGCCTGGACGGCCGAGCAGCCGGGGATTACGAGCGTGCTCTTCGGCGCCACGAGCCCGGAGCAGGTCGCCGAAAATGCCCGCGCCCTGGCCTGCGATCTCGACGACGAAGCCCGGCAAGCCATCGCCGCCGCTATCACCGCCCGCGGCCCGGTCGCCAACCGCCGCGCGGTGTGAGCGGGCTCGCTGCTTCGCGGGCCGGCCGAGTGGGCCGGACCTCCTGGCTACACCGCGCCAACCGGCGCAGGCTGGTGCTTGGCGGCGCCCACGTAGGCCTGACGGGCCTCGAGGCAAACCCGGCGGAACGACTCGGGCCGGCTCACGCCGGAAAGCCGCAGCGTCTCGATCGGCCCGCGACGGAAGACCAGGTCGCCACAGGCGAACCACTCCTGCCCCGGGCTCACGTCGAGGTCGATCGCATCGAAGGCGTCAAGGGTCGCATACTGCATCACCCGCGGGTTGATCCCCTGCTCGATCGAGACCCGCCGGTTGGTGAGCCGATACCGCTTGATCGCCCACGGCAGCCGCATCGAGAGATACAGCATCAAGCCGACGGGAATGGTGGCCAAGAGCGCGAGCCGGCCGATCGAGATCGGCCCAAAGCCCTCGCGGATCCGGTAGATCCGGCCGAGTGCCTTGCCCAGCCCGGTCGAGCCCACGCTCGGCCAGACAGTCATGATCGTCGCCTCGGCGACTGCAGGGGGCGTCACGCCGGAGATCGAGGAACTCACTGACTTCTGTCTCCACTCCTGAACGGCGGCGGTCTCACCGGGACCATCCCACGGCGGCCGATGCCCGCCCTTCGGAGCCGGAATCATACCCGGTTTGCCGGCAGGCTCCAGCCGGGTGATCCGCGGCCGCGGGCTCGCTCAGGGGGCAGGCCGGGCCACGACATCGACGACCCGCCCGGAAACACCGCCAACAATGGCTTCCCACGTCCCGGCGGATTCCGCCGACTCAGACGGCTCCAGATCCGGCAGATGCTCTTTGAGAAAAGGCCAGATCCGCTCGATCGCCGCGCCGAACGCTCGGGGGGGCCCGGGGAGGCTGACCTCGGGCGTCGATGCGGTCAGGCCGACGACCCTGCCTCCAGCATCGACGATCGGGGCACCCACCAGGCCGCCGGCCAAGGGGGCCGTGTGGACGAAGAGGCCAGGCAGCGGGTTCAGCGCCACGACAGCGGCCGGGCGGGCCGCGAGGCCAGTGCCGCCGCGCGACCGCCCTGGGGGCGGCACCGCCATCACCTGGCTACCAACCGCCGGCACAGTTGCTGCCAGCGGCACTGGTTCCGTGGGCAACTGCTCGCACCGCAGCAGGGCGACGCCCAAGCCCTGCGACGTGGCAAGCAGCTCCGCCGGGAACTCGACCCCGGTGCCGTCTGCCAGCCGAATGACCACTGAGCCTCCCTGAAACGGAACGGTGGCCGACGCGAGCACGACCTTCGGCGCGACCACGACTCCCACGCCACGCCGCTCGACCATGATGCCGGCCGGTGGCAGCAAGAGATCGGCGAAGTTCGGCTGGGCGGCCACCGGCTGACCAAACGGAGAAAGAAGCGTCGGCCCAGCCAATGACGGCGGCACCTGACCGGCACCGCTCTGATCCGGCACCAGCCGTCGATAGAGCGCCGCAAAACCTTCCGTCTGCTTCGCCGTCAGCTTCGACCGCCGGTCGCTGGCACCAGCCACCACGAGGGCGACGTTCGACGCCACGACCTGCGGATTCTCGAGATGCTCCACGGCCTTTGTGAAGTGGCCTAGGGCGTCGTCGAACCGACGACCCACAACCTCGCACACTGCCAGGTTGTTCCAGGCGGCCCCGTTGCCCGGCTCGCGTGCCACGACCTCCGCGAACAGCCTCTGCGCCTTGTCAAAGTCGGTCCGCTGACCGACGCCAAAGGCGGTCGCGAGCCCGAGCAGAAAGTCGGCCCGCCCGCTGTTGGGATCCGCCCGGCTCGCTTTCTCGAGATAGTCCTTGAGCGACTTGAGGTTGCCGAGGCGAGCCATCGTGGCCACCTCCGTCAGCAACTGCTCGCCGGCTTTCGCTGCGGCCGCAGCGACGTCGGGTGTCACCCATTCCCGACCGAGCCGGACCTCGCCGCGGCTCGCGCGAGCCTCCCAACGCCCGAGCGCTGCGACCGCATCAGCGTCAGGCAGCCCGGCCTCCCCGCCCGCCAAACAGAGTTTCAGAGCCCGCACGGCCTCTTCTGCAGTCCGGCACCGGGCCACGGCCTCCTCGATGGCACCGATCGAGGAACCCGCCTCCGCCTCCTTTGCAGTCGGCTTGGCTCCCTCGGCCAAGGACATGATGCCGGCCTGCGATCGCTCCGAAAAGGCGACGAGCGGCACCCGCACCGTTGACCCGTCAGGCAACCGCAACTCGACCAGCCGGGACGCGTCGGCCCCGACCGCCTTGACCTCGCCACGGAGCTCCCAGGCTTGGTCAGCTGCGAGGAGTACTGGCTGACAGAGCAAAAAAACGGCCACCAGCCAAACCGACGCGCTGAGCAAGGCCCTGAGCATGGATTCACTTCCGTGCGGCAGGATAGCGAGAGGCTCTCGGCCGCAGCCCTCCCACGACCGATAGCAGTTTACCAGGCGTGGCGTGGAAGCGGGTTGGCAGAGAGAGCCGACCGGGCACCTGTCCCTCCGCGCATAAAAAAACCCGGTGGGGCTCGGCGGCCCCACCGGGTTCACATGATCCCGGCGTCGTGTCGCGGTTGCCCGCGACACGCACCATTTGGCAGTTTTGTCGGTCGTGTGCCATCGCCCTCATCGAGGCGACGGCAACGCCGGCTGATCTCTTTTGGCAAGCTCGCCCCACCCCCCGGCCCTTCAGGCACTCGGCCTGGCAGGCTGGGGAGCGGAGCCGCGATCGCCTCCATATGCGATGTCATCCGTCGGCGATACCTCGGTGCCCGAAAGCACCGTGGACGCTGACGCCGCATCGCAAGCCTCGGCAGATCCGGGGCAAGCCCGAAAATGCGTCGGCGGTTTCCTTTAGAAAGGAGGTGATCCAGCCGCAGGTTCCCCTACGGCTACCTTGTTACGACTTAGTCCCAATCGCAGAGTTCATCTTAGGCGCCTGGCTCCTTGCGGTTACCTCGGCGACTTCGGATGCCCCCCACTTTCGTGGCTTGACGGGCGGTGTGTACAAGGCTCAGGAACACATTCACCGCGGTATGCTGACCCGCGATTACTAGCGATTCCAGCTTCATGTAGGCGAGTTGCAGC
>JBIIYH010000220.1:0-4742 GCA_044346905.1 Pirellulales bacterium
GCGTGGCGGCGCCGAGCAGGTAGAAGGCGATCGTCACGGTCGTGTAGACCACCATCGAGCCCCAGGCATCGAGCTGCATCACCTTGAGCCAGCCGCGGGCCCGCTCGGCCCAGGCGGGTGAGTCGTCTCGCGGGCCCACCGCCCGGCCGTAGCCCTTCTCCAGGCACCAGTAGGGATAGATCATGAGCTCGCTCGCCCCCACGCCGATGATCCCGAAGGCGGCCAGGCCCACGGCGAGCGGCGCGCGGCCGCCGGCCGCCGGCGGGATCGAGGGCACGAGACCCGCGGCGAGTTCAGCGTTGCTGATGGCCCAGGCGGGATTGCGCTGCAGGAGCGCGAGGGCGGCGAGGGTCACGAGCGTGAAGCCGGCCACGAGCACGAGCGAGACCCGCTCGATGAGCCGATAACGGCCCACGAGCAGGAGCCCCGCCGTGACGATGCCTGTGACCACGGCCCAGAGGGTGGTGTCGAAGGGTTGCGTGAGCCCGGCGGTGGCCTGCTCGGCCGCGGCCACGCGGGCTTGGGACCGCGTCTCGGCCGCCGCATCGCCCTGGCGGCGGGCCGCGGCCAGTTCGATGCGGGCGGCGGCGAGCGCGTCGTGGGCGTGGTTCCACGCGCGGCCGGCCGGCGACACGGGCACGGCGGCGGCGAGCGACTGGGCCACGCCGGCCACGATGCCTCCCTGCTGGAGCAGGATCAGCGTGGTCATCGCGGCCCAGCCCCACCAGATCCAGTTGCGGCCAGCGACCCGCGGCCCGGGCACGCGGTCGAAGGCGGCCAGGGGCGTGCGGCCCCAGGCGAGGGTGGTGCGGCCGATCTCGATCTGGGCAGCCACCTTGATGCCGCAGCCGACGAGGATCAGCCACAGCAGGCCGAAGCCGGCGGTGGCGCCCACGGAGGTGGTGGCGATCAGTTCGCCGGAGCCGACGATCGAACTCGCAAGGATGATCCCCGGGCCGAGGTGGGCGAGCGTGGCCCCGAGCGAACGCGGGGGATCGGCGATGCCGGCGTCGTGGGCCATAGGGCGATGAGCCTAGCAAACGCCGCCCCGCCACCGGCCGCGCCGCCTGCCGCCGTCGTTACAGGCAACTGCCGCCGCCGGGCTCAGGTGGCCTGGAGGGCTTCGACTGCGTTGATGTGGATCAGCGCGCAGTACACGGAGCGGTCTTTTTCCGGGTAGTAGACGAGCACCCGCGTATTCATCACGATCGCACACTCCGGGTGCCGCACCTCATGCACCTCGCCGCTGGCCATCCGGATCGCGAACGGCTCGAAGGGTTCGCGGCGGAGAAACTCGCGGATCGCATCGGCATTCATCTGGGAGCCTCCTCAGGCTGGTGGACGCCCGTGCATCCTAGCGGCCGCGAGAGCGCGATGCAACCGGCCCCCGAAGGCCGCTCACGCTTGCCACACACTCAACCTGACAGTTTCGTTGCCTTACGGAGCGGCAAGACATTCATCCCCCATTGGGGCTATGATGTCTAGTTGTGTCAGCGTTGCCCTCCGCCCGCGTGCCAAGGAGCGTCTCGGTCGTTCGACTCCCCCGCATCCGGGTGTTTGCGATCGGCCTTTCGTCATGTGCGGAATCTGTGGCGTGATCGGGCTGCCGGCCGAGCCAGGCCGCGCGGCGGCAGAGCGGATGGCGCGGGCGATGGTGCACCGCGGGCCCGACGACGAGGGCTTCGAGGAGATGCCGCTCACGGGCGATCCCGCGGGCCCCGCGGCGGCGTTCGGGTTTCGGCGGCTCGCGATTCTCGACCTCTCGCCCGCCGGTCATCAGCCGATGGTCAATCCGGCGACCGGTGACGTGATCGTCTTCAACGGCGAGATCTACAACTTTCGGGAAGTGCGGGCCCGGCTCCAGCTGAAAGGGCACGTGTTCCGCTCCACCGGCGACACGGAGGTCTTACTCCGTGCGTTGGGCGAGTGGGGCGAGGCCGCCCTCGACGAGCTCGACGGCATGTTCGGGCTCGCCTTTTATCAGGCCGCCAGTCGTCGCGTTCTCTTGGCCCGCGGCCCGCTGGGCATCAAGCCGCTCTATGTGGCGCGGATTCGCGAGGCGGTGGTGTTTGCCAGCGAAGTGCGGGCCGTGCTCACCTCGGGGCTCGTGCCGACCGAGCTCGACCCGGCCGGGATCGCCACGTTCTTCGCCTACGGGGCTCCGCAGGATCCGCTCACCGTGCATCGCTTCATCCGCTCGCTACCGGCCGGATCGTACGAGTGGATCGGGCTTGATCAGCTCCGGGGCGGGCCCGCCGTGGGCCGCCGCTACTGGCGGTTTCCGGCGATCGACGTCGCAGCTCCCGGCGGTCCGGCGGCCGTGGCGACCACGCGCGACTTGCTCGCCGAATCGGTGCGGCTGCAGTGCGTGGCCGACGTGCCCGTGGGGGTGTTTCTCTCGGCGGGCATCGACAGCGCCACGCTCGCGGCCCTGGCCCAGCCGCAGCACGGCGCCGTGCACACCTTCAGCGTCGGCTTCGACACCCCGGGCGCCGCCGACGAGACGAAGCTGGCCGCGGAGACGGCCGCGATGCTCGGCACCCGCCACTTCCGCACGATCGTGGACGACGACTGGGCCGCAAGCCTGTTCACGGCCTGGCTCAAGAGTGGCGACCGGCCCAGCATCGACGGCCTGAACACCTTCATCGTGAGCGGGGCCGCCAAGGATCGCGGGATCACGGTCGCGCTCTCGGGGCTCGGGGCCGACGAAATTTTCGGTGGGTATTCCATCTTCGAGCGGGCCGCAAAGCTGAAACGGCTGCTGGGGCCGCTCGCGTGGTTGCCAAAAGCGGTGCGGCGGGCCGCGGCAAGGGTCGCCTTTTCCAGGCTTCCGGCACTCAAGCGGGCCAAGGCCGTGGAGATGGTGGCGAGGGGTACGACACCGGGCGATCTCGCAGTGTTTGCCCGGCGGCTCTTTCTCGACAACGGGCTCGAGCGGCTCGGCATGGTCGCCTCTCGGCTCGGCCTCACTCCCGACTACTTGCCCCCTGAGGCGTGCGACGCGTTTGAAGTCGTCGGAGATCCGTTCCACGACGTCAGCCAGGTAGAGATCTCGCTCTACATGGGCAACACGCTCCTGCGGGATTCCGATGTCAACTCGATGGCACATTCGCTGGAGCTGCGGGTGCCGTTTCTAGGGCGCAAGCTGATCAATTATGTGTGCAGCTTGCCAGGCGTAGTCCGTTCGCCGCCCGAGTCTCAGCCGAAACACCTCCTGCGCGAGTCGATGCGAGCTCGGCTGCCAGAGGAGGTCTTCAGTCGGCCGAAGACGGGCTTCACCTTGCCGATGGACAATTGGATGGAAGGTAGCCTGCGAGTCCAGTGCGAAGCGGCCGTCGAGACGCTCGCAGCGTGCCCGCTCTTCGACGCCGCCGAGGTTGGCCGGCTCTGGACGCAGCTTCGTGATCCGCGGGTGGACGATCATTGGTCGCGTCGGCTGGCATTCGTGGTGCTCGGCAGCTACCTGCAGTCGCTGCCGAATACCCCGCCCAGCTAGACGCCCCCGTCAGCCGCCACCGTGAATCGTCTCGATCCAGTCGGCGAAGGCGGCGTAGGTCTGCTCGCGGTCGAGCTCCCGCTCGGCCAGGCGGCGGGCGGCCTGCCGCATCGCGAATAGCCGCCGGCGATCCGCGGCGAGGCCCGTGATCGCCTGGGCGAGTGACGCCGCGTCGCCGGCCGCATAGCCCACGCCCGCGTCGTAGCGATCGATCATGTCCTGCAGCTCGCCGGGCAGCGAGTTCACAAGCACGAGCCCCGCGGCCGCATAGTCGCCCGCCTTGTAGGGCATGGCCACCATGCTCTCGGGCTTCACGCACACGAGGCCCACCTCACAGCGATCGAGCAAGCGCACGTAATCCCGCCGCCCCAGCAGCCCGTGCACCGTGAGCCGGCAGGAGCCGCTCATCGCATCAGCCGCCCGACGGAGCGCAGCCTCCTGCTTCCCCGATCCCGCCACGTGGATCGTGGCGGAAACGCCCTGAGCCGATAGCTGCCGGGCCACGGCAGGGAGTATCTCAACGTCCTGACTCGCCTCGAGGCTGCCGGCGTAGACGCATTCGAGCGGGCCGCCCGCGGCGGCGGCGTGCACGGCCCCGAAGAGGCCCTGGATCACCGCGGGCTGTGCGGCCTCGGGAACTGCCCGAGCGAAGGGCACCTGGTCGATCGTGGGCGGCGGCCCGGCAAACTCATCGACATACGCGCCCACATAGCAGACGTGCCGAGGGGTGTCCGCGCTCGCGTCGGCAAATGCTCCCTGAGCGTAGGCTTGCGTGGCCGCTGAGAGCGCATCGGCCCCCGCCACGAGCGCCTGCCGCCGGCCGGCCATGTTGCCCAAGAGCAGCGGCGCGAGAAGCCGCCGCAGGAAGCCCGGCCCAGGCAGGAGCCGCTCAAACGTCTCGGGCCAGAGGTCTTGCACGTCGAGGATGAAGGTGGCGTCGAGCGTGTGGGCGAGCCGGAGGGCGGCCTCGGGGCTGTCCAAGGGCGGCAGGCTCGCGAGGACGATGTCGGGCCGAGCGAGTTGACCCGAAGCCACGCCCTCGTTGGCCAGCCGCTCAAACGTCCGTCCGAAGTCTTTGTGGCTGGCGAGCCGCGTCAGGGAGCCGTCTTTCTCATACGGCCGCGTCGCCACCAGTCGCACCCCAAACCCCTCGTCCTCGCGGATACCCAGGGGGGCGGTGCGGATGGCCTTGCGGCGGTGGCTCCAGGTGGCCGTCCACCAGGTCACATCGTGCCCCCGGGCGGCG
>JBIIYH010000221.1:0-4730 GCA_044346905.1 Pirellulales bacterium
GCCGTCTCGAGCGGCCGATTGGATTCCGCCGTGATCGTGACCCGCGTGCCTTCCACGCCCTGGATGTCGCCCTGCCAGGGCAGCGTCTCGTCCGCGCGGCCGGTGTAGGCCGGATACTCATACCGCAGCTCCCGCACGAGCAGTGCCGGCACGTCGCTGAGCCTGACGCGAATCCGCTCGCTGCGGGCGTCGCCCGCGGCGATCACCAGGTCCACCGGCTGGTCGAGCCCGCGATCCTCGCCGGGCACCACGACCGTCCGCAGCCCCGCCGCGCCGGTCCCCAGCGGCATGGTCCAGGAAGACCCGGCCGGGTCCGGACTGCCGTCGTCGCGGAGCGGCCGCACGATCAGCTCCGCTGGCTCGCCCGCGGCAAGCCCCTCGATCTTGGCGGCCACGACGAGCTGCCGGCCGCGATCGAGTTCGGCGACGCCGCCGACCACTTCGACACTCCGACCCGGTGCCGCCGCGGCCCCAGGATCCTCGCCCGGCACCCGCCAGGCCAGCCGCGGCGCGGCGATGCTCACCCGCGACGGCGCCGCAAATCCGCTCCAGGGCGCGATCAGCCGCGCCGCCGACAAGACGAGACTCTTGGGGGCGAAGAGCTGGTAGAGACAGGCCACGCCCACGAGCATCGCCAGCACCCACGCGAGCCGGATGGCCGGCGTGCGATCCACCACCCCCTCGTCGGCAACGCCCGACAGCCGGCGGGCGGCCCGGCGCCGGAGCGACTTCACCACCGCCTCGGCCGACTCCCCCACCCGCTCCTTGACCAGGACGGCGTTGACGAGGTCGTTGTGGAGCTCGGGATGATCCCGCTCGAGCGCCCGGGCGGCATAGACGAGGTTCACGCGATACCGCACCAGCGGCACGATCCAGCGGATCGCGGCCACCGCCACCGCTGTCAGGCCTGCGGCCAGCCACACCCAGCGGGCCCAGGTCGGCAGTCCTCCGGGCAGGAGCCAGTGTTCGATCAAGACGCCCGCCAGGATCCAGGCCACGGCCCCGACCGCGACGGCCAGCAGAAACGTGGCCACCGCCATGCCCTTTACGTCCGAGATCGCCGCGGCGAACCGGCGGGCGAGATACTGCTCCGACTTGGAGCCCTCGGTCGCATCGCGGCCCCAAGGCCGAACCGCGAGCGGATCGCCCGCCTGATCAGACACGCTGGCCATGGGCTGACTCCTCCGCGAGGCTCCCGGCGACGGTCCCGACTCGCCCCGGCCGGGGGCCAGCCGCGACCCGCGACAACCGCGACAGGGAAGAATTCGGTCGATTGCTCCTCGATTCTTCCTTCCTTCTCAGTATAGCGGTCCGGAACCCGGCAGCCCGCACCGTTGACGCCCCGGCGAAAGGCGGCCTAAGGTGCGATCGACGCCGGTCGCGTCGCCGCCGCGTTGGGAACGTGCTCGTCCATGTCGATCCTGCCCGACGCGGAAACCTTCAGGCGGCTGGCGAACGGATCGATGATCGGCCCCGGCCCCGCCGCCCTGCGGGCTGCCCTGGCCCTGGTGGCCGCCCCCTACGGCCTGGCCACGGTCCTCCGCAACACGGTTTACGACCTGGGCCTGCTTCGCCGGCACGCCGCACCGATCCCCGTGATTTCGGTCGGCAACCTGACACTCGGCGGCACGGGCAAGACGCCGCTTGTGGCCTGGGTGGCCCGGCAACTGGCGGCCGCTGGAAGGCGACCGGCCGTGGTTAGCCGCGGCTACGCCGCCCGGCCGGGTGAGACGAGCGACGAGGCCGCCGAACTGGGAATCCTGCTGCCCGGCGTGCCTCATGTGGCCGACCGCGACCGGGTGCGGGGCGTCGTGACCGCGGCCGGCCGGGCCGCCGACGTGGCCGTGCTCGACGACGGGTTTCAACACCGCCGCCTCCGCCGCGACCTCGACCTGGTTGCGATCGACGCGAGCGATCCCTTCGGCTGCGGCCATCTCTTCCCCCGCGGCCTGCTGCGGGAATCCGTGGCCGGCCTGGCCCGCGCCGACGCGGCCGTGCTGACGCGGGCCACGAGCGTGGCGGCCGACCGCCGGGCCGAGATCCGCGCCGCCGTCACCCGGGCTCGCGACGGCCGCCCGCCGCTCTGGCTCGAGACGGAGCACCGGCCCGTGGCCCTGCGGTCGGCGGAGGGGAGCGTCGAGCCTCTGGCCGCGATCCGAGGCGGTCGTGTGGCCGCGTTCTGCGGGATCGGCAACCCCGAGGCCTTCCGCACCACGCTGGCCTCGTGCGATCTCGAGGTCGCCGGCTTTCGCAGCTTCGCCGACCATCACGCCTACACGGCGAGCGACTGCGACTCGCTCGGCCGCTGGGCCGCGGGCCTCGCCGCCGACCGGATCATCACCACGCTCAAAGACCTGGTGAAGATCCGCCGGAAAGACCTCGGCGGCGTGCCGCTGGTGGCGCTCGAGGTGGCGATCGAGCCGCTGGGCGATCCCGGGCCGCTCGAGGCGGCGCTCGCCCGGGCCGCCGCAGGAGCACCGCAATGAGCCTTGCCGAGCCCGCGCCGAGCAGGCCCGACTCGTCGATCCTGGTCACGACCTTCCGTCGCCCCCGGCACCTGGCGCTCGTGCTCGAGTCGATCGCGATGCAGCGGGGCGTGACCCGCGACTTCGAGGTGGTGGTCGCCGACGACGGCTCGGGCGACGCCACGGCCGAGGTCGTCGAGCGGTTCGCGGCCACGGTGGACATCCCGGTGCGGTTCACGACGCAGCCGCACGAGGGCTTTCGCCTGGCGCGAGTCCGCAACAACGCCGCCCGGCTGGCCCAGGGCGACTATCTCCTCTTTCTCGACGGCGACTGCATCCTGCCCCGCGACCATCTGGCGGCCCACCGGGCCCGCCGCCGCCCGGGTCTCGTGCTTCTGGGCCACTGCGCCCGGCTGCCCGAGGAGACGAGCCGGCTGCTCGTTCCGGACAATCTCCCGGTCATGAATCTGGCCGGCCTCGTGCCCGCGGCCGAGATCCGGGCCCTGGCCCGGCGGCATCGCCGGGCCCGCTGGCACAACCTCCTCCGGCATCCCACTAAGCCCCGACTGACCGGGGGCGACTTCGGCCTCTGGCGGGCCGACTTCGAGCGGGTGAACGGCTTCGACGAGCGGTTCGTCGGCTGGGGACAGGAAGACGACGACCTCGGCCTCAGGCTGCGGGCCGCCGGGCTGAGACTGGAGTCGGTGCTCGACCTGACGCGGTCGCTGCATGTCTGGCACCCGACCGATCCGACGGCCACGCCCCGCTGGCGGGACGGCGCCAACGTGGCCTACTTCGAGCGTCGCGGCCGGCTCACGGTCTGCCGCGATGGGCTCCATCGCCGCGGTCGCCGCGACCTGGTCTGGGGGCTGCCGGCCGATCTCGGGGCCAGCGAACTTGGCCGCCGCGTCGCTTGCCAGCTGGCCTCAGCCCCTCACGCGGCCCCGGGCGGTCGCTGCGAGATCGAGATCGTGGTGCATCCGACCAGCGCAAGCTTCGTCCGGCAGGCGGAGTGCCGGCTCTTGCTCGTGCCCCGCGGCACGGTCCCGCCGCGATCGCTCGCCGCCCGGGCCGACCGGATCGTGGCGGTCGATCCGCGCGACGAAGCCGCGGTCGCCGAACCGCTCGAACTCGTGGGCTGAAGGCCTTTGTAATGCGAGGCGACTGGGCACCACCCGCAAGGCCGCTCCCTACTTCTTCTTTTCCAGATGCAGGGTGTGCTTGCGGAGCCGGGGCGAATACTTCTTGACCTTGAGCTTCTCGCCCCCCGTCTTGCGGCGGAGGGTGTAGTTCTGGTCGCCGGTCTCTTCGCAGACGAGGTGAATCACCTCGAGTTTCTTCTTGCCCTTCGCCATCTCGTTCACTCGCGTCGTGGGAGCCTTGGGCGGAAGGGATTCATCCGCCGAGCCCGAAACGCTACCCGCGTCGGCCCGGAAAAGCCAGCCGTCGCCCCAGTTCCCGGCCAAGGCGGGCCCCCTTCGGCCCGGCGGGGAACCGGCCGCGGGAATAGTCGCGGCCCGCGAGGCCGAAACCTGTTCGTACTTTCGGCAGGGGCCGGCGGGGCCGGTCGCCATAGAACCGGCTTGCTATACTTTTCGCAGGGTCGCGGAGCCGAGGACGACCGGCCGCCTTTCCTGGTTTTTTTGATGGGGTGACACATGGCAAGCCAGATCATTCCGGATCCCACGCCGAAGGCTTCTCAACGGCCGGCAGCGGCGGCGCAACCAACGCCAGTCAGGCCGTCGGCCCCGGCCCCCAAGGCTCCCCCGAAGCCCGCGCCGGTCCCGCCGGCGGCCCGGCAGCCGGCGCAGGATCAGGATGAGGACCAGCCGGCCCTGCCGCTCAGCCGCGGGTTTCTCACCCAGGTGCCCGCCTGGGCCGTCAGCATGGTCGTGCACATCATCGCGCTGTTGGTGATGGCGCTGATCGCCGGCGACGCGGCTCCCACCGAGAAGCCCGTCTCGATCGTGTCGAGCGCCTCTGAGGAGGAGGAAGAGCTCGTCGATATCGAGGAACCAGACTCGCCCGAGGAAACCCCGGAAGAGGTCACCGAGCCGGTCACCGACGTGGCCGTGACCACCGACGTGGTCGTGCCCCAGGTCGATGTCTCACCGATCCCCGACAACTCCGAGGCGGCACCGGCGAGTTTCGATCTGGTGGAGATCGGCGACCAATCGGCGACGGTGACGGAGATCGGGCCGGTCCGCGGGGTCGGCGGCGCCGGCGTCGGCGGCGGGTTCGGCGGCCGCAAGAGCTCCGGGGCGC
>JBIIYH010000222.1:0-4725 GCA_044346905.1 Pirellulales bacterium
GGCCGGCGGGAGCCGAGGCGTTCCGCGGGCTCGCCCAGCAGCCGCTCCAGGGCGGCAGCGAGCTTCTTGCCGCGGGCGTCGAGCGTGATCACGTTGCCGTCGCGGCCGATCAGCACCACCGTGGGAATCGCCGTGATCCCGTAGTAGCTCGCCAGCGGATGACGCCAGCCGGGGCCGCCCGGCTCCTCGTAGAGAATCGGCCAGGGAATCTCCTTGGCTTGCACGAACTGCCGGAGGGTGTCGCCGTCTTCGTCGAGGCTCACGCCGACCACCTCGAAGCCCTTGTCGTGCCAGCGGTCGTATTCCTTGCGCAGGTTTGCGATCTCGGCAACGCAGGGGCCGCACCAGGTGGCCCAGAAATCGACGAGCACCACCTTGCCGGCGAGCGTCGTCTGGTCGAAGGGCTCGCCCGAGAGGAGCGTGCCGGTGATCTTCATCGGATTGCCGGGGAGCGACAGCCGGCGGGCGGTGCCTCCGATCTCGTCGGCCAGGCTCCGGACCGCCGGATTCTCACTCCGCTCGAACTCGGGCAGGAAAGCTGCAATGGCCGCGGCCGCCACCGGCTCGCCGCCGGGCATGCCGCCGAGCTTGACGGCGAAGTCGGCGGCCGTCCGGGCCAGTTCGGCGTCGTCGGGAGCCGCCTTGACGAGCGTGGCCAGCCGGGCCACCAGCGGGGCGGCGTCCTCGGGCCGGCCCGAGGCGACCGCCGCGTCGATTTGCGCCGACGCCGCCACGCGCCGGACGCGGGCGGCGAGCGCCCGGTCGGGGATCTCGCCCAGGGATTCGGCGAAGGCCGCCAAGGCTTCTGCGGCCCGCGGTTCCCCCGCTTGCCGGAGGGTCTCGAGCGCGTCGAGTTCCAGGACCAGCGCCCGCTGGTGAAGGGTATCGTCCGGCCCGGTCTGGGCACGAATCTTGGCGGCGGCCTCGACCGTCGCCGTCGCCGCGCGGCGGAGGTAGTACCGCAGCCGTCCCCGGGAGGTTGGCATCATGGCCGGGTTGGACAGTGCCTCGATGTAGGCCATCAGCTCGGCGGGCGTGCCATCCGGCACGGGCGGCACGGGCGGCACGCGAGCGGCGGCCCGCGGCGGCGGTGAGGAATCGACCCCGGGCTCGGCCGCGGTCGCGGCCAGCAGGGCCGAGCAGGCGAGCGTGGCCAGGGCGGGCCCGAACAGGCGGCGAACTGACGGCAGGACGACGGTCATGGGATCTCTCGCGGCGGGCTGGAGGAGGAGGGCCACGGGAGACTAACTGCCGTGGCGGCGGCGCAGCAATGCCGCTGGTGGCCTGCGGTTAGCCCGAGGTTTTTCCCGGCTCAGGCGGAGCGACGAGCCAGCGCCAGCACCGGCAGCCGCACGGTGATCGCCGTGCCCTTGCCAGACGCGCTCTCGACGCGGATCCGGCCGCGGTGGGCTTCGACGATCTCGCGGCAGGCGGTGAGCCCCAGCCCGCTGCCTCCCTTGCCCGTCTCGTCGGGGCCTGCCTTGGTGGAGAAGTGGGGCTCGAAGATCCGGCGGAGCACGTCGGGCGTCATCCCGCAGCCCGTGTCGCGAACCATGAGGTCCACGAGGCCCGATGGATCGTCGTGGGAAAGCCTGAGGATCAGCCGGCCCCCGCTCGGCATCGCCTGCCGGGCGTTGACGAGCAGGTTGAGGAGCACCTGCTGGAGTTGGCCGGGATTGGCCGAGACCCGGGGCACGGGTGCGAACTCCCGCTCCACCTGGACGCGATACTTCATCATCTCCCGCTCGAGCAGCACGAGCACGTCCTCGACCAGCAGGTGGAGGTCGACCGGCTCGAATCGGGAAGAGCGGTTGCGGGCCATCGACGAGACGCTGGCGGTGATCTTGGCCGCCCGGCTTCCGGCCGAGAGGATCCGCTCGAGTGCCTTGTCGCGGGTGGCTTGGTCGCGATGCCGCAGGCCGAGCCGCGCGTAGTTGAGGATCGTCGTCAGCGCGTTGTTGAACTCGTGGGTCGTGGTGCCGAGCAGTTCCCCGAGGCTGGCCTGCTTGCGGGCCTCGAGCAGCTCGCCACGCAGGGCCGCGATCTCCGCTGCATGGGCCGCGCGGGCGGCGGCGAGATCCCGCTCGAGGGCCGCCACGGCCGGCCCCCCGGGACCGCGGGCCGGTCCCGGTGAGTCCCGCCGGATCGGCCGGTCGCCGGAGATCTGCTCGGAAGGGCGTGCCTGGTCGAAACTCATCGGCGGCCTGGTCGCCCGGTGGAGGGGAGCGAAACGTTGATCAGGGCGGAACGCGAGCCGTGCCCGGTCTGGCCCCCTTGCCTCACCGAACGTCCGAACTCCCGCCTGCGTCGGGACATGCAGCCCCTTGTCGCGTATCGTCGCCCTTGCGCTCGAGGCTGTAGAATGCACTCCGCGAGTGGATTCGGTTGCTCGACCGTTCAAGTTGCAGGTCTCGCTGCCGGAAAACTCCGCCGCCCTCCCAGGCTCCCGCCATGCCGCATCCTTTGCCAGTCTTGCCCCGTCGCCCGCAGGGAATGACGATCGTCGAGCTGCTCGTCGTGATCTTGATCATCGGCCTGATGATCGGCCTGCTCCTGCCGAGCGTGCAGTCGGTGCGGGAGTCGGCCCGGCGGACGGCCTGCAAGTCGAACCTCCGCCAGATCGGCGTTGCCATGCAGCTCTACCTCGACCGCAAGTCGGGGCAGGGACAAAAGGGGCGGTTCCCCGATGCCGCCGTGGTGCCCAGCGGGGAACTCGAGTTCTTCACGACGCAGCGGCCCATCAAGCCGAGCATCGTGGGGGCGATCGGTCCCTTCATGGACAACAACCGCGAGGGCTTTCGCTGCCCGTCCGATGCGGGCTACTTCGTGCGTCCCCAGGCCTACATGGCCGAGCTCGAGCAGCGGCTCGCGAAGATCGGCCGCTCGCTGGCCGACCGGCCGCCGGAGTACAAGGATGCGTCGTACGAGGGGACGAGCTACGAGTACCCGGCCCGCCGCCTGACCAAGACCGATTCGGCGACCGGCAAGACCGTCGGCCGCACCCGGGAGGAGGCGCTCACCTACCGGGGCCAGCAGGGCTCCTCGGCCCGGCTCTGGGTGCTGTACGAGTTCGACGCCTTCCACGGCGGGTTCACGTTTTTCTCGGCCGGGGCCGAAAGCGAGTTCAACGAGCGGCCGACCCCGCCCGAGGGCGCCCGCAACTTCCTCTACCTCGACGGGCATGTCGAAAACCTGTGACGGCGGTTCACCGCCGGCCACGCTTCGGAGACCGCTTTCATGAGCACCGCGACGGCCAGATCGACGACGAGGCGACCGGCCGCCGCGGCTGGGGAGCGGCCTTCCGCGAGGATCTGGGTCGCGGGCCTCGCCGCGCTGGCCTTGCTCGCGCTGCTCGGCGCCTGGCTCGCGGGCTGGATCCGGTTCACGACCGATCCGCGGGTGATGGAGATCATCGCGCTGCAGGAGCAAGCCCGGGCGCGGTTCGGGCAGGGCAGCGGGCCGTCCAACCTGGCCGACGCGGCGGCCATGGCGACGTCGATGATGGAGATCCGGCAGAAGCTGGAGGCTCTTCCCGAGCACCTCAGGCCGCAGGCCGAGCAGGCGGGCCGGAGCATGTTCCAGTCGGCGTTTCGAGCCCGGATCGATACCTACTTCGAGCTGCCGCCGGAAAAGCGGCAGGCCGAGATCGATCGGCAGATCGACCAGGAGGAGATGATGCGGAAGGCCTTCGAGGCCGGCCGCACGATAGCCGGCGCGCTCGGCGGCAGCCGGGCGGAAACCGGGACCGGGTCGCAAGCGGGGGCCACGGCCTCGGCACCGTCGGCCCCACAGCGGCCTGGCGGCAGCCGTTCGGAGGAGGAGCGGAACCGCTGGCGGAAGTCGATGATCGATCGCACCACGCCCCAGGAGCGGGCGCGGTACACCGAGTGGAGGCGGGCGATCGATGCCCGCCGCGAGCAGCGGGGGCTCCCGAGCGGCTGGTCGCGGTGAGGCCTCGAGGCGGCGACAAGAAAGGCGAACGGCGATGCACGACACGCTCGGCCTCCTGGAGGAGGCCCGCCAGTTGGCTTCCGATCTGGGCTATGTCGTGCGGGAGGATCCGCTCGGGGATCTGGCCGGCGGCCCGTGCGTCGTGGGAGGCGAGCGGCGGATCCTCCTGAATCTCGAGCACGGACCGGCAGAGCGGCTGGAGGTCTTGCTCGGGGCGCTGGCCGTCGACCCGCGGGTGGAGGCCGAGCCCAAGAGCCGGCTATTGGCCAAGCGGCTGGCGGCCCTGGGTGGCCGTCATAGATAGAGGCCCTGGGTGGCCGTCATAGATAGAGGCCCTGGGTGGCCGTCATAGATAGAGGCCCTGGGTGGCGATGTATCGCTCGACCGCCCGGGGCGTTTGGTAGCGGATGCTTCGGCCGGCCGCGACCGCGGCCCGGAGGGCGGTGGCCCGGATCCCGACGGCGGGCATGCGGACGCGGCGGGCGAGAATCCCCGCGACGGCTTCGGCGCCGAGCAGGTCGGCGAGGTCTCCCGCGGCCACCGCGGCGGCAAGATCGTCGAGCGAATCACGTTCCACCGGAACGATCTCGGCGAGCGTGGCGATCCGCTCCGGCTCCCGCCAGGTGGGCAGGCCGGCCAAAGCGTCAGGCCCGAGCAGGAGCACGAGCGTGTCGCCCGGATGAGCGGCGGCGAGGGTGGCGAGCGTGTCGACGGTGTAGCTCGTCCCGCCGCGGTCGAGTTCGACGGACGAGACGGTGAAGGCGTCGTGGCCGC
>JBIIYH010000223.1:0-4717 GCA_044346905.1 Pirellulales bacterium
GGCATCCTGCCCTTCGCTCGCTCGATGGAAACCTCGCTTCGCCATCCTGGCTGCGCTCGGTTTCCAACGCCGCCTCGCCTGGCATGGGCTTGCCCCTCGCAGTCCTTTGGGGTGCCCGATGGTACCTCGATCGCGCCGCCACGTGGATTCGTCCGAACGCACGCCGCGCGCCAGAAACCCGCACGAACACGGCCGCCCGGAGGTGCGGCCGGAGGGCCGCCAAGCATGAACGAGCCATGGATGGTCGTTCAGGCGTCAAAATAGAGGCAGAACTCGTACGGGTGCGGGCGGAGCCGCATCGGGGCGACTTCCCGCTCCCGCTTCCACTTGAGCCAGGTCGCGATCACGTCGTCGGTGAACACGTCGCCCCGGAGCAGGAAGTCGGCGTCGGAGGCCAGGCAGTCGCAGGCCTCGGCCAGTGAGGCCGGGGCCTTGGGCACGCCGGCCAACTCCTCGGGGGGCATGTCGTAGATATCGCGGTCGAGCGGGTCGCCCGGATGGAGCTTGTTTTGGATCCCATCGATCACCGCCATCAGGATCGCCGCGAAAGAGAGGTACGGGTTGCAGGTCGGGTCAGGACAACGGAACTCCACCCGCTTCGCCTTCGGGCTCGTCGAATACATCGGAATCCGGCAGGCCGCCGAGCGGTTCCGCTGCGAATAGGCGAGGTTCACCGGAGCCTCGTAGCCCGGCACGAGCCGCTTGTAGCTGTTGGTGGTCGGATTGGTGAGAGCCAAGAGGGCCGGGGCGTGCCGGAGGATGCCACCGATCGCATACAGCCCCAACTCCGAGAGGCCGGCGTAGCCGGTGCCGGCGAACAGCGGATGCCCCTCCTTCCAGAGCGAGATGTGGGTGTGCATCCCCGAGCCGTTGTCGCCGAAGATCGGCTTGGGCATGAAGGTGGCCGTTTTGCCGTGCCGTCGGGCCACGTTCCGGACCACGTACTTGTAGAGGCACATCTGGTCGGCCATCCGCACGAGCTCGCCATAGCGCATGTCGATCTCGCACTGGCCGGCCGTGGCCACCTCGTGGTGCTGGGCCTCGACGTCGATGCCGCAGGCGATCATCGTCTGCATCATCTCGGTGCGGAGATCCATCAGCTGATCCGAAGGCGGGCAGGGGAAGTAGCCCTCCTTGTGCCGCAGCGTGTAGCCGAGGTTCGGCCGGTCGCTCCGGCCGCGGTTCCATTCCCCTTCGGCCGAGTCGACGTGGTAATAGCCCTCATGGGCATTCTGGTCGAACCGTACGTCGTCGAACACGAAGAACTCGGCCTCCGGGCCGATGAAGCAGGTGTCGGCGATCCCGGTGCTCTTGAGATAGTTCACCGCCTTGCGGGCCACGTTCCGCGGGTCGCGGGAGTAGTCCTCTCGCGTGATCGGATCCTGGACCTCGCAGATCATCGCCAGCGTGGGCGTGACCGCGAAGGGATCGACGAAGGCGGTGTCGGGCTTTGGCACGAGCAGCATGTCGCTCTCGTTGATCGACTGCCAGCCGCGGATGCTCGAGCCGTCGAAGCCCAGACCGTCGGTGAAGGTGTCTTCCTCGAGCTTGCCGACGGGGATCGTGAAGTGCTGCCAGGCGCCGAAGAAATCGGCGAACCGGAGATCGACGGCCTTGACTTCCTTCTCGCGACACATCGCGAGCACTTCACGCGGCTTCATGGAACGCTCCTCGGGAGCCCCCATGATACGTCCGCTCAGCACGTCCGCTCAGCCGAGCGTCGCCTGCCAGCCGGTTTGGGCCGGCTCGAGCCGCAGCCGGCCGGTGAGGATTGATCCCTGCAGGTCGATCTCGCCGCCGGCGGCGGTCGCATACGTACCCGCATCCACCCGCCGGGCGAAGCCGCGGCCGCCGGAGACCTCGCCCGCGAGGGTGTCGAGCCAGGCGAGCCGGTGGGGCGGCAGCGGCACGGCCGCCACGGCCTCGCCGCCGGCCACGGGGATCTCCGCCAGCCGCCAGGTGCGACAGGCCTCCGGCTCCTCGAGCAAGAGGTCGAAGTGGCGGCCGGCCGGGTCGTCCGGGTGGCCCGTGTGCTCGAGGAGAACAAACCGTGGCATGGCGGGTGGATCGCAGGCGAACCTACACGATCTCGTAGGCCTGCTCCTGATGCTCGGCCAGGTCGAGGCCGCCTCGCTCCACCTCGATCGGCACCCGCATCCCCACGAGCTTGTCCACGAGGAAGAAGGCCACGGCCGAGACCACGCCGCTCCAGGCAATCGTGACGAGCACGCTCTTGGCCTGGGCCCAGACCTGGCTACCCACGGTCATGCCCTCGGCGAGGCCCGAGCCGCCGAACTGCGTGGAGGCGAACACACCGGTCAGGAGCGCGCCCACGATGCCCCCCACCCCGTGCACACCGAACACGTCGAGCGAGTCGTCGTAGCCGAA
The DNA here is from genome assembly GCA_044346905.1 of Pirellulales bacterium. GTDB lineage: Bacteria > Planctomycetota > Planctomycetia > Pirellulales > UBA1268 > QWPN01. The sequence goes on from JBIIYH010000223.1 coordinate 2,389, forward strand.
GCGGTGCTTGACGGTCGTGGCGAAGTAATAGCCGGCCAGGGCCGAGGCCGCGCCGATCGCGACGGCCCCGAGCGGCCCGGCCGTGCCGCTGGCCGGCGTGATCGCGACCAGGCCCGCGACCGCGCCGGTCGCCACGCCGAGTGCCGACGCCTTGCCGTGGGCGACCATCTCGATCGCCATCCAGACGACCGTGGCGGTGGCAGCCGCGATGTGGGTGACGAGCAGGGCCATCGCGGCGGTGCCGTTGGCGGCCAGGGCGCTGCCGGCGTTGAAGCCGAACCAGCCTACCCAGAGCATCCCCGCCCCGATCACGGCGAAGGGCAGGTTGTGCGGCCGCATCACCTGCTTGGGATAGCCGCTCCGCGCGCCGAGCATGACGCAGGTGACGAGCCCCGCGATGCCGGCGTTGACGTGCACGACCGTGCCACCGGCGAAGTCGAGCACGCCCCAGCCGTGAAACAGCGACCCCTCGCCCGCCCAGGCCATGTGGCAGATCGGCAGGTAGGAAAAGGTGAACCAGAGGATCGAGAACAGGAGCATCCCCTTGAACCGCATCCGCTCGGCGAACGCGCCCACGATCAGGGCCGGCGTGATGATCGCGAAGGTCATCTGAAAGGCCGCGAACAGCGACTCGGGGATCGTGCCCGAGACGGCATCGACCGTGACCCCCTTGAGGAACGCCTTGTCGAGGTTGCCGATCACCCACTGCTGGGCCCCGCCGTTGCCGAAGGCGAGGCTGTAGCCATAGGCCACCCAGAGCAGCGTCATCACCCCGGTCAGGGCGAAGCACTGGACGAACACCGAGAGCACGTTCTTGGACCGCACCAGGCCGCCGTAAAAGAGCGCCAGGCCCGGCAGCGTCATGAACAGCACGAGCGCCGTGGCCACGATGATCCAGGCGGTGTCGGCTCCGTTGATGACGGCGGTCGCGGCATCGGGCATGGGGCGAATCTCCTCGGGTGTTGTGCCGCCAGGTGGCGGGTATTGGGAAAATGAATGTGCGAAAAACTCAGTAGTCGTCGCCTTCGCCGCCCGATTCAGCGGCGGCCTCACCGCCCAGCGTCAGCGGCTTGGGCTTGTGGCGGACGGCGCGGCGGGCGTTCTCGTCGCGGAGCCGCTCGATCGCCGCCTCGAGGCTCATCGCGCCCAGGTCGCCGTCGAGCCGGTCGCGGAGGCTGATGGTGCCGGCGGCCTCGTCCCGTGGGCCGCAGACGGCCATCATGGGGATCAAGTCGAGCTGCGCGGTGCGAATCTTGGCCCCGAGTTTTTCCGCAGCCTGGTCGATGCCGACTCTCAGCCCGGCAGCCTCGAGCTTCGCCTTGACAACCTCCGCATAGGCGGCGCTCTTCTCGCTCACGGGGATCACCCGCACCTGCTCGGGCGCCAGCCACAAGGGAAACGCCCCGGCGAAGTGCTCGATCAAAACGCCCACGAACCGCTCCATGCTGCCCAAGGGCGCCCTGTGGATCATCACGGGGCGGTGCTTGGCGTTGTCGGCCCCGATGTATTCGAGGTCGAACCGCTCGGCGCTCGGCAGGTTGTAGTCGAGCTGCACCGTGCCGAGCTGCCACTCGCGGCCGAGCGAGTCATTCACCACAAAGTCGATCTTGGGGCCGTAGAAGGCCGCCTCGCCCGGCTCGGGCTCGCAGCCGGGGAGGTTCATCCGGCGGGCGACGCGTTCGATGGCCGCCTCGGCCTCGTTCCACCGCTCGGGCGGGCCGACGTACTTGTCGCTCGCGGGATCGCGGAACCCGAGCCGGACGCGGAAGTTCTCGAAGGCCAGGCTCTCGAGAACCTTGAGCGTGAAGGCGATGCAGCCCTCGACCTCCTCCTCGACCTGCTCGGGCGTGCAGAAGATGTGGGCGTCGTCTTGGGTGAACCCGCGGACCCGCGTCATCCCTCCGAGCTCGCCTGACTGCTCGTAGCGGTAGACGGTGCCGAACTCGGCCAGCCGCAGGGGCAGATCCTTGTAGCTGTGGGGCCGGGCCTTGTAGATCATCGTGTGGTGCGGGCAGTTCATCGGCTTCAAGAGATACTGCTCGTCGTCGCTCATCACGATCGGCTTGAACTGGCTGTCGGCGTAGTAGGGGTAGTGGCCGGAGATCTTGTAGAGATCGACCTTGCCGATGTGGGGCGTGTAGACCGGCTCGTAGCCCCGCGCGGCGAGCTCGTCCCGCACGAAGCTCTCGAGCGTGGCCCGCAGCCTGGCCCCCTTGGGCATCCAGAGCACGAGCCCGGAGCCGACCAAGGGGCTCGTGGTGAACAGATCGAGCTGCTTGCCGAGCACGCGGTGATCGCGGCGGCGGGCTTCCTCGAGCGCCGCCAGGTG
>JBIIYH010000224.1:0-4709 GCA_044346905.1 Pirellulales bacterium
CTCGAACGGACCGTCGATGATCGCGCCGGCCGCCGCCCGATGGCCGCCGCCGCCAAACCGGCCCGCCAGGGCGCTGCAGTCCACCGGCCCGCGGCTGCGGAAGCTCACCTTGATCCGGCCATCGGGCTGCTCGATCAGGATCGCCGCCACCTCCGTGCCCTTGACCGCCAGCGTGAGGTTGATCAGGTCCTCGGTGTCGGCCGGCAGCGCACCGACCTCCTTGATGTCTTTCTGTCGCACCTGGGAAAAGATCACCCGCCCGTCGTGCGCCGTGGTCGCACCGGCCAGCGTGCGGCCCACGAGCTTCAGCCGGGCCAGCGAGTCCTGCTCGAAGAGTTCGCGGTAGATCGCCGGCGGGCTCGCGCCGGCATCGACCAGCCGGCCGGCGATCCGGAAGCTCTCGCCGGAGACGCTCGGAAAGCGGAAGCCGCCGGTATCGGTGGAGAGGCCGGCATAGAGCGGCGTGGCGATCGCCTCGGTGAGCGGCACCTTCAGCCGCAGGCCGATCTCGTACACGATCCTGGCTGTCGCCTCGGCGGAGGTGTCCTTGAACCACAGGTCGCAGAGGTCGTCTTCGCTGACATGGTGATCGATCACGAGCACCCGGTCCCGCATGCCCTTGGCGACGTCGCCCATCGCGCCGAGCTGCGCCCAGGCGCTCGTGTCGAGCACGATCAGGAGGTCGCGGTCGGCCAGATCGGCCGGCTTGACGCCGCCGGCCAGCGATTCGAGCCGGCGGTGGGGATCGATCCAGGCCAGGTTCGGAGGCGTGGCTTGGGCGTTGACGATCCGCACGTCCTTGCCGAGGGCGGTGAGGATCCCGGCCATGCCGAGCTCACTGCCGAGGGCGTCGCAGTCGGGGCGGACGTGGCTCGTGAGCACGAACCGCTCGCGGCTTCGGAGCAGGTCGAGGAGGCTGGCCCAGTCGAGTCGCATCATGTCTCCCGTGCGGGGGCAGGCTGGCCGGCGGCGATCGCCACGGCGCTGGCCACGTCGTCGGCCAACTGGGTCTTGAGATCGTCGACCGACGCGAAGCGACGAGTGTCCCGCAGCCGCTCGAGGAAGTCAACGTCGAGCACGCGACCGTAGCAGTCACCCGTAAAGCCGACCAGGTGGGCCTCGACCGTGGGTGTGGTGGTCTCGAAGGTCGGGCTCGTGCCGATGTTGACCGCGGCCGGAAACCAGGCGGGCGCAGACCCTTCGCCAGCCAGTCGCGCCCGGGCCGCGTACACGCCAGCCGCCGGCACGAGCGTGGCGATGCGGCCGAGGTTGGCCGTGGGAAAGCCCAGCGCCGCGCCCCGCTTCGCGCCCGGCTCGACGGTGCCGGTGAGGCGATACGGCGCCGTCGCCAGCGCCGCGGCGGCCGCCACCTCGCCGGCCACGAGCAGCGCCCGCAGCCGCGAGCTCGAGACCGTCTCGCCACCGACGCTGACCGCCGGCACCACCTCGACCGTCGCCCCCTCGGCGGCGGCCAGCCTGGCGAGGTGTGCGACGTCCCCGGCCCGGCCGGCACCGAACCGGAAGTCTTGCCCCTCGACGAACGCCACACCCCCCAGCTGGCCCCTGAGGATGCGAGTGAAGAACTCGTCGGCCGAGAGGGCGACGAAGGTGGCGTCGGTGGGCTGGACGAGCACCGCATCGAGCCCGAGCGCGAGCAGCAGCTCGGCGCGGCGGGCCGGCGTGGTCAGCGGCGCGGGCGCCCGCCCTGGCCGCACGAGGCTCGCCGGGTGGGGGTCGAACGTGAGGGCGACGGCCGGCACGCCGAGCGCCCGGGCGGCGGCACCGAGCCGGCGGACGATCGCGGCATGCCCGAGATGGACGCCGTCGAAGTTGCCGACGGCGACGGCCGCTCGGGCCAACGGCGGCGTGCACGCGGGGGAACCGAAGACGAGCGGGGCGGGAAGCGGCACGGCAGCGGACGGGGCGGCACGGGCGAAAAGAATCCAGTCGCGGCAGTGTAGTCGATCGAAGGTATCATGGAGGTCTCGAAGTCAGGTCGTCAGGAAATCCGCCGTGGACCACGAGCACGACGAACGTCAGATCTGGCTCTCGCCCGACATGGCCTGCCGACTGGCGGCCATCGACATCGGCTCCAACAGCGTCCGGCTGTTCGTGGCCGAGGCCCTGCGGGGGGGCGCCTACCGGATCCTCGACGAGGAGCGGGAGCCTACCCGCCTCGCCCACAGCGTGGCGGCCGAGGGGCGACTCGACGAGGAGACCATGGACCGCACCGTGGCGGCGCTGCGGACCTTCAAGGAGATCGCCGCCGGCTACCAGGTGACGGCCCTGCGGACGATCGCGACCTGCGCCGTTCGCGAGGCCCGCAACGGCCCCGAGTTCTGCCGCCGCGTCCGGGAGCAGGTAGGGCTCGAGGTGGAGGTGATCTCCGGCGAGCGGGAGGCGCGGCTGGCCTTCGCGAGCGTCCAGCACGCCTTCGATCTGACGGGCCGCAACGTCGTGATGGCCGACATCGGCGGCGGCAGCACGGAGATCGTGTTCGCGACGGGCAACCTGATCGAGTCGATCTTCTCGACGCCGCTCGGCGTGGTCCGGCTGACCGAGGAGTACGGCCTCGGGGAGGCCGCCGATGCGGCGAACTTTCAGCAGGGCCTCGACGAACTCGACGCCGGGATCGCGGGCGTCCTCAAGAAGCAGACCACACGGCCGCTGTTCGCCCCGCACTTCCTGGTCGGCTGCGGCGGCACCTTCACCACGCTCGCCGAGCTGATGATGGCCGCGAAGCGGGAAACCGACGTGCCGGTGGCGGGTTACCGGGTCTCGCACGCGGAGGTTCGCCACCTGCTCGATCGGCTGAAGAAGATCCCGCTCCGGATCCGGCGGACGCTGGCGGGCATGACCCCCGACCGGGCCGACATCATCATTGCCGGCCTCTCGACCGTGGACGCGCTGATGAAGCGGTTCCGCGTCAACCAGCTCGTGGTCCACACCCGCGGCGTGCGGGACGGCCTCGTCCGTGAGATGATCGACGAGCTCGCCGTGCCGGCTCCCGCCGGTGACGAAACGGCCCAGCGGGAGGCCGCGATCGAGCGGCTGGCGGCGGCCTGCTCCGGAGAGCTCGAGCATGGCCGGGCAGTGGCTGCCCTGGCCGGCCGGATCTTCCAGCAACTGGCCGAGCCGCTGGAACTGTCGGCGGCCGATCGGACGCTCCTGGAGATCGCCGCCCGGCTGCAGGACGTGGGCTACGTGATCAACTACGACCAGCACCACAAGCACAGTTACCACCTGATCCGCAACAGCCGGCTGCCGGGCCTGCGGCCGCACGACGTCGAACTGATCGCCAACGTGGCCCGCTACCACCGGGGCGCCCTGCCCAAGCGGAAGCACAAGAATCTCACCCGGCTCTCGTCCGACGATCAGCGTCGCGTGCAGCGGCTGGCCGCGATCCTGCGGCTGGCCGGCGGCCTCGACCGCAGTCGCACCCAGCAGGTGCGGGACGTGGTCGTGGCGGTGGCCGACGGCCGCGTGGTGATCGACGTGGTGGCCGACCAGGAGCCGCAGGCCGACATCTGGGGGGCGGAGCGGCGCACCGAACTGTTTGAGAAGGCCTTCGGCCTGCCGGTCGAGATCCGCTGGGCCGCCGGCCAAGCCGCTGCGGCTGCGGGCTGAGCAGCACGACCAGCGCAGGCCGCAGGGCCGCGCCAGACCGCCCGGAGGCAAAGGTCGGGGCCTCCGGGCGACGATGAGGAAACGATGCCGTAAGGACGGGCTCTCGTCCGCGACGGCGGCCCCGGTCCCGTCCAACCCCTCGAGCTCTGCCCATGCACCGCCTCCTCGCCGCGTTCGTGCTGGTCGTCACGGTGGCGGTCTGCCTGCCCGCCGAGGCCGCCGGCTGGCGCCGCTGGCGGGGGGCCTATTCGGCTGCCTCGACCGGCACGCCCCAAAACCAGGCCCCGTATGCCCCCGGTGCGAGTCCCTACGTGACCGGCCACGGCACGCGGCCCAAATACTTCGTGCCCCCCACCAACCCGCGGACGCCCACCTGGAAGATGTACGGCACGCCCCCGGGGGTCGTCCCGGGCGACTGGCCCAGCTACGCTCCACTTGGATTTGGCGGCTACCGCTTTCCCGCGGTCGGCGCCCAGGCCTACCGCTAGGCCGGCTCCGGGCTCCCGTCGATCCGGGATCCCGCCCCGTGCCTGACCGCCCCCCGCAGCTGCTCGAGGTCACCGACTCGGGGCTGTATTGCGCAGCGGGCGACTTCTACGTCGATCCCTGGCGGCGGGTCGAGCGGGCCGTGATCACCCACGCCCACGCCGACCACGCCCGCTCGGGCTGCGGCCGCTATCTCTGCGCAGCCCCCGGCAAGACCGTGCTGCGGACCAGGATGGGGGGCAACGCCACGATCGACGCCGTCCGCTACGGCGAGCCGACCACGATCAACGGCGTGCGGATCTCCCTCCACCCCGCCGGCCACGTCCTCGGCTCGGCCCAGGTGAGGATCGAGCACCGCGGTGAGACCTGGGTGGTGACCGGCGACTACAAGCTCCAGGCCGACCCGACCTGCGCGGGCTTCGAGCCGGTGCCCTGCGACGTCCTCATCACCGAGAGCACGTTCGGGCTGCCGGTCTATCGCTGGCCCGCCCCGCCGATCGTCGCTGCCGAGATCAACGCCTGGTGGCGGGCCAACCGCGACGCCGGCCGCACGAGCGTGATCCTGGCCTACGCGCTCGGCAAGGCCCAGCGGCTCG
>JBIIYH010000047.1:0-15259 GCA_044346905.1 Pirellulales bacterium
GACTTCGCGAGCTCGACGGTGAGCACGCCCTTGTCGTAGCGGGCCGTCACCTTCTCCGGATCCACCGACTCGGGCAGCGGGATCGACCGGGTGAAGCTGCCGGAGCTGCTCTCCCGGTGGGTCCAGCCGTTGCCCGTCTCCTCCTTGACCGACTTCTTCTCGCCCGCGATCACGAGCCGGTCTTCCGAAACGCTCACGTCCACGTCCTTGGGATCGATGCCCGGCAGTTCCGCCCGGACGCGGATGCCCGTTTCGGTCTCCGCCATGTCCACCGCCGGCAGCCACTGCCCGGGCTCGACCGTGTCGAACCACGACGGCGCCCCCATGGGCCGGCTGAAGAAGCCCTCGAACAGCCGGTTCATCTCGTTGCGGAAATCCGTCAACGTCGCCAGACCGGGCTCCGTGCCCGCAGACCGCTTCGTGCGAAAAGGAATCAGACTCATCGCTTGCCTCCTCTTCTCGACTTCGGGGAAAGAAACCAACCAACTTTTGTGCCGCGGCGCCCGGCCCCGGCCCGCGTGGGCCCCGCGGCCCACCGCGGACCGGGAGGGCCCGCTTCAGCCGGCGCGAACCGCCACCTTCCGGGGCCGCACCGCCGCCAGCCGGGGCACGTGCACGGTGAGCACGCCGCGGGCGTAGTCGGCCGTGACCTGCGAGGCGTCGAAACCGTCGCCGAGCCGGAAGCTCCGCCGGTAGTTGCCGATCCCGTACTCCTGGCGGATCGGCCGGCCCGCCTGCCCCCGCGGCGGCACGGTCGCGTGCATCGTCAGCACACCGTCCTCGAACGTGACATCGATCCCTTCGGCCTTGGCCCCGGGGATGTCGGCGGTGAAAACCACCTCGCCTCCCAAGTCGCGGATGTCGACGTTGGGCTGGAAGGTGAGGGCCGCCGGCCGCTCAGGTGCCTGGACGGAAGCGGCTTCGGCTGCCGATGGAGCTTCGGCCGACTGATCGATGACTGCCTGCTGGTTCATGGTGAAAACCCTTTCGAGATTGAGTAAACCCGCCTCGGCGCGAGGCGGCTGATGGATGGGAAGGAATGCGCCGGCTCAGGCCGACCGGACCTCGACGCGGCGGGGCTTCGCCTCGGCCGCCTTGGGGCAGGTGATCGAGAGCACGCCGTCGACGAGCCGGGCCTCGACGCCGGCGGGATCGACCGCCACGGGCAAAGGAATTCGCCGCTCGAAGCTGCCGATGCCCCGTTCGCGGCGGTGCCACACGACCTTCTCCGCCTCCGCGGCCTCGCCGTTGCCGGCGGGCGCGGCCTCCGCCTGCGGTCGCGAGCCTCGCAGCAGGAGTTCCTCGCCGGTCACGGAGATCTCGACGTCGCCCGCGTCGAGCCCGGGCAGTTCGGCCTCCACCGAGACTACGTCGGCCGTCTCGCGGACGTTGACCGCCGGAAAGACGCCCTCCGGCCTCACGCCCCAGCCATGCAGCGGCGGCGCGGCGGTTAGCGAGGTCCAGAGCCGGTCGAACTCGTCCCGCAACTCCTCGAGCGGGAGCGCGAAACCCGCGCGGAATGTGGTCATGCGAATGCCTCCTTCGAACTGGTGACGTGCTGGTGAACTGGTCGGGCGCGCCCTGTTCCCTGCACCACTCCGAAGCGTCATTCCTGACCCCGAGCTTCTCGCGCGGTCGGCGGAATGATTCGCGGCGCTGGCGCCGGAAAGCAAGTGCTCTCGACCGGCGGCAAGGAAATGCAACTGCCGTGCCGAACCCGTGTGAACGCCCGAACACCGGCCGGGAGGCCCGCGGCGCGGCCGCGAAAGCGGGGGTGCGCGGCCCCCGCGCGGCCGACCCGGCGGATCGCAGCGGTGGTGCCGGCTGTCAGCCTGGCAGATCCCGCCCGCGTGGGCTGCCGCTTGGTTGTGGGGCCATGGGCATCCCCTATACTGCCGCCCATCGCAGGGATGCCCGACGGGCTCGCGGCCTCCATGAGCGGGGCCGGTCCTGTGTCGGGACGAACGAGGAAACGGAGGAAATTTCCATGCGGTTCAGTCTCCTCGACCGGGTCACCGCCATCGAACCCGGCCGCAGCATCACCGCCGTCAAGGCCGTGACGCTGTCCGAGGAATACCTCGCTGACCATTTCCCGCGATTCCCCGTCCTGCCCGGCGTCTTGATGCTCGAGGCGATGACGCAGGCCGCCGCCTGGACGATCCGGCTGGGCGAAGACTTCGCCCACTCGATCGTGGTCCTGCGGGCCGCCCGGAACGTGAAATACGGCGACTTCGTCGAGCCCGGCAAGACGCTCACCGTCACCGCGGAAGTGCTTTCGCAGGACGAGACCACCACCAAGGTGAAGGCCAGTGGGACGGTCGGCGACCGGACGAGCCTCACCGCGCGGCTGGTGATCGAGCGGTACAACCTCGCCGACCGCCAGCCCCACGGGGCGGCCATCGACGCCCGCGTGCGGGCGGAGATGCGGCGGCTCTGGTCGCTGCTGCACCCGGCCCCACGGGCCGACGGGCGGCCGCGGCCGGTGGCCTACGCCACGGCCCTTCCGGGCATGGCCCTGCCCGCAGCGGCGGCCGTTTCCCGCTGACACCGAGGCCTGCCCCGGGAAATCCGGGCAGGTTCGGGTTCCCAGGCGGGCAGGGCGGCATTACAACCTTGGGTGGCCGGTAGGTGTTCCATTCCCAGTTTTCGAGGTGAACAGTCGATGGCGTCTCGCGATGAAATCTTCGACAAGGTAAGGGGTGCGCTGGTGGAGGCCCTCGGCGTCGACGAGGACGAAGTCTCCCCGTCGGCCACCATGGTGGGCGACCTGGGCGCGGAATCGATCGACTTTCTCGACATCGTCTTCCGGCTGGAAAAGGCCTTCGGGATCAAGATCCAGCGGGGCGAACTGTTCCCCGAAGACGTGCTCTCGAGCACCGAGTTCGTGACCAACGGCAAGGTCAACGCAGCCGGTCTCAAGGAGCTCAAGACCAGGATGCCGTTCATCGACCTGGCCAAGTTCGAGGCCAATCCGAGCGTGCAGAACTTTCCCAACACGCTCACGGTTGAAGACATGGTCCGCTACGTCGCGAGCAAGCTGGCGGCCTGACGCCGCCGGCCGACAGCGGCCGCACTGGGCCGGCGACGGTCCGCGAGGGAGGCAGGCGCGACGACGCCGCATCACGTTCATGCGCTGGTTTTGGATCGACCGGTTCGACGAGTTTGTGCGGGGCAAGCGGGCCACCGCGATCAAGAACGTGTCGCTGGCGGAGGAGCACCTCCACGACCATTTTCCCGGGGCGGCCCTGATGCCCAACTCGCTGGTGGTCGAGGGCATGGCCCAGACCGCCGGCCTCTTGGTGGCCGAGGCGATCGACTACAACCGCCGCGTGGTGCTCGCCAAGGTGGCGGCGGCCGAGTTTCACTTCGACGCCGTGCCGGGCGACACGCTCGTCTTCAAGGCCGAGGTGCTCGACCTCAAGGCCAGCGGCTCGCTCACCAAGGTGACGAGCACGGTCGGCGAGCGGCTCCAGGGCGAGGCGGAGCTGTTCTTCGCCCACCTCGAGCCGGGCGAGGGCGTGCCCAAACTGTTCGAGCCGCCCGAGCTGCTTCAGTGGCTCGACCAGATGCACATCTACGACGTGGGCCGCGACGAGGCGGGTCAGCCGCTCGTGCGGCCCGACTGGTGAGCCGCGATCGCGGCACACCCCGAGGAGGGCTGGCGAATGGCGGCAGGCAGGCGCAGGGTGGTGGTCACGGGCGTGGGCTGCGTCACGCCGCTGGGCGTGACGGTGGAGGAGCTCTGGAAAAACCTCGTGGCCGGCAAGTCGGGCGTGGGTCTGACGACCGTGTTCGACGCCTCGCGGTTTCCCACCAAGATCTCGGCCGAGGTCCGCGACTGGGACGTGACCGCCGAAGGTGAGCGGGCCGAAGACTGGCAGTATTGCGGCCGGCACACGAAGTTCGCCGCCGGGGCGGCGCTCCAGGCGATGCGGGATGCCGGGCTGCCCAGGGGCCTGGAGCGGGATCCCACCCGCTTGGGCATCTACCTCGGCAGCGGCGAGGGGCAGCAGGCCTTCGACGCCTTCACGAGCATGATGATGGCCGCGATCGACGGTGACACGCTCGACGTGGCCAAGTTCACCAAGCTCGGCCTGGAGACGCTCCATCCGCTCACCGAGGTGGAGCAGGAGCCCAACATGCCGGCCGGCCATCTGGCCGCGCTGTTCGACGCCCAGGGGCCGAACCTCAACTGCCTCACCGCCTGCGCCGCCTCCAGCCAGGCGATCGGCGAGGCGGTGGAGATCATCCGCCGCGGCGAGGCCGACGTGATGCTCTCGGGGGGCTGCCACAGCATGATCCACCCCTTCGGCGTGACCGGCTTCAACCTGCTCACGGCCCTCTCGACCAGGAACGACGAGCCGCAGCGGGCCAGCCGCCCGTTCGACAACCAGCGGGACGGCTTCGTGCTCGGCGAGGGGGCCGCGATGGTGGTGCTCGAGGACCTCGAGCACGCCCGGCGGCGCGGAGCCAAGATCCACGGCGAGGTGGTGGGCTACGGCTCCACGGCCGACGCCTACCGGATCACCGACACGCATCCCGAGGGGCGGGGCGCCTCCGCCTGCATCCGGATGGCCCTGGCCGACGCCGGCCTCGGCCCCGACTCGATCGACTACATCAACGCCCATGGCACGAGCACCGACGTCAACGACAAGGTCGAGACGCTGGCCATCAAGAACGTGTTCGGCGAGCGGGCCTACAAGATCCCGGTCTCGAGCACCAAGAGCATGATGGGCCACCTGATCGCGGCCGCCGGCGCCACCGAACTGATCGTCTGCCTGCTGGCGATCCGCGACGGCCTGCTCCCGCCGACGATCAACTACGAAGACCCCGACCCCAACTGCGACTTGGATTACGTGCCCAACCAGGTCCGCGAGGGCAAGTGCGACCGGGCCCTCTCCAACAGCTTCGGCTTCGGCGGCCAGAACATCGCGCTGATCGTCAGTCGCTACCGCGGCTGACGATGGCGGGAAAGCAGACATTCCTGAGCCCCCGCGATTGCCCAGGTTGCCAGCCGCAGGGTTTTCTCAACCGCTGCGGGCGGCACGACCGATACCACCGGTGACCGTGGACGCGTGCGCCGCCGGTGGTTCGCCGATGGCCGCCACGCTCCGCCCTAGCGGGAGCCCTCCCATGTATCGCTCGCCTGCCAGCCTCCGACTCCTCGGCCTCCTCGTGGCCGCGGCCGTCACCGCCACGAGCACCGGCTGCTCGATCGTCGACCGGATGTTCCTGCTCAACGCCGACGGTCCCTACGCGCATGGCCATCACGGTGGCGGCGGCGACTGCCGCGACTGCGAGGAAGGCTGCCCGCCCGAGGGCTGCCCCGATGGTCGCTGCCAGGCCGGCGGCTGCAAGGACTGCCCCGGTGGCGTCTGCCATGCCCCTCACACCGGCCGCTACGGTGGCCTGGCCAAGCATCACCTTTCGGCTGAAGAAAAGGCGGCGCTCGCCGCCTCCGACTACGGCGCGATCACGCCGGCCGGTCCGCCCACGGGGGCGGTCGCCTATCCCTACTACACGACCCGCGGCCCCCGCGACTTCTTGGCCAAGCGGCCCCCGTCGATCGGCCCGCAGTGACGGTCGGCCAGGTTTCCGCCGCGAGCGCGTGCCGGTAGGCTCTGGGGTAGGCTCTGGGGTAGGTTCTGGGGCCTGACCGGCACGGCTCGTTTTCCGGCCGGCTGGTCCCGTCCCGGAGCCGACGCATGGCCGCCGCCCCCCGTGATCCTCCCTCGACCGGCACGTCCGTCGCGGGGCGACTCACGCTGACCGGCTGGCTCGTGTGCGGGATCGCCGCGCTCGGCTTTGCGTTCGACATCTACGAACTGTTGATGCTGCCGCTGATCGCGCGGCCGGCGCTGCTCGAGCTCGGGGGCTTTCAGCCCGGCAGCCCGGGGTTTCTCCGCTGGGTGGGGCTGCTCTTCTACGTGCCGGCCCTGTGCGGCGGGATCTTCGGCCTGCTCGGAGGCTATCTCACCGACCTGCTGGGCCGCCGTCGGGTGCTCACCTGGAGCATCCTGATCTACGCGTTCGCGGCCTTCGCCGCCGGCTTCTCCACGAACCTGTGGATGCTTCTGGTGTGCCGCTGCTTCGTGTTCGTGGGCGTGTGCGTGGAGTTCGTGGCGGCCGTGGCCTGGCTGGCGGAACTGTTTCCCGATCCCAAGCAGCGGGAGCGGGTGCTCGGCTACACGCAAGCCTTCTCTTCGATCGGCGGCCTGATGGTGGCCGTCGCCAACGGGATCGCGATCCAGTACGGCGCGGGCTTCCCGGCGATCCAGCTGCCCTCGTGGCTCTCCTTCCTGGGCACGATCGGCCCCGATCACCAGCACGAGGCTTGGCGCTACACGCTGATGTCGGGCCTGATCCCGGCCTTGCCGCTGATTCTGATCCGGCCCTTCCTGCCGGAGTCGCCGATCTGGGCCGCCAAGCGGGCGGCCGGCACGCTCAGGCGGCCGAGCATCGCCGCGCTCTTCGCCCCCGAGCTCCGCCGCACCACGATCGTGACCGCGGTCGGCTTCGCCTGCACGCTGGGCGTGGCCTTCGGGGCGATCCAGCAGATGCCCCAGATGGTGCCGGGGCTGGCCGAAGTGCAGGCGGCGTCGGCCAAGGCAGGCGAGGCGGCCGCCGCGGCGGCCAGGGCCAAGGGGGAGGCCGACCCCGCCAAGCTGGCTGCGATCGCCAAGCCAGCCGCCGCCCGTTACAGCCAGAAGATCGCCGCCGAGTACACGAAGATGCAGGAGATCGGCGGGCTCGTGGGCCGCTGCCTGATGGCGGCGGTGCTGGCAGCGGGCCTGGCCTGGGGCTGGAAGCTGCGGCTGTTGCAGATTCCCGGGCTCCTGCTCACGCCGCTCGTGTTCTGGTTCTTCCTCCGGGTGCCCAACACCACCTTCTTCGAGATTCCGCTGGAGTGGGCGTATCTCGGCAGGCTGCCGATCACGACGATGTCGGCGGGCATGTTCCTGGTGGGCCTTGTGACGGTGGGGCAGCTCTCCTTCTGGGGCAACTACCTGCCGCACGTGTTCCCGGTGCACCTGCGGGGCACGGGGGAGAGCTTCGCCGCCAACATCGGCGGGCGGATGCTGGGCACGTCGGCCGCGGCGATCTCCTCGCTCGTGGCGGGCCTGTTGCCCTACGAGTCAGCCGCGCTCAAGTTTTCCTCGGCCGCCGCGATCGTGGGCACGGTGATCTGCCTGATCGGCCTGGCCGTGAGTTTCTCCCTGCCCGAACCGGGCGACTCCATCGAGGATTGAAGCGAGGGGTTGTCCGCGACTGCGCGGTCCACTGAAGTCGTTTGCCGTGGGTGAAAGCCTCCGTCGCTGGGATATTTCGCGCCGCCCTCTGTTCCGCCCCGACGTCTTGGAAGCGAAATCTCCAGGCTCCTCCGGCTTCCACCCCCGGCTTCCTGGCAGGCGATCCATCAGACGATGTGATCGACTGCGAGGGGTTGCCCGTGCCCCGGAGCCGGCGTTGCTGGCCGAGCGCAGGCAGGATGTCGAAGCGAGGGCAGCATCGAGCGAGCGAAAGGCAGGATGCCTGAAGCGAGCGTCCGGCGAGATGGCACGGGCGACCCCGAGCTAGCGGTACCACACGGCCAACTACTCGGCCAGCGTCCGCGGGGCCTGCGGGGCGTCGTCGGGGAGCGTGGGCACCGTCCAGATCGTGTACAGCCCATAGGCCACCAGGGCGATCGTGAGGTATTGGAGGTACCAGGGCAGGGCGTTGAAGAACAGCGTGGTGATCACCACGGCCAACACCATCAGGATCGCCCGGTGCTTGAGGCTGCGGCGGATGCCGTGGTAGTGGTGCCAGTCGTCGAGGGTGGGGCCGAACCAGCGGGAGCGGTGCAGCCAGGCGTGGATTCGGGGCGAGCCCCGGTAGAAGCACCAGCTCGCCAGCAGCAGGAACGGCGTGGTTGGGATCACCGGCAGGACCGCCCCGATCACCGCCAGGCCGACGCAGGCCCAGCCCCCCGCCACGTAGAGCAGGCTGCGGATGGGGTCGGTGACGGGGCGAAGGTCCATCGGCGAAGGGCGGCTGGGCGCGGGCGAGCGGCGGCGAATCCACCGGGATTCTAGCACCCTGGGTTTTGCCGTATGCTCTCGTCCGCCGCGGCCCCCGCGGCACCGGCCCAGAGCCGGCCCCGCCCGCCACTTCGAGGAGACTTCTCCATGCCGCTCGTCCCGATGCGCATCCTGCTCGACCACGCCGCGGAGCACGGCTACGGCCTGGCCGCGTTCAACGTCAACAACATGGAGCAGATCCAGTCGATCATGGAGGCGGCCAAGGAGACCGACTCGCCGGTGATCGTGCAGGCCTCGCGGGGGGCCCGCAGCTATTCGCAGGACAACTACCTCCGCCACCTGATGCTCGCCGCCGCCGAGCTCTATCCCGCCATCCCGATCGCGATGCATCAGGACCATGGCAACTCGCCCGCCACCTGCCAGAGCGCCATCGACCACGGCTTCACGAGCGTGATGATGGACGGCTCGCTCAAGGAAGACGGCAAGACGCCCGCCGACTTCGACTACAACGTGAAAGTCACTGCCGAGGTCGTGAAGCTCGCGCACCGTCAGGGCGTGTCGGTCGAGGGCGAGCTCGGCTGCCTGGGATCGCTCGAGAGCGGCGAGGGGGAGGCCGAGGATGGCCACGGAGCCACCGGCAAGCTCTCCCACGACCAGCTGCTCACCGACCCCGATGAGGCGGCCCGGTTCGTGGCGGCCACCGGCGTCGACGCGCTCGCCGTCGCGATCGGCACGAGCCACGGGGCCTACAAGTTCACCCGCAAGCCCGATGGCGACGTGCTGGCGATGAAGCGGATCGAGGAGATCCATCGGATGCTCCCCAACTGCCACCTCGTGATGCACGGCTCGTCGAGCGTGCCGCAGGAGCTCCAGGACATCATCAACAAGTACGGCGGCAAGATGCCGCAGACCTGGGGCGTGCCCGTGGAGGAGATCCAGAAGGGGATCAAGCACGGCGTGCGGAAGATCAACGTCGACACCGACTGCCGGATGGCGATCACCGGCGCGATCCGCAAGGTGCTCTTCGAGGCGCCGGAGAAGTTCGACCCCCGCGACTACCTGAAGCCCTCCCGCGAGGCGATGAAGAAGGTCTGCGCCGAGCGGATGGTGCAGTTCGGCCAGGCCGGCAACGCCGGCAAGGTGAAGTGCATCACGCTGGCGGAGATGGCGAAGCGATACGCCGGGGCCTGACCCACGCGCGGCCTACGGCACGACCCAGCGGCCCGCGGAGCGGATCGCGTCGTACATCGCGTCGGGAGCGAGATCGGCACCGTTCGGCCAGCGCACGACCCCTTCGGCTGCCTGCGCCTGCCGGAAGAAGGCCTCGTCGCGGAGAGGCTCGAAGGGGGTGCCCACGACCGCCGGGGATTCCAGGAACCTGCCGAGATCGACCTCGCCGGCGAGGCCGTCGCGAAACCGTACGGCCAGTGTCCACCGCCCGCAGGGAGCGGCCTCCGCAACCCGCCAGGCCGCGGTCGACTCTGCGGCGCCGCTCACTCCAGCGGAGGCACGGGATTGGGCGGCTTCAGTTGGCTGCATAGCTCCCAGTTCTCCAGCAGTGCCTCGCGGTGCAACTCCGCCCACTCCGTCACGAGCGCCCGAGCCCGATGAGGGAGATGGCCCCTGATTATATCGAGCGACGCGATCTCGAAGACCGCCTCGTCTTCCGCGTAGGTGGCATGAAAGTGGGGCGGGTTGTGCTCGCGCCAGAACATTTCGATGGCGATTCCGAAAAAGCGGCTGATGGTCGGCATGTGGTGAGTGTACAGAAAGACACCATCCGCGTCGAGCCGCTGTTCCCGAAGCCCCCTCGGAGTCACGGCCGGGGCATGCGGTATAACGAGACCGCCTCGAAAGACACCTCGTTCGTCATCCCATGAGCCTGATCCACCAGCGCTGGCTCGCCGAGCAACTCCCGGCGTGGGAGCGGGAGGGAATCGTCACCGCCGAAGGGGCGCGGACGCTTCGTAAGCGGTACGCCGCCGAGCCGCAGGGGGGCCTCGCGCAGATGGTTGTGGGGGCCGTCGGGGCGCTCCTGATCGGCACCGGGCTGATCGCCGTGCTCGCCTACAACTGGGACGACTTTCCCCGCTGGGTGCGGCTCGTGCTCGCGCTCGGGCCGCTGGCGGCGACGCAGGCGGTGAGTTGGTGGGTGCTCCAGAAGGACGAGGCCGCCAAGCCCTGGCAGCGGGAGGCGGCCGCGCTCGCCCAGACGCTCGCCGTCGGGGCCGCGCTGGCGCTCGTCTCGCAGATCTACAACCTGCCCGGCAAGTGGACCGACCTCATCTTCTGGTGGTGCGTCGTGAGCGTGCCGCTGGCCTGGGTGCTGCGGTCGCAGGCCGTCGCGATCGCGTATCTCATCGGGATCACCGTCTGGACGATCGCGCAGGCGGCCGATCGAGGATTCGGCTTCGCGGGCGGGGTGGCCGATGTGCGGCTCTGGTATCCGCTGCTCTTGGCCGGCATCCTGCCGCTCTGGCCGGGGCCCGAGCTTCGCGACCGGCCCGCAGCCGGAGGCCGGCTCGTGCTGGCAGCCTCGGCCTTGATCGGCCTGGTCGCCGTCGCGGTGTATGCCGCAGCACAGCCGCTGGGGCCGTCGAACGCATTGCCCTGGCTGGCCCTGCTCTCGGCCGCGGCCGTGCTGCTCTTTCCGCTCGACCGCGCGGGGATCGCCGAGCCGCTCGCCTGCAAGCCGCAGGTGCTGCTCGGTGGGCTGGCCCTTGTGGTCATGGCGTTGATCGCCACCTATGAAAATCCGGCCCATGATTTCGCGCGGAGCGTTCGGCCCGCGCTGGGATTGGGGTGGTGCTGGCTGCTCCTGGCCGTCGTCGCGGGCTTCGCCATCATTGCCTTCCGGCAGGGGCGGTTTGCGGTGCTGGCGGTGGCCGGGCTCGCGCTCGTGCCGCTCCTGGCCGCGCCGCTGTCGGCGGATGACACGAGCGGCTGGCCCGTGGCGATCGCCTACTCGCTCGTGCTTCTCGCGACGGCGATCGTGCTGATCGCGCTGGAGTTCCTCGGGCGGCAGGGGGCCGCGCGGATCGGGGCGGCCCTGATCGCGCTCTTGGTGATCCTGCGGATGGCCGATGCCGACGTGTCGCTCCTGGTCAAGGGGCTGGCCTTCATCGTGATCGGCTCGGGCTTCCTCGCCTTCAACGCCTTCATCACCCGTCGCCGCCGGGTCGACGCGACCGGAGGATCGCCCGCATGAGGCCCGCGCTCGCCGTCTTCGTCGTGGCCGCCGTCGCCCAGTGGCTCCTGCCGCTTTCGGGCATCTGGCAGCATGAGCGGGTGATTGCCCGGGGGACGATCGTGAGGATCGAGTGCGGGGCGCCCGACCCCTATGACCCGCTCCGCGGCCGCTACCTGGCGGTGCGGCCCGTCGAGAGCCGGGTGCCGAAGCCGGAGGGCATGGCGGAGGGCATCACGGACAGGGACGCCGTGCCGGTCTGGGCCACGCTCGTCGCCGGCAAGGACGGCCTGTCCCGGATCGAATCGCTCTCGCTCGAGCCCGTCGCCGGCCCGACCGTGATCCGGCTCGTGGCCAAGTGGCCGCATTGGGGCGGGTCGCCGCGCCGCGAGACCGTGTTCGTCGAGTGGCCCTTCGACCGCTTCTATCTCAACGAGCGGCTCGCCCCCGATGCCGACAAGCTTGTTGCAGATTGGCTCCGTGATGGCAAGAAAACCGTCGCCGAGGTCAGCCTGCTCGACGGCCGGGCCGTGCTCACCGACGTCCTGTTCGACGGCGTGTCGATTCGCGAGCTCGTCAAACAGCAGGTCAAGTGAGCCCGCGGTTCATCAGGCTCGAGGCCCGCAGGGTTTCGCCCCACGGCCCACCGCGAACAGGCGTCAGCCGCCGGCCGCAACCCTCGGGTTTCACTCCGCGAGTCGTGCCTTCGGTGCGCCATCTTCCTGGAAGATGACGACCTTCAACTCCCGGCCGCGGGCGGCCGGCGGCGAGGTGCTCGTGGCTTCCTGTCCGGGTAGCGGCATGAGAAACGCTCCGGGGGTCTTCGCGATGTCGAGGCCGTCCCTGCCCGCGATGGTCGTGAGGGCCCGGAAGGCATCCGGGTCGATCGTCTCGGAGATGCCGGCCAAGCTGCCATCGGCGCGGGCAAACAGGCCGTAGGTGCCTTTGGCTTTGTCGAGGCCGCTCACGGACTCGTACGGCGCGCCAAAGAATCCCTTGTCGCCCAGCAGCTTCGGCTCGTCGCCGACGATCACGTCCTCGGGCTTCGTCCACGGGATCCGCGCGTCGCCGGTGAGCGTGCCCACCATCAGCGTGGACGAGGCCGCATCCTGGAAGTCTTTCATCAGCACGCCGTGGCCGAAAAAACGTAGCTTGTCGGCCGGATCGAAGGCGACGCCTTCCGGGGAGAACATCGTCCCCGCGCCGGTGACGGCCGCGTAGCGGGTGAACGAGTCGGCCGGCTTGTCTTCCGGCCCATCCGCGTAGACGGCGGGCATCATGTCCAGCAGCGGCTTGTTTCGCGGGCCATCCCAAGGCTCGTCGAACGCATATCGATTGCGGATCGCCTGCACGGCCGGATCGTCGAAGAAGGGGAGGATCAGCACCCGCCAACTGTGCCAGGCCCTGCCGTCGGGGCCGATCAACAGGGCCGGCGGAAAACATCGCCGCGTGTCGTGGTAGCCAATGATCGCCTTGGCGATGGCCGCGAGGTTTCGCGCCGCGCGATCGGCCCGCGCCGTGGCCGCGATTCCCACCTCCGCCGCAGCAACGGGCTTCTCTGCCGCAACCTTCGGCGCCGGCCCCTTCTCGAGCGTCACGAGGTCCGGAAGCGCCCGCATCTCCGCCGTCGTCGTCTGCGGCGGCCGGACCAGCAGGATGAGTTTGCCGACGGGAATCTTGCCGTCGAGGCCGCACCCCACCCGTGCGATAGCCCCGCCCTCGCCCAGGACTTCCGTGACCTCGACCCGCACCAACTGTGCGTCGCGGAAATCCTTCCACGTGCCACGCACGATGCCGAGGTACCGGCCTTCGCCGAGCGGGCCCTGCGTCGGAACCTCCTGACCGGGCTTGCCCTCATAGGGCCCGATCCGCAACTCTCCCGCGGCCGAGATGCCCTCGACGGCCCCGAAGAACGGCGGCTGCAAGAGGTCGATGGTCGCGGTCAGCAGGATCGTTGGCGAGTCCGCGGCGGCATCCACGGCCTGAGCGAATGCCGTTCCCCGGCATGACACTCCAGCCCACACGAGAACAAATAGGCCCACGCTCGCTGCCGTCGCATTCATTGCCCGCATGACATCCCTGCATTCGCTTTGGTCGTTCGATTCACGCCCGCGGCCATCGGGTCAACAGTATGCCACTGGGGCCCCGGTCGCGGTGAAGGATCCCGTCATCCCCCTTGCTCGCGCAAGGGGGCTTTGATGCGCGAGGCGCGAGCCACGGGAGGGGATCGTCACGGGCGACGCATTGGGGCGGTTCGTGGAAACCGCGGGCCGCAGGCCCGCGGCTCCATGGGCGGTCGGCCAGCCGGGCCCGGGCGAAACACACGTTGCGGCCCCTTGCCCAGTCGGCCTATAGTCCCGCCCCCGCGGTCGGACCGGCCGCGGCCGGCAGGAGGCTGGCGACGGCATGGATGACGGACACGGCACGACCGACGACATGGCGATCCTCGACCGCGGCCGCGCCATCCTGCGGGCCGAAGGGGAGGCCGTGCTCGCCGCGGCGGCCGGCCTCGATCAGGCCTTCTGCCGCGCGGTGCGGCTCGTCGAGGGCTGCACTGGCAGCGTGGTCGTGACCGGGATCGGCAAGGCCGGGCTCGTGGCCCGCAAGATCTCGGCCACGCTCGCCTCGACGGGCACGCCCAGCCACTTCCTCCATCCGGCCGAGGCGATGCACGGCGACCTGGGCGCGCTCCGCGGCGACGACGTCATGCTGGCCCTCTCTCAGTCGGGCGAGACCGAGGAGATCACGCGGCTGCTGCCTCATGTCGTCGCGCGACGGGTGCCGATCGTGGCCCTCACCGCCCGGCCCGACAGCACCCTTGGCCGCGCGGCCACGGTGGTGGTGCCGACCGGGAGCGTCCGCGAGGCCTGCGGCCTGGGGCTCGCGCCGTCCACGAGCACGGCGCTGATGCTCGCGCTCGGCGACGCCGTGGCGCTGGTCACCTCGAACCTGCGGCGGTTCAGCTCCGAGGACTTCGCCGCCCGCCACCCCGGCGGCAGCCTCGGCCGGCAGTTGATGCTCGTCGAGGATGCCATGAGGCCGCTGGCGGAGTGCCGGCTGGCCCGGGCCGATGAGACCGTTCGCGCCGTGTTCGCCCGGCCGCTGCCCGCCCGCCGCACCGGCGCCGTGATGGTGGTCGGAGATCAGGATCGCCTCGAAGGCATCTTCACCGACAGCGACCTCGCCAGGCTTTTCGAGCGGCGGCACGACGACCTGCTCGACGCCCCGATCGGCCGTGTCATGACCGCCCGCCCCACGACGGTGCCCGTGGCCATGAGGCTGCGGGACGCCGTCGCGATCCTCGAGGCCCGCCGCCTCAGCGAGCTGCCCGTCGTCGATCCGGACGGCCGGGTCGTGGGTCTGCTCGACGTCGTCGATCTCGTCGGCCTCGTGCCGCACGAGGCGATCCATCTGCCCCAGCCGCGGCCGCAGGCTGCCGCCTGAATCCATCCCTGCCCGCCGCCAACGCCCGCATGACCAAGCCCGCCGACCTCGACCGCCGCCTCGCCCGGGTGCAGCTGCTGCTGCTCGACGTGGACGGCGTGCTTACCGATGGGGGCGTGACCTGGAACAACCAGGGCATCGAGTCGAAGACGTTTCACATCCGCGACGGCCTGGGACTCAAGCTCTGGCAGCGGGCCGGCGGCCGCACCGGCATCGTGACCGGCCGCTCGAGCCACGTGGTGCAGCTGCGGGCCGGCGAGCTCGGCATCGGGATCGTGCGGCAGGGCGTGGAGGACAAGCTGGCGACGGCGGCCGGCGTGCTCGAGGAGTGCGGCGTCTCCTGGGAGGAGACCGCCTTCATCGGCGACGACCTGCCCGACCTGCCCGTGATCACCCGTTGCGGAGTGGGGATCGCGGTGGCCGACGCCTGTGCCGAAGTCCGGGCTGCGGCCGCTCTGGTCACGGCGCTGCCGGGCGGCAGGGGCGCCGTGCGGGAGGCGATCGAGCAGCTGCTCCGGGCCCGTGGCGGCTGGGAGGCGGTCGTGGCCCGCTACTCGCTCCGCGCCGGCTGACCACAGCCTGGCCTCGCAATCGGTCGCCGTACCGC
>JBIIYH010000002.1:0-45151 GCA_044346905.1 Pirellulales bacterium
TGGTCCGCGACCGCGTCCGGCAACGGCTCGGCGTGGAGCTCGCGCCCCTGATTCAAGTCTGGTGATCCCGGTCGTGGCCCGCTTCAACTCATGACCGCGTTCCAGCCTCGTCGCCGCCTGCCCGCCGTCGTACCCCCCACGGCCCCGCCTCCCGCGGGGCTGGCGGGGTTCATGCGGGATCATCGCGCGGGCCTGGCGGCGATCGCGGTCGCGGCCGCGGCGGTCGCCGCGGGCTGGTTGCTCTGGCGGCAGTTCGGCGATCGCGCCCGTGCCGACCGGGCGGCGGTCCTGATGCCCGCCGACATCGAGCTCGTGGGCGCGGCCGACTGGATCACCCGCGACCTGAAGGCCGAGGCCCTGCGTGACGCCAGCCTCGACGCCGGCCTCCCGCTCGACGACCCCGAACTCGCCCGGCGGCTCGCCCGGGCCTTCGACATTCACCCCTGGGTGCGCGAGGTGGTCCGGGTGACGCTCCGCCATCCGGCCGGGGCCGTCGTGGAGATCCGCTGCCGGGAGCCCGTGGCGATGATCGCCGTCCCGGGGGGCCTGCTCGCGGTGGATGCCGACGGCATCGTGCTGCCGAGTGACGACTTCACCGCCGAGTCGGCCGCCCGCTACCCCAAGCTCGCGGGAATCGCGAGCACCCCACGAGGAGCGGCCGGCTTTCCCTGGGGCGATCCGGCCGTGGAGGAGGGCGCGGCGCTCGCGGCCGTGATCGGACCGGAGTGGAACTCCCTGGGTCTCGGCGAGCTGCGGCCGGTCGGAGACGCACGGGCGCGGTCGTGGGATCTCGTCGGCTCGGGTGACCTCCTGATCCACTTTGGCTCGGCCCCTGGCCATGAGCGACCCGACGAGCCGACCGCCGCGATGAAGGTGGCCCGGCTCCGGGCCCTGGCGGCCGACGGGCAGCCCGCGGGCGAGATCGACCTGCTCGCCTCGCCCGATCCCGCCGCCCTCTCGCCGGTCATCCCCGCGCCGTGAGGCAAGGACGACCCCGCTCGCACCGCTCAGAGCACCAGGCGGCGAATCGCCTGAAACTGGGGGTGCGCGGCGGTGCGGCACCACTCGAAGAGCACCGCCTCGCTCGTGGTGAGGATCGCGCCGGCCGCCTCGAGCCGCCGCAGGGCCGTCTCGTGGTCGATTCCGTGCCGTGAAGCGACCGCATCCACGGCCACGAACACGACCATGCCTGCCGCCAACAGGTCGAGCGCGGTCTGGGTCACGCAGACGTGCGTCTCCAAACCGGCGAGCACCACCGCGGCCGCCCCCGATGCGACGGCCGCGTCGAAGGTCCCGCAGCCAACGCAGCTGAAACCGAGCTTGGAGCCCGGCGGCGGCAGCAGCGACGCCAACTCCACCGGCGTGGGACCGAGCCCCTGCGGATACTGCTCCGTGAGCACGGCCCGCACCCCCAGCAGCCGCGCCGCCTCGGCCAGCCGCCGACAGCGGGCCACGACCCGCTCGCCGTCGGCCATCGCGGCGAGCAGCCGCTCCTGCACGTCGATGATCGCAAGCACCGAGCTGGCCGGATCGAGTCGCATGCGACTCATCATACCTCGAGGCGGGACTCCCCGAGCGTCCGTCGCGACGGCCCGGTCAACCCCGAGCGTACGGCGTTGAAGCCCCCAGCCTGCGCACGATGGCCGCAGCCTCGGCTCCGCGGCCCGTGAACCTGAGCACGCGGGCCGACGGCGACTCGATCCCGAGCGCGAGATCGATCCGCTCGGCGGGCAATGCCGCGGCGATCCGCTCAGGCCACTCGACGAACACCCAGCCCGCGCCGGCGATCGCGTCGTCCCAGCCGGTCTCCGCGAGCTCGGCCGGGTCAGCCAGCCGATACATGTCGGCATGCACGATCCGCTCGGGCCGCCCGCCCGCCGCGGGCGGTTCATGTACGTGGATCAGCCCGAAGGTCGGGCTCGTGACTTCCGCCGGGTCGAGGCCCACGGCCGCGGCCACAGCCTTGACGAAGGTCGTCTTCCCGGCGCCGAGGTCGCCCGCGAGCGTCACGACCGCGCGGGGCGGCAGCACGGACGCCAGCCGGGCGGCCAGCCGGCCGAGGGCCTGCTCGTCATCGACCAGGATCGTGGCCGTGCCGCTAGCGGCCGAGGTCATGCTCGTATCCTCGCGCCGCAAGCGGGCGGTGGCCGCCGTCGCGTTGCCGGGCAAATAGCCCTGCGCCGGCCACGACCTCGCCGATGACCGTGAACGGGGTCTCGAGTGGAGACCGACCGGCTTGCCCGACCAGCCGGCGGGCCTCCTCCGGCGGCATGGCCAGCACGAGTTCGAAGTCCTCGCCGTCGCCGAGCGCATGCTCGAGCGGCGAACGCCCGTCGCCGGGCCGGCTCGCCATGAGCACGGCATCGGGATGGATCGGCACCGCGTCGAGATCGAGCACCGCGGCCCTGTTGCTGGCCTGCATCATCCGCGCGAGGTCGAGCGAGAGGCCGTCGCTGACGTCGATGGCCGCGTGGACCGTGAAGGCCCCGGCGATCGCGGCCGCCTCGCGGCACCGCGGCGTCACGGCCAGATGCCGGCCCAGCAGGCTGCCGCCGCAGGCCCCGCTGACCACCAGCAGGTCGCCCGGCCGGGCTCCGTCCCGCCGCCAGGCGGCACCGGGAGCCACGCTGCCGATGAGCGTGGTGCTGATCACCAACGGGCCATCCCAGGCGTTGGTGTCGCCGCCGGCCAGGGCCACGTCGAACTCGGCGGCGACCGCGGCCAGACCGGCCTGGAGCCCACGGCCGATGACGTCGCCCGCCTGCCGAGGCAGCGCCACGGCCACCACCGCGGCCTCGGGCCGGCTGCCCATCGCCGCCAGGTCGCTCAGGCTCACGGCCAGCGCCTTGTGGCCGACGGCCTCGGGCGGGCACTCGGGCCCGAGCACGAAATCGATCCCCTCCATCAGCATGTCCACCGTCACCACCGTCCGCCGCGACGCCGGCGGCCGCAGCACCGCCGCATCGTCGCCGGCTGGCACCTCGAGCCGACGGTCGCGGGGCAGGCCACGCAGCAAGGCGGCTACGAACTCGTTTTCGGACGGCATGCACAGGGCTCTCGCGGGCCCCGGAGTATAAGCCTGCACGGTCGCGGCCGACTTACCGCCGCACCGTCTCGGAGACGAGGTGGCCGAACAGCGTCTCGCGGCCCCGCAGCACGTAGAACTTGATCGGGTTGAGATGATCGGCCTCGGCCCGGTCGAGGATATACGCCAGATTGTCGAGCGCGATCGTCTCCCAGACATGGAGCCCGACGAGGATGTCTCCCTTGCGGATCCCCTGCTCGGCGGCCGGCCCCCCTTCGCGGACCTCGGCCACGAGCAGGCCGCCGCGATACCGGGACTGGAGTTTTTGCACCGTGGCCGCCGCCAGCGGTTCGACCCGCAGGCCGACCTCCCGCCAGCACCGCTCCTCGAGTGGCACGGCGGAGCGGTCTGCCACCGCCAGCGACATCTCGATCCGCTCCTCGGCCCCCGCCCGCACCACCGTCACCGGCACCCGCTCGCCCGGCTTGCGTCCGAGCAGGGCCCGCTCGATGTCGAGTTGATGGGTGACGGGCAGGTCGCCAACCTGCGTGATCCGATCGCCGGCCCGCACGCCCCCGCTCTCGGCCGGACTGCGGCGATGCACCACCTCGACGACCGCACAGCGGCGGCCGTCGGACTTGGCCACGATCCCGTGCCAGGTTTGCCCGATCCGCTCCACGGAGAGCAACTGCGACACGATGTCGAGCACCCGGTCGATCGGGATCGCAAACCCGATCCCCTGGGCCCCGGCCCTGACGGCCACGTTGATCCCGATCACCTCGCCATCGATGTTGAGGAGCGGACCACCCGAGTTGCCGGGGTTGATGCTGGCGTCGGTCTGGATCAGATCGTCGTATCGCTGGGTGCGGCTGACCTCGACGTCGCGGTGGAGCGCCGAGATGATGCCCCGCGTGACCGTGTGCTCGTACCCGTAGGCGTTCCCCAACGCCAGCACGGTCTCGCCGATCATCAGATCGGACGACGTGCCGATCCGGGCCACGGGCAGCGGAGCGCCGGCGTCGATCTTGATGATCGCCAGATCGGTGCGGGGATCGTGGGAGACGAGCGCGGCAGCCACGGTCCGACCGCTGGCGAGCGTGACCTCGATCCGCTTGACACCCTCGACGACGTGGTAGTTGGTGACGACGTAGCCGCGGGGATCGATCACGACCCCGGTGCCCATCCCGTTGACGCGGCGGACCTCGCCCGCCCCCTCCCCCTCGGAGGGGACGAGCTTTTGCCCGTGAATGTTGACGACGGAGTCCTTCTGCGACTCGACGGCGATCACGATCGCCGAGCGGCGGGCCTCCGAGCCGGCGGCGGGCAACGGGATGGCGGCCGGAAGCACCGCCATCAAAAGCAAGGCCCGCAGCAGCCGCATCGGCACCCGCTCCCCTGTAACCCCGACCGACACACGACTTCCGGCCGGTACCTGCGGCCAAAACGCCAGGGCCAGTGTGGGCATCGGCCGGGGCTCGCCCGCAGGTTCAGCGGTTACCCCCGGGGGCGGCAGAGTTTCGCAGCCGGCCGCCCGGGGGCTCGGAACCTGCGGCCGCCGGGAAAATCATTCATGACGGCCGCTGCCGGCCACGAGCAGCGGCAGCAGTTGCAGGAGCAAGAAACCGCCCAGGGCGGCCAGCGCCACGAACGGCCAGGTGCCCGCCAGCCAGCCGCCCAGGGCCCAATCGAACTCGTGGGCGAGCCCCCCCACCAGGGCCGCCAGGATCACGAGCCCCAAGGCCGCCAGAATGATTCCGCAGCCGAGCGACGCCATCGTGCCCCGGAACGTGCCCAGGTCGCTGAACTCCTCCTGATGGAGATCGACGGCCCGCCCCTTGGCGACACTGCGGGGCACCGCGTCGGCCAGTTCGATCGCCCGCGCCGCGTCGGCCCAGCTGGCCGCCGGCACGACCGGCGCGGCGACGGGGTCTGGTTCACGCTCGAGCGCGGCCTCGAGCAAGCTCATCGTCTCGGCTGCCGGCTGGTATGCCTGCTCCTCGTCGGCCTGCCCCGGCTGGGACCACCGCCATGGTCGCGACCAGTCGGCGGGAATCTCCACGGCAGCGATGCCGCGCTCGCAGTGCACCGCGAGCCGCACGCCCGGCTCACCCCCCGCGGCGGCCTGCCAGCGAACGGGCACGCTCGTGGGGCCGGTGAAGCCCACGACGAGCGTTTGCCAGGCGGCCGCATCAGTCTCCGGGCCGACGCCCAGCGCTGAGAGCCGGGCCGGATCCCCCGTCAAGACGCGGACCAGATCGGCGTCGCAGGCGAGCGCCGCGAGGACGTCACTCCGGCGGCGGCTCGCGAGCCGCCGCTCGAGCACCAGCGACTCGACGCCGCCGAGCGGCCCGCTGCCGGCGAGACTCGCCTCGAGCAGTTCCCGCAGCCGGGCCACGAACGGATGGAGCCGCTCGGGCAGGAGCGGCACGATCACCCCACCGACGTCGCGGCGGATCATTTCTACTTCCCAGGCCCAGAGCATCGAGGGGTCGAGGGGATGCGAGGCGACCAGCGGGCGGCCCGCCTGGACGAGCAGCCGGACCGCCTCGGCCCGCTCGGTGGACCAGCCGTCGCGGCCCACGAGCACGGCGTCGCACACGGCCGGGTCGAGCAGGCCGCCGCTGTCACCGGCGTGGGCCGCCGCCGCGGGCATGTCCACGGTGATCGCGATCTCGTGGCCCCGGCGGGTCGCCTCCGCGGCCACCGCCGCGATCCTCGGATCGGTGCCCAGCATGCCCAGCTTCAGTGCGGCCTTCATGAGGGCA
The DNA here is from genome assembly GCA_044346905.1 of Pirellulales bacterium. Taxonomy (GTDB): domain Bacteria; phylum Planctomycetota; class Planctomycetia; order Pirellulales; family UBA1268; genus QWPN01. The sequence goes on from JBIIYH010000002.1 coordinate 5,791, forward strand.
TTGTTCCCCAACCACGGCCGATCGGCCAGCCGGCCCCGTTGCGCCCCCCGGGATTGATGGATGCAAGGGTGCCGCCGTGCTGGGCAGGGGGCCCGAGCCCGGGTATAGAAAGGGGTTGATTCGTGATTTCCCCGGGCCACTTCGCTTGCCCCCCGGAAACTCGGCCTCGGGAGACTCGCATGCACGCGGAGGTGATCGCCATCGGCGACGAGCTGGTGACTGGCCAGCGGCTCGACACCAACAGCCGCTGGCTGTCGGCGGAGCTGGCCGTGCTCGGGATCCCCGTCAGCTTCCACACCACGGCGGCCGACACGCTCGAGGCCGGGATCGAGGCTTTTCGGATCGCCGCGGGCCGGGCCGACGTGGTCGTGGCCACGGGTGGCCTGGGCCCCACCGCCGACGACCTCACCCGCGACGTCCTGGCCGCCCTGGCCGGCTGCCCGCTCATGCTCTCGGAGCCGTCGCTCGCAGCGATCGAGGCGCGGTTCGCATCCCGCGGCATGCCCTGCCCGGAGTCGAACCGGCGGCAGGCGCTGTTTCCGGAGGGGAGCCGGATCATTCCCAATCCCCACGGCACCGCGCCGGGCATCGATCTTTCCGTCATCGTCGCGGGCCGCCGCAGCCGGGTGTTCGCCCTGCCCGGCGTGCCCGCCGAAATGAAGCCGATGTGGCAGGCGACGGTCGCTCCGGCGGTGCTGGCGATGCTGCCCGAGGCGGCCACGATCCTCCAGCGGCGGATCAAATGTTTCGGCGCGGGCGAAAGCGCGATCGAGGCGATGCTCCCCGATCTGGTTCGCCGGGGCCGCGACCCGCTGGTGGGCATCACCGCCCACGAGGCGACGATCACCCTGCGAATCGCGGCCCGGGGTCGCGACGACGCGGAGTGCCGCGGCAAGATCGCGGCGACCGAGCGGGTGATCCGCGATTGCCTGGGGCCGCTCGTGTTCGGGGTCGAGGACGAGGAGCTCGAAGACGCGACGCTCGCGGCCGTCGCCGGCACGCTCGCCGTGTGCGAGGCGGGCACCGCGGGGGCGGTCGCCGCCCTGCTCGGCCAGGCCGAGGCCCGCCGCCAAAGCGATGGGCTCGCGAGCGTGTTTCTTGGCGGGCTCGTGCTGCCGAGCGACGAGCTCGCTGCCACCGCTGCCGCAGCCCGAGCGCGGCGGGAGTTTGCGGCCGACGTCGGCCTGGGCATCGGGGGGATCGGCACCACGGCCGACGGCCGGCAGGCGGTGATCCTGGCCATCGACGCTCCGGCCGGCACCGCTCATGTGGAGCACGTGCTCGGCGGCGGGCCGACGTTGGCCATGGTCCGGGCCGCCAAGGCCGGGATCGATCTCGTGCGGAGTCGTGCGGCAGCGGCTCGCCCTGCGGAGGCCCCTCGATGAGTCCAGCCGGCTCCAGCCGCGGCTCGGAGGCCATCTGGCGAACCACGGTCCTGTTCGCCGGACTCGTGACGCTCGTGGCCCTGATCGCCTGGCCCTCCTTCATGGGCCGCATTCAATACGCCCGGACCCGGGCCGAACTGGCGGCGATCGCCGATGCCGCAGCGGGCGCCCGGCTGGCACCGGTGGCCAAGCTGTTCACGACGCTCGCCCGGCTGATCGGCCCCTCGGTCGTCAACGTGACGGCGGACCGCCGGCTGGCGAGCATCGCCGACGAGATCGCCGCCCTGCACGGGGAATCGCCCCAAGGGATCAGCGACGAGTCGGTCGGGTCCGGGGTGATCGTGGGCAGCGACGGCGTGATCGTGACCAACTATCACGTGGTGGCCCGGGCCGACCGGATCTCCGTCCGGCTGGCCGACGGCCGCGAGTTTCCCGCCCGGCTGATCGGGGCCGATGCGGGCACCGACGTGGCCGTGCTCGAGATCGATGCCGAGGGGCTTCCGGCCGCAACGTGGGGAGACAGCGACGGGCTCGAGGTCGGCGAGATGGTCTGGGCGATCGGCAATCCCTTCGGCCTCGACCGGACCCTGACTTACGGGATCATCAGCGCCGTGGGCCGCCGGGGCGTCACGGGCGACCCGCTGCAGGAGTTCCTTCAGACCGACGCCGCGATCAACCCCGGCAACTCCGGGGGCCCGCTGGTGGACGTCAATGGCCGGGTCGTGGGCATCACGACGGCGATGGCCGGCCACGACTCCCAGGGCATCGGCTTCGCGATCCCGAGCAACACGGCCCGCGAAGTCGCCGAGGCGATCCACCGCCTCGGCCACGTGGAGCGGGGCTATCTCGGGCTGGCCCTGCGGCGCACGGTGGACGGCAGCGATGGCGTGCTCGTGATGGCCACCGAGCGGGACAGCCCCGGCGCCGAGGCGGGCCTCGAGGCCGGCGACGTGATCGTGGCCTTCGACGGCCAGGAGGTGCCGGCCCCCGCAGCGCTCGTGCTGCTCCTGACCCGGGCCGACGTGGGCACGGAAGTGCCGCTCGAGATCGTGCGCGAGGGCCGCCGCCTCACGCTCCCCGTCCGCATCGGCCGCCGGCCGCGCTAGCTATACGGCGGCAATGCCATCCCTGGCCATTGCCGCCTTGGCGGCACTCCGGCCGCACCTCCGGGCGGCCGTGCTCGTGCGATTGCCTGGCGCACGGCGTGCGTGCAGACGAATCCACGGAATCCGGCATCCACTTCCACAACCGTTGGACAGCTCGGGGTGGCCGGTTCCCTGGAGCCGGCCTTGATAGCGAGCGCAGGCAGGATGCCGAAGCGAGCTAGCATGGAGCGACCGAAGGGCAGGATGCCCGCAGGGAGCGTCCGGGCGACAGGGACCGGCCACCCCGAGCCTGCGTCACCCAAGACGAAGGGAGCGTCCGGCGACGGGACACGGGTAACCCCGAGCCTGCGTTACCCAAGACGCGGGGAGCGTCCGGGCGACAGGGACCGGCCACCCCGAGCCTGCGTTACCCAAGGCGCGACGCGGCGTCAGGCTTCCGGGGCGGGGTCGTCGGGCATCTCGCCGAGCATCTTCGTGAAGTCGAAACTCCCGCCACCGCCGAAGGAAAACCCTCCGGGCTCCGCCGGCGACGCCTCGGTCGGCGGCGCGGCCGACGCCGGCGTCCGCTCCACCGGCGTGCCCTGCGGCCGAGCTCGCATCCGGGCGGCCATCGTTGAGAGCCACTCGGGCGATGGGAAGGCGTAGGGGCGGAACTTCTCGAGCGTGCCCGTCTCCTCGTGGATGAACAGGCCCCGATTGGGGCCGAGCTTGGCCGCCGTCGGGCTGTCCACCAGCGTGCTCGAGTCGGAACTGCTCATCTGGAAGAGCACGCGCAGCTCGAACTCCTTGATCGCGCCGCGGTCGAAGGTCCGCTGGAGGTTCGTGAGGGAGTCGCACCAGCAGATCACGTGGATGCCCACGGGCGGGCCGTCCCGAAGCACGGTCAGGAAGTTGTCGGCCGGGGTGGCCTTCTTCTCCTCGCCGTAGCCGCCGAAGCCGAAGTCGCCGTCGGCCTTGCGGAGCTCGCGGAACCGGCCCAGGTCCCGCACCACGAGAAACACTGCCTCGCCGTCGAGCACCTGCTCGTCGAGCCGCCGCTTCACCTCGGTGGCGAGGGCAGCCAACGCGTCGGGCACCCCCAGCCGACCGGCGAGCTCGATCTCGTGGGGCAGGTGCTCGGCCAGCCGGGCCAGCATGATGTCGGGCTTCTCCTCGGCGATCGCCGGCTCCAGGACCACGAACCGGGCCGCCCGCCCCAGGCCGCCCCCGGGAAACGGGTCGTGCTCGGCCGCCAGGCTGACGATCGACATCGCCAACAGGCTCGTGCCGAGATCCTCCCGCTGGCCGGCGATTAGCATGTTGGCGCCCCCCTGGCGGCGGAAGATCGCCGCGGTGGGATCCTTGATGGCGATCGCGTCGCCCAGCCAGGCGAGCGGCGCGAGCAGCTCCTGGCCGTGGACGGTGCCCTGCTCGAGCATCTCCGTGAGCAGCGGATTGTGGGCCGGGTCGGCCGCCTGGTTGCCGTCGAACACGATCCGCTCGAGGTGCGGGATGTCGGTCCGGCGGTCGGCCAGCTTCCGCAGGTCGCCGAGATACTGCTCCCGCTGCTCGTCGGTGAGAAACACGACCTGGAACGGGTTGTTGCCCTCGACCATGCCGTTGGCGTCGTTGTAGATCGCCTCACCAGGGCGGGTCAGCAGCCGGGCGGCAGTGTTGTCGTCGCTGAGGATCAGGCTGGAGTCGGCCTCGTTGCACTGCAGGGCCACGCGGACCGCCATCTGGCCCATCGTGGCCCGCGGCAGGCTGTAGGAGCCGCCGAGCGTCTGCGAGCCGAGCAGTACGTGAATCCCGAAGGCACGACCCTGGCGGACGAGCCGGTCGAGGATCAAGGCGGCATCCTGGGCGATCTTGTCGTCCTCGACGAAGATCTCCTGAAACTCGTCGATCAACAGCAGGATCCGCGGCATCGGGTCGGGGTGCCCCGTCTGACGGAAGCCCGCCACGTTCTGCACCGAGAGCTCCCGGAACAGATCGCCGCGGCGTTTGAGCTCGCGGTCGAGCTGCTCCATCACCGAGAGGCCGAACTCCCGCTCGCTCTCGATCGCGATCACGCGGGCGTGCGGCAGCGCGTAGTGGTCGTAGAGTTTGAACTCGACGCCCTTCTTGAAGTCGATCAGGTAGAACTGGATCTCGTTGGGGCTGTATTGCAAGGCCAGGCTGGTGATCATGGCGTGCATCAGCGTCGATTTGCCGGAGCCCGTCTTGCCGGCGATCAGCACGTGCTGGCTCGTGCCCTTGCCGAGCTTGAGGAACTGGAGCTTCTTGGCGCCGGCGGGGCCGAGCGGCGCGAGCACCTCCTCGGCGGTACTGCCGTGCCACCAGTCCTCCGCCTTGGGGGCCACGCGGTCGAATGGCACCACCACCCGCTTGGCCGCCTTGGCCGCCCGGCCCACCCGCTGGATGATCCGCGTGAACACGTCGTCGGAGGGCGCCTGCTCGACCGAGAGCGGCCAGCGGGAAAACTCCGGGTCGGCCCAGGTGAACTCGCCGTCGTCGAGCGTCAGCACGGTTGAATGCTGCTCGACCTCGGCCAGGCTGAATCCCGCCGGCATCTGCTGGGAGGGATCGACCGAAAGCAGCACGTAGACGCCGCAGCGGGCTCCGGAGGCGGCGATGCTCGCCAGCCGGCGGGCGCTGGTCTCGGTGAAGTTGGCCGGGAAGTTGGCCACCACCACGAACCGGTAGGGCTCGGGCACCTCCGCGTCGGCATTGTAAGCGCCGATCGATTCGTATTCGTTGCGGAGATACTTCTGGATCACCACCTCCATCTGCTCGGTGATGTCGGCCAGCTTCTGCTCGATCAGCTGCGGCTCGGTCCAGATCCGGCTCGTGACCAAAAGCTCATCATGGTCGGCCAGGTGCATGAAGCCGGCAAACTGCTTGCCCAGGCCGAGCGGGTCGATGATCGTGAACCGGCTCTGGCCGGCGGGGATGCCGGTGGCGATCCGCAGCATCATCGCCTGCATCATCGCCGACGAGGTCTCCTTCTGCTCTGGTGTGGTCCGAATCACGAGCGACGCGGCCACCGGCCAAGGCACCGTGGCGGGCTGCGTCCAGGACACGGGCCCGAAGGCATTCAGCTCGGGCACGCTCGACACGCCGCCCGGCACCCGCTCCAGCGACAACGCAAGCCCGCCGAACCGCAACCCGGGCGGCGGATCGGCGGGGAGCGGCACCGCTTCGTTTGCCAGTTCGTGCCAAGGGCGGAAGGCGGCTGCATCCAGCCGGGACGCTTCGTCGTAGACGGCCCCGGCCGACTCCCGAGCCTCCCGCCAGCGGGCGGTCATCGCGGCCCAACGCTCGTCGCGGCGGGCATTCACCGCGGCCAGTCGCTCGTCCCGCTCCCGCTCCAGCCGCGCGACATCCTCCCCGAGCGCGGTCTCGAGTGCGGTGATCTTGGGCGGATACTTGGCCTCGGCGGCCTGCTTGTGTTCGGCCACCTTGGCGGCCAGCTTGTCGCAGCCCTCCTGATACTTGGCCTCGAGGGCCGCCAGATCCGCATCCCGCTTCGCGACCAGCTCGGCGCACTGTGCCTCGAGCTGGGCCTTGCGATCCTCCCCCTCCTTCTGAAACGCCTCCTTCAGCTTCTGCGACTGCTCGTCCCGTCGGGCCACGAGCCGGGCCCGGGCGGGCGGAACGAGCCGCCTGCCGGCCGCGACCGTCTCGACCAGTTGCCCATGCACCGCCGCCAGTTCCGCGCGGGCGGCGGCTCGCTTACGGCCCAGGAACCACAGGCCGCCACCGAGCCCTCCCACAAGGAGCGCGGCCGCCGCACCGCCGGCGATGGCCGCCCGGGTCGCGATGTCCATGCCGGAGAGCCCGAAGAAGCCGCCGGCGGCTGCCGCAGCGGCCAGGGCCAGCGGCCCGGCGACGACCGCCCCCTGAAGGCCGCTCGAAAACGCCTGCTTCACCGCCGGCAGGCCGGCGATCTCCTTGGCCTGCTCGGCGGCGGCATCGCGAAGGGCCAGCAGCTTCTGGAGCGGATCATCGGGGAGGTCGGCGGCCTCGGCGGCGGCCCCCTCCTCGAAGGCAGCCGGCTCCGTGACCGGCACACCCCGCTTGGCCAGCTGCTTGCCCGCCGCGGACAACGCCTCGTCGAACTGGGCGGCTGCGCGACCGACCTCGCCTTCGCCCTTGGCGAAGCTCACGAGCGGCTGCTTGGCCCGATCCTTGGCCACCGAAGTCGCCGCCATCGTGGCGAAGTCGGCCTCTTCCTTGAGATCGGCCACCTTCTTCGCACAGGTCACCTGGTGGTTTTTGGCCCTTGCCTGGCGGTCGGCATCGAGCTTCTTCCGATTCGTCGCCAGGAAGGCCTCGGCCTCCCGCACGACCTCCGCATGCTTCCGGCGGGTGGCCTCGATCTCCGCCGCGTGCCGCTTGCGGGTCGCATCCAGCGCGGCCGCCGCGGCGGAACTGGTCTCGTCTCGGGCGGTCTGGTACTCGGCGGTGATCTCGGTCTCGGCCTTGGCCCGGACGGCGGACTCCCGGCGCAGCAGGGCCATCTGCTCCCGCAGCACGCCGGGGGCATAGGCCGAGGGCGGCCGCGGCGCGGCCCCGGCAGCGGGAACGTCGCTGTCGCTGAAGGGAGATGCCGGGGCGGAAGATGTCGGGACGTCGGTGCTCACGGAGTTCCTCGGGGCCGGCTCGGGAAACGATCAATAACCGTCGGAGTCGCTCACGTCCCGCGCGGCCCGGTCGAGCACTTCGGCCAGGCGGCCGAGCGCGTCGAGCGTGTCCTTCACGTTCGGCAGCAGCGGCTCGACGTTCTGCTTGTGAAAGGCCTTGGCCCGGGCGTCAGGCCAGGTCTCGGCCGCCGCCTCCCACTTGAGATTGATCTGCTTGAGCGCGTTGGCGAGTTTGCTCGCGCCGCTCGAGAGGTCGCCGACCCTCATGCCTCACCCCCGCCCGGGTCGGTGGCGGCCGGGGCCGCGGGAGCGGCCGGGGCCGGCGACTCGTCGAGCTGCCTGGTCACGGTGCCGCCGCCGCCACCGCCGTCGCCCGCCGTCTGCCCGGCGGGCGAGGCGATCTGGCGGTAGGCGTCGAGCGCCCTGAGCATCGTGTCGAGCTGCGCCATGGCCCGCGGGCAGTCGACGTCGATCACGTCGCGAAACCGCACCAGCCGGACGCAGGTCTCACGAAACTGCTGCTGCACGACCGGCGTCCAGCGCCGCACGGCCTCGGCCTTCTGCTCGGCCCGGGCGAGCCTCTGCCGGGCCTTGTCCAACGCCTTCTTCTCCTCGATGCAGGACGGAGTGTTGTCGCCCACCTTCTTGAAGGTCCGGCAGTGCTCGAGGTCCTTGATCGCCTTGTTGACGAGGTCGCTCATCCGCCGGATCTCGGCCTTCCAGTAGGCGGCCCGGTCGACGCAGATGTATTCCACAGCCCGCTGGCCCTGGATCTCGACCTCGGCCAGAGCCTGCCCCGACTCGTGCGCGAAGGCCGCGAACGCGGTCTTCACGAACGCGAGCGTGTCGATCGACTTGACGTCGGCCTGCTGGTTCATGGCTGATCCTCGTGCCGCTGCCTGCCGGGGGTGACCGGCGACCCGCCGGTGCCGGAGCTCACCGCTGCTGGAGATACTCCTCGACCCGCTCGGCCTTGCGAATCAGATAGGGCACGTATTCGCCCGTCGATTCCGCGAACCGTTTGAAGGTGGTGAGTTGGGCCTCGAACTCGGCGGCGAACTTCTGCTGCTCCTGGTCTCGCCAGGTCGAGCCGAGCTGCGCGAGTTGCCGCTGGACCATCTGCATGTGGGCCATGACTTCCTCGCTGAACGTTCGCAGATTCCCCGCGAAGCGTCGAAGCTCCGCCGGATCGACGATTGCCTGTCCCATCGTAGTGACCCCTCGTGCCCACGAATCCCGCAGGCCTGACGTCGCGTCCTGCCGGCGACGCCATCCTACCGCAAAATCGGCCGCCGTGGACACCGCCCGCTCCTCTTCCCGGCCGGCCCGCGTACACTCCTGCCACGCGGCGGCGTTCTCCCGAGCAGCGGCGTTTTTCCTTCGTGCAGCGAGATCCCGATGTCCCGTCCCTCCGCTCCCCATGCCCCGTCGGCCGCCGCCGCGATCGAGACCTCCACCCAGCCGGCAGCGGGCTGGCATGTGAGCCATTTGTTCTATGCGTTCGACCGCGAGCGGCTCGCGCGGATGACCGTGGCGGAACGCACGGCCGGAGCCGAGGCCTTCGCGGCCGCGGTCGCCCCCACCGGGCCCGAGGCTCCGACCCGACTGCAAAGCTGGATCGTGCCGGGCCACAAGGCCGACTTCGCCATCATGGCAATGGATCGAGAGCCCCTGGCGGTCGATCGCGTCCACCAGCGGCTCCTGGCCGGCCCGCTCGGCCCGGCGATCCAGCCCACCTATTCGTTCGTCAGCCTCACCGAGGTCAGCGAGTACGTGCCTACGGTCGAGCAGTATGCCGAGCGGCTCGTGGCCGAGGGGGAAGAGCGGGATTCGGCGGCCTTCAAGGCCAAGCTGCAGGGCTACGCAGCCCGGGAGCCCGCCATGCGGCAGGCCCGGCTCGAGCCCGAGTTGCCCCCCTGGCCCAACGCCTGCTTCTACCCGATGAACAAGAAGCGCAAGGTCGGCGAAAACTGGTTCACCCTGCCCTTCTCCGAGCGGAGCCGCCTGATGGCCGAGCACGCCAAGTCGGGCATGACGTTCGGCGGTCGTGTCACCCAGCTGATCACCGTCTCGGTAGGTCTCGACGACTGGGAGTGGGGCGTGACGCTCTGGGCTCGGCGGCCCGATTGGCTCAAGGAGATCGTCTATACGATGCGGTTCGACGAGGCGAGCGCCCGGTACGCGGAGTTCGGCCCCTTCTACACCGGCTACGTTGCCACCGCCGCCGAGATCCTGGGGCACTGCGGCGTGACCGGCTGACGATCCGAGAGCTCGGTCACTTCGCTGGCGCGAGGATCAGCTCGACGTCGGTGCCGGGAGGTGGCACGCGGCCTTCGAACGCCTGAAACAGCAGCGCCTCGTTCGATTGGCTGCTCTCGATCGGCAGGTCGAGCATCGCCCCGGGAAAGTTGGAGACGCAGATCATGTCGCCGCCGTCGGCCTGGTAGTGCTCCGTTCCATCCGCGGGATCCCGCCAGAAGCCGCTCCCCGCGAACACCCAGTCGGCGTTCAACTGCTCTTCGGTCTGCGTGTTGCGAACCAACTCCTGAGCCGGCCGCTCCTGCCACTTTCCGTCGGCGTCCTGCCACCGAACCCGTACCGCCACCTTGGGGCCGCGGGCCGGGACGTACTCGGGGTCGAATGACACCGGATTGCCCGGCTCGAGCCCGATCGCCAGCAGGCCCGCATGCACGAGCCGGGCCGGGCAGCGGGTGGCGACGATCGCCTCGTGCTCCTTCGAGCCGGCCGGGCAGGCGAAGACCTCGATTTCACCCTCGGCGATCGCGATCTTCCCGCCGACGACCACCCGCTTGCCCGCGAGGTCGAGCCAGACGTCGTCGGTCCGGGAGAGCCGACGCAGCTCTGGGTGGCGGTCGGGGGGGGCGGCTGGCTCCTCTGCGACGGCCGGTTTCCCAGCGACGGCCGGTTCCGTGGCGACGGCCGGGCCGACGACGGTCAGGGTCGCCACGAGAACCGCGACCCACCGCAGCAGACGGCAACCAGTGACGGGAGCGGGCGAAAGCTGGCCTGTCATGATCGGCTCCGGGGCCGGCTGGTGCGTGGCTGACGACTCATGCCTCCGTTACGATACCCCGGCCGCTGCAACCCTGCGACGGCCCACTCTGAACTCCGCGAGAATCCGATGCCGTCTCAGCCCCCAGCCCAGGCCCGGTCGGGCTCCCGTCGCAGCCGGCCAGACGCCGTCGGCGGCCGCAACCCCGCCGCCGACGAGTCGGCGACCGCGCCGCCCGCGGCAGCGAGCCTGCCGGCACCGCGGGTGAAGCGGGCACTGGCCGCGCGGCGGATCCGTGCGCTGGCCGACGTGGCGAGCACCCTGGGGATTCGCGACCGGCTCCGGCGGCTGGGTGACCGCGTCGCCAAGGGCGCCGGCGACCCTCAGCGGGCCGAGTTCATCGAGACGGCGATCGCCGAGTGCCTCGACGATGCACCCGCCGCGCCTCCGGCCGATCGCTGGCTGGCCTGCGAAGCCGCCGCGTGGGCGCTTGCCTGGATGGCGCGGGCCCGACGGGCGGGAGGCTCGGCAGGCGGCCTGCTCGAGCGACTCGTGGGCGAGGCCCGGTCAGCCGAGCCGCTCTTGGCCGCAGGCGACACGCTGCCGGCGAGGTTCGTGCTCGGCCTAGCGCGGCTGTTTCGCGACATCGAGGCCTGCCGCCGGCTCGAGCCGGCGGCCGCCGCCGCAGTGACCGCCGAGATCGAGCGGCTCACGTCGGTGGATGGCATCGTCACGGTGGCCGGTGGCGGGTCGATCGTCGAGCGGGTCGTCCGGTGGACGATGATTCGCGACGTCGCGACGGCCACGGGCGAGCCGGCCTGGAACGAAGCCGTCGATCGCCGCTGGCAGGACGCGGCCACGAGTGCCATGCGGCTCTTGGGCGACGACGGCCGACGAGTCGCCGCCGGTGGTCTGATGCCGGCGGGATTCACCGCGCCGCTGCTGGCAGTCGCGGCGGAGTTGGGTGGGCGACGGAAGCGGACGATGGAGGCCGTGGGCCGCTGCCGCTCGGCCCCCGGAAAGCCCGGCCACTTCATCCGCCGCGACCTGCACGACGCCGCGGCGGCCGTCGCGATCATGCGCACGGGCTGGGAGCGGGGCAGTCTCCGGGTGCTTGTCGACTACCGGCAGGCCGTGCCCCATCTCGAGATCGCCGCCGGCGACCGGCTGCTGGTCGATGGCCCGTGGGACTGGAGCGTGTCCTCTGCCGGCGAGGCGTGCGGCGTGGCAGGCCCCTGGACGGCGTCGTGCTGGGAGTCAGATCGGCAGGCGACGTTTCTGGAGATCACCACTCCGCTGGCAGGTGGACGGCAGTTCGAGCGGCAGGTGGTGCTCCTGCCGCGGGAGCGGGTCGTGGTGCTGGCTGACGCCGTGACCCAGCTCGGCGGGGCTGACGCCGTGACCCAGCTCGGCGGGGCTGACGCCGTGACCCAGCTCGGCGGGGCTGACGCCGTGACCGCGAACGCCGCGGTGGGGGTGAACGGCCGGCATGGTGACCACCAGCCGACACCACTGCGGTATCAGTCCACGGTGCGGCTCGCTCAGGGACTCGACACCGACCTGGCCGAGGAGACCCGCGAGGCGATCGTGTTCGATACCCGGATGCGGCTGATGGCGCTGCCGCTGGCGTTGCCCGAGTGGAGGGTCGGCCGGGGCGGCAGCCTCGACCGCACCGCGGACGGCCTGACGCTGGTGCAGGAGTCGGCCGGGCGCCGGCTCTATGCCCCGCTGTGGCTTGACTGCGATGCTGCCCGGATCGGCCAGCCGCTCACCTGGCGGCAGCTGACCGTGGCCGACACCAGGATCAATCTCCCGGCCTGGCAGGCGGCCGGTTTTCGCGTGCAGTCGGGGCAGGAGCAGTGGCTGCTCTATCGCTCCCTCGACGCGGCCCGGAATCGCACGCTGCTGGGCTGCAACGTCTCGTGCGAGTTTCTGCTGGGCCGGATCCGGCCCCGCGGCACCGTCAAGCGGGTGCTGGAGATCCAGTGAACGCGACCGATGCCGAGCCGGGCGACGCCCCGCGACGTGACCGGATCGGCAGCAACGTCGCGGAGGTTCGCGAGCGAATCGCCGCGGCCTGCCGGCAGGCGGGCCGCGAGCCAGAGAGCGTGCGGCTGGTCGCGGTCACGAAATACGTCGCGGCCGACGTCACCCGGCTCGTACTCGAGGCGGGCCTCGCCGATCTGGCCGAGAGCCGCCCGCAGGCGGTCTGGGCGAAGGCGGCGGCACTCGCCACGGCGGAACCAGCGGCTCGCTGGCACCTGATCGGCCATCTGCAGCGCAACAAGGTTCGTCGCACGCTCCCGCTGCTCGCCATGCTCCACACGCTCGACAGTCTCCGGTTGCTCGAGGCGATCGCGCAGGAGACTGCCGGCGAAGGGGCGGCCGGCCAGGCGGTCTGCGAGGTGCTCGTGGAAGTGAATCTGACGGCCGATCCCGGCCGCTCGGGCCTCGCGGTCACGGACGTGCCCGCGGTCGTGCGAGCGGCGGCGGCGGCGCCGGGAGTCCGGCTCCGGGGCCTGATGGGCATGGCAGGCCACCCCGACGCGGCGGCCGCAGACGCCCGCCGCGACTTCGCCCGCCTGCGGGAGTTGCGGAACGAGCTCGCGGCGACGCTCCCCGACCCGGGCCTGCTGGCCGAGCTCTCGATGGGCATGAGCGGCGACTTCGAGGCGGCGATTCTCGAGGGGGCGACGATCGTGCGGATCGGGTCAGCGCTGTTCGAGGGAATCGAGTAGCCGGAAAAAATCCGGGCCGGGAGCGGATTTCCCAGCTCAGAGGAGCCGGCCCGATGACTGACTAACCGAAATCCGCTCCCGGCCCGGATTTTCTAGTCCAGCCGGACTTCGAGGATCTCGTACTTGAGCGTGCCGGCGGGCACGTCGATCGACACGGTCTCTCCGACCTTGCGGCCCAGGAAGCCCTGCGCGAGCGGGCTGGCGACGTTGATCCGGCCGGCGTCGAAATCCTCCTCGCCGGCGCCGACGAGCACATACTCCTCCTCGTCACCGAACTTGAGATCCTTGACCCGGATCGTGGCTCCGAAGACGACCTCGCCGGTCGATTCCTTGGGCCGCTCGACGATCACTGCCCGGGCCAGCTTGTCCCGCAGCAGGTTGATCTTCGCCTGGAGCATGCCCTGGCTCTCGCGGGCGCCGTGGTATTCGGCGTTCTCGCTCAGGTCGCCCTCGCTCCGGGCCGCCGCCACCCGCTGGGCGAGCTTCGGCATTTCCACCGTCTCGAGTTCGTCCACCTCGGCCTTGAGCTTGTCGTAGCCGGACCTTGTCATGGGAATGCGGTCTGACATGAAGGGGAACTCCCGCGGGATACCGAGACTCGAGAAAAGGAAACTGGGGGGAAAACTGGACGACGCGGCGGAGCCGAGGGCCCGCCGGCAGAGACCTGCCGGCGTCAGGCCAGGGTGGCCGACTCGGGCGTGTAGAGCAGCCTGCCACAGCTGCGACAGGTGACGATCCGGCCGGCGAGCAGCTCCGAGAGCTGGTTGCTCGTGATCTGCTGGTGGCAGCCGCCGCAGTCACGCCCCTCGGCGGCGGCCATCCCATCGGCGCCCTTGTGCCGCACGGCCCGCAGGTATTTTTCCCGCAGGTCATCGGCCAACTCGGGCTCGAGGGTCGCCAACTCTCCGCTGATCCGGGCCACCTCGCCCTCGAGTTGCGCCGCCTCTTCTGCCACTCGCGCCTGTTCGTCGGCCAGCTTCTTCCGGGCCGCGGCGATGCTCTCCTCGGCCGCCGGCACCGCCGGCTTGAGCCCGTCGATCCGCTCGAGGGCCTCGAGGATCTCGTCTTCCAGCACCTTGGTGGCCATCCGATCGGCCGCGATCTGGTCGCGGAACAACTGGTATTCCTTGTTGCTCTTGGAGGCATTGAGCTTTGCCTCGAGATCGACGAGCTTGGCCTCGGCGGTCTTGAGCTGGAGCTGTTTGCGATCGGCCGCGAGGCGGGTCTGCACGACCGCCTCCTTGGCGGCGTCACGCTGGCCTTCGGCATGCGTCACCGCGGCGGAGAGCACGGCGACCCGGCGCGGACCAGCGGCCAGGCGGCCGCGGAGATCCTCCAGTTGCCGGTGCATCCGGTGGAGGGTCCGCAGCGTTCCGGTGGCGATGGCGACGGGCATGGTGATCTCCGGTGGGGCGGATGGTTCCGCCCCACCGAAGAGTGTACCACAGCCGATCCGCCTGGCCACGGGCCCGCAGGTCGGGGCGTCAGCCCTGGCCGCTGCCGATGAAGTTTTCCAACTGCCGCGACCGGACCGGGTGCTGGAGCTTCTTGACCGCCTTGGCCTCGATCTGCCGGACCCGCTCGCGGGTGACGCGGAAGATCCGGCCGACCTCCTCGAGCGTGTAGGTGTAGCCGTCGGTCAGACCGTAGCGCAGCCGGATGATCTCCCGCTCGCGGTAGGTGAGCGTCTTCAAGAGCGAGTCGATCCGGTCCCGCAGCAGGCCGTGGGTCGTCGACTGGGTCGGACTCACCCCGCCGACATCCTCGACGAACTCGCTGAAGCTCGCGTCCTCGCTCTCCCCCACCGGCCGGTCGAGGCTCATGGGCTGGCGGCCCATCTCCATCACCCGGCGGGCCTCCTCGACCGGCACGTCGGCCACCTCCGCCACCTCCTCAGGACTCGGCTCGCGGCCGAGCTCGTGGAGCAGCTTCTTGGCCGTGGTCCGCAGCTTGGAGAGCACGTCGATCATGTGGACCGGGATCCGGATCGTGCGGGCCTGGTCGGCGATCGCCCGGGTGATCGCCTGCCGGATCCACCAGGTGGCGTAGGTCGAGAACTTGAAGCCGCGGCGATACTCGTATTTATCCACCGCCCGCATCAGCCCGGTGTTGCCCTCCTGGATCAAGTCGAGGAACGACAACCCGCGGTTGCGATACTTCTTGGCGATCGAGACCACCAGCCGGAGATTGGCCGCCGACAGGTTTCGCTTGGCCAGCTCGTACTCCTCGCGGAGCTTGTCGAGCATTCCCACGCGGGTCCGGAGCGACCGCGGGCTCTCGAGCGTGGTGAGCATCAGGTCGCGGAGTTCCTTCCGCATGTCGGCCAGGTCGTCGCACGACCGCTCGCCCGCCTTCATCGCCCTGACCTCGCGCTGGAGCGTGTCCATCCGGACCGACATGCCCCGCAGGATCTTGACGAGCGGCTGCACCCGGCGGGTCCGCAGCGACAACTCCTCCACCAGGATCAGCGACTTGGCGCGGCTGCGGCGAAACCGCTCCCGGGCCGCCTTGCCCTCGGCGGCGGTGGTCCGCCGGCTGATCAGGCGGCGGAAGTCGTCCCGGCTGCCGGCCATCAGCCGGTCGAGCGTGCCGAGGTTGTGGGGCATCCGAGCCTGGATCTGCTCCTTGGTGAGCCGCTCGGTCAGCGAGACCTTGATGGTGCGATCGAAGGGCAGATTCCCTTCGTGCACCTTGCGCAGCGTGTCGACGGTGGCCTGCAGCGAGTAGGCACAGCCGAGCACGGCCCGGCGGAACCGCTTGCGGGTCACTTCGATCCGCTTGGCGAGTGAGATCTCCTCGCGGCGGGTCAGCAGCGGAATCTCCGCCATCTGGGCCAGATACATCCGGATCGGGTCGTTGGCGGCGTTGGACGGCGGCGTGGTGATCGCCTCGTCGCGACGCGGCTTGGCGGGCGCGGCAGCCACCGTCGCGGCGACTGCCTCCGCGGGCTCGGGCGGCGAATCCACCAGTTCGATCCCCTTTTCCTCGAGCGCAACAAGCAGCGCGTCGATCTTCTCGGGATCGACCGCCTCGTCGGGCAGGTACTCGTTGACCTGATCGAAGGTCAGGTAGCCGAGCGAGGTGCCCAACTCCATGAGCCGGGCCAGATCGGTGCCGCTGCCCGCCGGCAACTCGGCCGAGGCTGCCGCATCGGGCGGAGCCGCAGGGGTCGAAGCGGGCACGGGGCGGTTGGAACGATGCACGGGCTTGGTCATCTCGAGGTTCTCCTTCACCTTACCATCGTCACTCGCACGCCGCCCCCCGGTGCGCGATCGCACCGACTGCAACGACGAGGTGGGCACCCTCACCCTTCCTTGGGTTCGGACATGCCCTGGGCGGCCCGCCGCTGGGCGACGAGCCGTTCCAAGAGTTCAGCCTCCGACTGGGAATCGAGCCGGGATGTCTTGATCGCCCGGGCGCTGGCCCGGGCATGGGCCGAGGCCGCGCGGCGGCGGAGCGCGTCGGCCAGGTGGCCGATCCGTTCGGCCGGCTCGAGCGGCCCGCGGGCGGCCCGCTCCTCGTCCACGGCGACCAGCAGGCTCTGGAGCGCGGGATCGGGAAGTTCGAGGAGCAGCTCGGGCAGCCCGACGGGCCGGCCCGCCGCCCCGAGGCGGCGGGCCGCCTCGACGACGGCCCTGCCCTCGCGGCTGTCGAGATCGGCCGGATCGACCTCGCGGATCACGAGCCCAGCCCCCTCGGGAACGCCGACGAGCACCTCGAGCACTTCGCGGTCCCAGGCCGGCAGCCGCGGCGCCTGAGCCGGACGGCTTCCCCCGGCCGGCAGGGCTGCGGGCTTTCGCTTGCCCCGCAACTCCAGGAGCCGGCCCCGCAGCACGTCGCGGGAGAGACCGAATCGCCGCTCCAGCCGGCCGAGCACCCGATCCTCCCGCAGTCGCCGCTCGGAGCCGTCGAGCGCGGAGCCGCCGGCCGCGGCCAGCGCATTGAGCACGCTCTCAACCGCCGCCAGGGCCGCGTCGTCTCCGGCATCGGCCGGCAGCGCGGCGAGCGCCTCGTCCATCCGGTAGTCGAGCGGGTCCACGGCGGCGGCCATGATCGCCTCGAAGGCGTCGCGGCCATGAGCCACGACATAATCGCAGGGATCGACGCCGGCCGGCAGCCGGGCGATCCGGAGGTCGATCGGCTCGGAGAGCAACAGCCCCAGGATCTCGTTGGCACGCCGCCGCCCCGCGTCGTCGCCGTCGAGCACGAGCACGACACGATCGGCATACCGCCGCAGCAGTTTGGCGTGCCGCTCGCCGAGCGCCGTTCCCAAGACGGCCACCACGTCGCCGCAGCCGGCCTGCCGGGCGGCGAGGCAGTCGGTGTAGCCCTCCACGACCACCGCCCGCCCCGAGGCGGCCATCGCCTCCCGGGCCGAGTCGAGGCCGTAGAGCATCGAGCTTTTGGAGAACAAGGCCGTCTCGGGGGAGTTGACGTATTTGGCGGCCTCGACTCGGGCTCCTGGCAGCACCCGGCCGCCGAAGGCCACGCAGCGGCCGAGCGGATCGCGAATCGGAAACATCACCCGGCCGCGGAACCGGTCGTAGTGCCCCGGGCGATCCTCCCGCTTGACGACGAGGCCCGTCCGCTCGAGCAGGGCGACGGGCACCCCCGCGGTCGCCGCCTGCCGCAGGAGCCAGTCCCACGACTCGGGCGCGAACCCCACGCCGAACCGCTCGAGCGTCGCGGCCTCGAGCCCCCGGCCGGCCAGATACTCGCGGGCCACCGCGGCGCCGGGATCGGCCTGCAGGCAGTCGCGAAACCGCGCCGCCGCCCAGTCGAGCGTCCGCCAAAGCGCGGCCCGATCATCGGCCGGAAGCCCACTCTTGCCGCGGGGCAGGCTGATGCCGGCCCGGTCGGCGAGTTGCTCGAGCGCCTCGCGAAACTCGAGCCGCTCCATCCGCATCACGAAGTTGAACACGTCGCCGCCGACGTCGCAGACCCAGCAGCGGTAGGTCTGCCGCTCGGGATTGACCTGCAGGCTGGGCCGCGAGTCGTCGTGCCAAGGGCAGAGCCCCACGAAGCCCTTGCCCGCCCGCCGCAGCGCCATGTAGGAACCCACCAAGTCGACGATGTCGACGGCCTCGCGGATGCGCTCCTTGAGGTCGTCGCGACCAATCGGTGAAGCGGGTTGCGAAGACAAGGGGTTGACCCGGGGTGAGCGGCTTGTCGGAGCGGGTCTCCGAATGAACTCCGGCGCAATCTATGACCGGCCGAAAAAGGGGTCAACGCCACTCACGACCCCCGCAAACCGCCCACCTTGCCAGGGCCTCCGGGGAAGCGGGGCGCATCTTCCCCCCGGGTCGCGTTGGGGGGCTTCGAGGGGCGAATTTTCGCGTCAGCGTGTGAAGCGGGGGTCCTTGGGATTGCCCCGCGACAGCGTGTAGGCGAGCAGGTCGAGCACCTCCTGCTCGTTCAGCTGATCGAGCAGGCCGGCGGGCATCAGCGAGGTGGGCGAGGCCGTGATCTCCTCGATCTCGGATCGCGGCACGCGGACGAATCTGGTCGCATCCTCGGGGTCGGTCACGACCGTGACTGCAGCGGTGTCTTCGGCCACGATCCGCCCCGTGTGTACCTTGCCAGCCGCCGTCTGCACGATGCTCGCCTTGTATTGATCCGACACGATCCGGCTCGGCTCCACGATCGCCTCGACGAGATCCTTGAGCTGGAACCGGCCGCCGGCCTGCGTGAGGTCGGGGCCGGTGGCGCCTCCGTCCGCGCCGAACCGGTGACAGACGATGCACCGGGCCGCGGCAAAGGCCCGGCGGCCCTGCTCGAAGTCGCGGCTGCCCCCGCTCATGCCCTTCTCGGCGGCGGCGAGCACCTCCTCCACCGACCACTTCCGGCCGGGACCGACCGGCTGGGGCAGCGGCGGCGGCACGTAGGGCTTGCGGATGCCGAGCGTTTCGAGAGCGAGCTTCTCGTTTTCGGTCATCCCCGCCAGGCTCTCCGTCTCGATGTTGGCGAGGAACTTGTGGAAGCTGTTGCCGCCAGCCCAGTCGCTCGCGCCGGCGAACCACCCGTAGTAGGCCTTGCGGTCGGCGGCCCTCCACATCGGCGAGCCGGGCAGGTCACGGAGCGTCCGCAGCGCGTAGGCATAGTGGATCTGAAGCAGGTCGCTCCGCTTCTCGAGCGAGGCCCGCACCGCGGAGCCGTACCCGGCGTTCCGCTCGATCAGTCGCCGGAGGTCGCCCTCGTCGGGGGCCAGGTTCGTACCGCCGGCGGTCTCGGTGGGCTTCGTGAGTTGGGCGGTGAGCTTGCCGACGATGCCCGGGGCCCGCACGGCCACGAGCAGGCTGGCCAGCTCCCGGTCGAGATCGGCGTTGCCCGAGGGAAACAGCGGCAGGAATCGCTCAGCGATCGCCCCGGCCGCCTCCGGCAACGGGGCCCCGAGCCGGATCAGGGCCAGTTGGTAGGCCCGCACGAGCCCGAGCCGGTCGGCAGGCGAAAGGCCCTGGAGTTCGACGGCGGCGAGCGCCGCGAGCACCGCCGACTGGGCAGCGGGCTCCGCCTGCCGGGCCACGGCGATCGCTCCCTCGATCACGGCCAACGGCTGTGGGCCGGCCAGCGCCCGCGCCTGCCAGAGTTCGAGCGGCTGGTGCTCGAGGGCCAGCCGCGCGGCGTAACGGATGAAGCGATCAGGATGCCCGAGCAGCGGCAACGCCTTGGCGACCGCCGCGGCCGGATCCTCGGCCCGGCGGTGGCAGGTCTCCAGGTCCCGCCGCAACTGCCGCTCCGCGGCCCCCCGCTGATCGTGGGCATCCACAGCTGCCGTCGGCTCGGGCCCTTGGTAGGTGACGCGATAGAGCTCGCTCTGGCCGCCGCGGCCGCCGACCGTGAAATACATCGCCCCGTCGCGACCGACGACCGCATCGGTCAAGGGCAGCGGCGTCCGCGAGACGAACTCCTCCTTGGTGCCAGTGTAGGTCGAGCCGGCCGGCTCGAGGTGGAGCGCATACATCGTGCCGAACGTCCAGTCGCAGACATACAGCGCCCGCTGATACTTCGCGGGAAACCTCGCCCCGTAGCCGAAGCAGACGCCGACCGGCGAGCCGGGCCCGATGTCCACCAGGGCCGGAAGACTGTCGGCATAGAACGCGGGCCACTTCGCGGTGCCGCTCCGCCAGCCGAGCTCACTGCCGCTGGTGGCATGGTTGACGCGGGTGGGGCGATACCAGGGCGTGCCGAAGTCCCACTCCATGTCGGCGTCGTAGGCGAACAGCTCCCCATCGGCGTTGAAGGCGAAGTCGTAGGCATTGCGGTAGCCGGCGCTCCAGACCTCCCAGGTCTTGCCCTCGGGGTCGGTGCTGACGATGAAGCCACCCGGCGCCAGGATGCCCGCGGCATGGCCATTAGCGTCCCACATCCTGGGGATGATCACGTCCTCGTCCCAGTTGGCCGGCAGCCGGCTGTCGCTGTCCGGCGCCAGTTCCACTCGCCGCTGCGTCTCACGGATGCCTCCCATGGTCTGCGGCGGGGTGACGTTCGTGACCGCGAACGGCAGTTTCGTGTGGTTGCCGCAGATCACGAACAGCCGCTTCCCATCGGGTGAAAGCAGGATGTTGTGCGGCCCGTGCTCGCCGCCGCCGTCGAAGGCCCGTAGCTTTTCGACCTTGTCGGGCAGCTCGTCGCCGTCGGAGTCGGTGACGCGATACAGGCCGCTGCCGGTGCCTCCGTTGCACACGACATACAACGCGTCGAAGGCCCAGAGCAGGCCCTGGGCGCCGGTGATCGGCACGGGAAGCTTCTCGACGATCGTCTCCCCGGAGCCGTCGAGCGGGGCGGGGCTGATCCGGACGAGCCCCTTGTCCCCCTGATCGCTCGCAATCAGCCGCCCCTCTGGATCCACTGCCAGCGACACCCATGACCCGAGTTCGTCGCGGGGCACCACGAACAACCGTTCGACCACGAAGCCCGGCGGCACGGCGAACGGCTGCTCGGCGGCCGCGGTCTGGCCCGCCACCGGCATCCGCTCCGCCGGCTGAGACCAGCGGGCCGGACCGGCGACCGGCGCGGCCGCGGCGAGGGCCGTGAGCGCGAGCCCGCCCAGGGCTACGCAGACGCCGGCGCTCCGGCGGTAGGAGTTGGGACGAATCCAACACAATGGACTCTGCAGGCTCATCAATGCCTCCCTCACGCAGATCATAATCCGGGCACAGACACCGAAAACTCGCCCCGCCGGCGGCCCGGTCCACTGGGGATCACGGATTGACGGCGTCAGGAGAGCAGCCGGTCCACGCTCTCCAGCAGCCGGTCCATCGCAAACGGCTTGCGGATGTAATCGTCCACGCCGAGCATCTCGGCATAGGCCTTGTGGCGGCTCCCCTCGTTGGCGGTGATCATGATCACCCGCATCGGGTCGGGCCGACTGCGGCGGAGTTTTTCCAGCACGAGAAACCCGCTCCGCTTGGGCATCATCATGTCGAGCACCACGAGGTCGGGCTCCTCGCTCTCGGCC
Organism: Pirellulales bacterium; assembly: GCA_044346905.1. GTDB lineage: Bacteria > Planctomycetota > Planctomycetia > Pirellulales > UBA1268 > QWPN01. Next base: position 27,116 of record JBIIYH010000002.1, read on the forward strand.
ATCACCAGGCCCTGGTTGCCGTCACGAGCCACGAGGATCTGGTAGCCGCGAGTCTCGAGGACGGTCCGCATCGACTCGACAATCTCGTGATCGTCATCGACGAGCAGAATCCGCTTGCCGGCTCCACGGGAGGCGGCGTCAGAGGCCGGGCGAGCGTCGGGCGAGGCCGGCGTGGCCCTGGCGGTCTTGCGGGGCTTCTTGGCGGCGGGCATGAGGGTTTTTCCCGGAGCAAACAAATGAAAGCGTTTTCGCCATGAGCCTAGCACGGCCGCCCCCGGGTGGCCACCATGGAGTGATCAGGTCCGCAGAACCGCAGGCCGCGCGCCGCCCAGGCAGACCGCCGCCACGGCCACCCCGATCGCGGCCCCGAAAGCGATGTCGCTGGGGTAGTGGGCCGACGACGCCACTCGCTGCGCGGCCGCGAGCGTCGCGAGCGCGGCGAACGTCGCGGTGGCGTGTGGATATTTCCAGGCCAGCGCCGTGGCCAAGCCGGCGGCCACCGCCGCATGTCCGGAAGGAAAACTCATCAAGTCGGCAGGCTTGCCGACCAGCCCCCCACCACCGACCGCGGCCGCGGCGGCCGACACGCCAAACGTGTCGAAGACCGAAGCGACGGCCGTCAAGTCGGCGGCCCGTGGCCGCACCCGCGTGACGATCGCCTTCACGAGGTCCACCACCAGGCCGCCGGCATAGGTCGCCGCGACGAGCCGCGCAAAATCCATCCGACCAGCCAGGGAAAAACCTGCCCGCCGCCATGCCGGATCCACGCTCACGGTTACCGCCAAGATCACCGCCACCGCCAGGCCGTGCGCGAACGCCTCACTCAAGTCGATCAGCCGCCCCAGGTCGCCCGGCAGGCGATGGTTCCGAAACCAGGCGGCGACCGGAACATCGACCAGAAATAGACCGCATCCGACCACAGCCAAGCCGAAGGCCACCCCCAGCCTGCCTGTCAGGCCGCCGGGCACGCCTCGCCCGACCGAAGCTGCGTCGTCCGTGCGGCGTTCGCTACCCCGACTCGTCATGTGGCGCGTGTCCATGCGGGGAGTCTGCCAGATCGGCCGAGGCAGCGCCCATCCGGGCGGGCTGAGGGCCGCAGCGACCTGCCGCCTCACCGCCGTTATTGCCACAACCCTCTGTCGAGCAGCCGGTAGTTGATCGCCTCGCTCACATGGCTGCAGCCGATGCCGTCGGCGGCGTCGAGATCGGCCACGGTGCGGGCCACCCGCAGCACCTTGTCGTGCGCCCGGGCCGAGAGCCCGAGATCGGCCACCGCCGCCCGCAGCAGCTCGGCCGCGGCCGGCTCGAGCCGGCACAGCTCGCGGATCTGACGGCTCGTCATCCGGGCATTCGACCGGGTCGCGCAGCCCTTGAACCGCTCCGTCTGCCGCAGCCGGGCCGCCAACACCGCCTCCCGCATCTGCCCGCTCGACGTGCCCGGCCGCTTGGCGGCCAGCTCCCGAAAGGGCACCGCCGGCACCTCCAGGTGGATGTCGATCCGGTCGAGCAGCGGCCCCGACACCTTGCTCATGTATTTCTCCACTTGCGGCGTGGTGCATTGGCACTGCCGCCGCGGGTCGCCGCGGTAGCCGCACGGGCAGGGATTGAGGGCGGCCACGAGCATGAAGTCGGCGGGAAACCGGGTCGTGGACTTGGCCCGACTGATGGTGACCTCGCCGTCTTCGAGCGGCTGGCGGAGCACCTCGAGCGTACGCCGGTTGAACTCCGGCAGTTCGTCGAGGAACAAGACACCATTGTGGGCGAGGCTGATCTCACCCGGCATCGGGATCGAGCGGCCGCCCACCAGGCCTGCCTCGCTGATCGTGTGGTGGGGCGCCCGGAAGGGCCGCGTGGCCAACAGCGGCTGCCCCGGCTGCAGCAGCCCCAGGGCGCTGTAGATCCGCGTGGTCTCGATCGACTCGGCGGCCGAAAGCTGCGGCAGGATCGTGGGCACCCGCTTGGCGAGCATCGTCTTGCCGCCCCCCGGCGGGCCCACCATCAGGCAGTTGTGGCCGCCGGCCGCCGCCACGCAGACGGCCCGCTTGGCCGCCTCCTGGCCGCGGACGTCGGCGAAGTCGACGTCATAGGAGGCGAACCGGTCGAACCACTCCGCCACCCGGGTCGGGGCCGGCTGGATCTGCAGGTCGCCGGCGAAGAACTGCACCGCCTCGGTCAGCGACGAGACCGGGATCACCTCGATGTCTTCCACGACCGCCGCCTCGGTGGCGCTGGCCGCCGGCACGACGATCCCGCGCAGGGGCCGCTCCCGCCGCTGCCGGGCCACCGCCATCGCGATCGAGAGCGCGCCGCGGGCGGGCCGCGTCGAGCCCTCCAGCGAAAGCTCGCCCACGACGGCGTATTCCTCGAGCCGCTCCGGAGCGAACTGTCCGCTCCCCGCCAGGATCCCCAGCGTGATCGGCAGGTCGAACGTGGCCGCCTGCTTGGGTAGCTCGGCCGGGGCGAGGTTGATCACGATCCGGTCGTTGGGCCGGTTGAAGCCGGAGTTGACCATCGCCCGGGCGACGCGATGGGTGCTCTCGCGGATGGCCGTGTCGGGCATCCCCACGAGGACCGTGGCCGGCAGGGAGCCGGCCGAGACATCCACCTCGACGTCCACGGGAACCGCATCGATGCCGAACAGTGAATAGGTCTGCAAGCGAGCAAGCATGGCGACGGCCTCCAACTCCATTTCGGGGGCCACGGCCGCGGCCACGCCGCAGAAACCTGGCACCAGACCAAAGGAATGTACACCCGTTCAGTTCCTGGTCAACCCCCAATCGCCCAGCACGGTCGCGGCAGTCGCCGGGGTCAGAAAACCTGGCGGCAACGAACCGCCCGGCAGTACCATAAAGGGGTACCGGCGGCCGAGGCGGCCGCGGGTGGAAGCAGACGAAACCGGCCGCGCCCCCCGCTCGCGGAGGCAGCTCGCGTGACCTCCATGCCAGCGATGCTCACCACGTTGATCGTGTCGTGCGGGACGCTCGTCGCCGGGCTCGCCGGTGTTCTGGTCTCGGCCGCCGAGCCGGCGGATCCCGCCCGCTTGCCCGCCATCACGGTGGCCGACGTGTCGCTCGGGCTCCGAGCCGCGGGGGAGCCGCTCACGGTCGAGTCGCTGCAGCACCGTGTCGTGGTGTTCGCATTCTGGAACCACGAGTCGCAAGACTCCCGAGCCATGCTGCCGCTGCTCGAGCAGCTGCACCGCAGCCAGGCGCCGGCGGGCCTACTCGTGGTCGGTGCCCACATCCAATCCGGCGGTCCGGTCGAGGTGCGGGAGGCGGCCCGGAAAGCCGGCCTGACTTTTCCCGTGGTCGTGAAGCCGTCGATCAACGGGCTGGATCCCCCCGCACCGCCTCATGTCGTGGTGTTCGACCACACCGGCGGCACAATCGCCAGCGGTACCATCCTGGAGGTCGCCCAGCCGGTGCTGGCCGCCGTGCGGGCGGCACCGCCGATCGTGCTCGCTGGGCGGCACCTCCAGAAGCTCCCCGCCATCGAACGGATGCTGCGCGACGAAGCGCAACTCAAAGCGGCGCTTCACAAGGCGACCGAACTGGCCGAGTCGGCCGACGAAGCCACCGCCGAGGAGGCGAAGTTCGTGCTCGAGCGACTGGGCGTGTTGGCCGCTTCGTTGCTGGCCAAGGCGGAAGCCACCAAGGCCACCGATCCTGCCGCGGCGACTGAGCTTTTGCACCGCGTGGCCACGGCCTTCCGCGGCCACGAGGCGGGTGATCGGGCGGTCAATCTGCAGCGGGAGTGGAAACGCGACCCGCAGGTGACGAACGGGCTGCAGGCCGCGCACCTCGCCAGGCAGCTCGAAGCCCTGCGGGCCCAGGCCCTCGCCCCGGCGGGCGTCCCACACAGCGGCGGACAGCCCGGCCCGCGGGTGGCAAGCCTGAAGACGGTCGCCTCGATACCACCTGCGGTGAAAGACCGGCTCGCCCAACTCGCCGCCAGCATCCTGCGGCTCGGCCCGGGCTCCACCTACGCCTCCCGCGCCGAAGAGATCGTCATCGAGTTCGGCCTGGACCTTCCCACATCCCCCTGAGACCATCCCCCATGCCGTGCCCTGCCCCACACCATGGTGCCCCCGTCCGCGTGCCTCGCCGCGTGCCGCTCAAGCAGGCAGTCACGCTGGCCGTCCTGCTCATGCCTTGGGCCAGCCGGGCGGAGGCTCCGGCCGAGTGGCGGTCGCTGTTCGATGGGCGGGCCCTCGGCCAGTGGAAGCCGACGCCGTTCGGCGGCGAGGGGGAGGTGAGCGTCGATCGGGGCCTGCTGCGGATCGCGCTGGGGGCCGATCTTAGCGGCGTGACCTGGCAGGGAGACTTCCCCCGCCAGAACTTCGAACTCGCCCTCGAGGCCCGCCGGGTGGACGGGAGCGACTTCTTCTGCGGCCTCACCTTCCCGGTCGGCAAGTCACACTGCAGCCTGATCGTGGGAGGCTGGGGCGGCGGCGTGGTGGGCCTGTCGAGCATCGACGGCCAGGATGCCGCCAACAACGCCACGACCCGGGTCATGTCGTTCACGAGCGGCCGCTGGTACGCCGTCCGGGTCCGGGTCACGCCCGACAAGATCACCTGCTTTCTCGACGACGAGCAGATCATCGACCAGCCGCTGGCCGACCACGAGATCTCGGTCCGCGAGGAGGTGGCGGCTTCACAGCCGCTGGGGATCGCGACCTACGCGACGACGGCCGAACTGCGGAACATCCGCTGGCGGCCCGTGGCCGAAGCCCCTGCCAAACCATGACCGGATCCGATCCCGAACCGAACGACGCCGCCCGGCTGCGATACCGGATCGCCGGCGAAGCGGCCCGCGGGGTGACCGCCGGGAGCGACACCCGCCGGGCGGTGTTTCGGGCCGCCCGCCGGGTGGCCCGCGACTGGGTGCCCGAGGACCAACTCCCCGACGATGCCCAGGTCCGCGACGAGGTCCACCGCCGCCTCGACGCCACCGGGTCGCTGGCCCACCTCGTCGGCGACCGGTTCGACGCCCTGGCGGCCTCTGTGGCCGTGCTGGCGACGGTCCGCTCGCACCCGGCCCGGCCCGCGGAGGGCGACCTGCTCGACCACACGCTCGAGGTCTTCGACCGCGTGCACCGGGAGCGGCCCTTCGACGAGGAGCTGCTGACTGCGGCGCTCGTCCACGACGTGGGGATGGCGATCGACCGGCGGGCGGCGGTGGCCGCCACGCTCGAGGCGATCGGCGACCTCGTGACCCCGCGGACCCGCTGGCTCGTCGAATCGCTGCCGGCGGCCCGGGCCTACGCCGACCAGACCCTCGGCCATCGGGCCCGGAAGCGGCTCGAGGCCCACCCCGACTTCCTCGACGCGCTCTTGCTCGCCGAGGCGGATCGCGGGGGCGGCAGCTCCGGGGATCCACCGCCGTCGCTGGAGCAGGCGGTGGCAGTGCTGCGGGCGCTCGACCGCGCGGCCGCGGAGGATGGCGACGGCCGACACCCACCTGACCCCCGGGATTCTCCATGACGGATTCCGATGGCTTCCCTCGGCGGCTGGCCCGCCGCCCCCCACGCGAAGATGCCTGTCTTTTTTCTCTACCCTTGTTCTCTGCCCTGTCCTTTTTCTCTACTGGAAAAAAGTTGTGGAAGTGCCATGGCCCATCCTCTCCTTCTGACGCCCTCGATGCGCCGCTGATGAAAAGCGAGTGACGAGTGCTGCCCACGTCCACCACGCTCACGCCCGTTGCCGAGCCAGACTTCGCCGTGCTGCGCGAACTGGCCGAAGCCATCTGGCGGCAGCACTACTCGGCGATCATTTCAGCCGCCCAGATCGACTTCATGCTCGCCGGCCGGTTCAGCGACGCTGCCTTGCGGGAGCACGTTCAGGCAGCCGACAGGTGGCTCGAACTGCTGCGGGTCTCGGGCGTGCCGGTCGGCTACTGCGGGTACGAACTGGCGGACATGGACGACGACGGGAGCGGGCCTGCTGCCATGAAACTCGGCCAACTTTACGTGCACAAACCCCACCGCGGTCTGGGACTCGGCCGGTTCATGCTCCGGCACGTCGAAGACCGGGCGCGTGAACTGGGCAGCGGGCGACTTTGGCTGCAGGTCAACAAGAACAACACCGCGGCCATCGGGTTCTACCGCTCAGCCGGATTCGAAGTTGTCCGGGAGGCCGTGTTCGAGATCGGTGGCGGCTTCGTCATGGACGACTACGTGATGGCGATGGCCCTGTAGGCCGTACCGCGGAACCCCCTTTGGCCGGTGACGGTTCTGAAGGCCTACGATGGCCGATCAGCCACCGAGGCGTCGGGGATCCGTTTGCCACCAGGGAGGTGGGGCGTCAAGCACATCGAATAGCACGGCGAGCGGGCGAACGACCCCCAGTCGAACCGTGTCGAATCGTGAGTCGCCGAAATCGAGTGGGTCGCGTGCCAGCCAAAAGTCGATTTCGCGAGCGATGCCAATGAGATCGCTGGACGCATTCGTTGCCGTGATGATCGCTTGGAGCTGTTCGTCTGCCTCAGGAACCCAGGGGAAAAGGTGACAGCCGCCAAATCTGGGACTCCTTCCATGCCGTCGTCCGCTATGGAGAAGGCAACCCGCTGCGGGCCAATCTCGTCTCCCGCGCGGAAGCATGGCCGTGGCCGAGCCTGGGCCAGGCTTCGGCGGACTGCCCGATTCCGCTCTCCGCCTGGCCGGTGCCCGGCCCAGCCGACCAGCACCGGGATTTGTCGATCGAGCACGTGAACCGGCCACAGACCGAAGGCTAGCTGGCCAGCGTTCGGGCGAGCGTGAATCGGGGCAGGCCCTATGGCGACGATGCCTGGGTGACGCAGGCGGCCACACGGCTCGACCTCCGGGCAACCATGCGGCCGCGCGGTCGGCCCAGGGCCGCCGAAGGCCACGCACCGCCCCTGAGGCCCGCATCTTGCCCAGATTTGGTGGCTGTCACCTTTATCCGATACGCATCGTAGAGGCGAGTTTCATCTCCGTCACATGCGGCCAGGACAGGCGACGGATCGTTGATGGGCGATGGTGGTGTCGCCTAGCGAGCGAGTGCCCTGACGACCGGCAATGGCACTGCTTCGAGCGGCACGTGCGTCAGCAGCATTTGCACCGCATCGGCCCGCGTCCGCGGCGCCTGCGAACGCAAAACCTCTCGTGCGGAACGGGGCGCCCGCTCGATGGCGAGCCGCCACTCGTCCGGGGAAACACGCTCGTCGGCACGAAACAGCACGCTCCGGGCATCGGGCTTCCACAGGCCAAGCGCCGTCATCAGGTTGGCCGCCTCGAAGGCCACGTGGTCGGGCTGCAGGTCCTGATAGGGCCACAGCGTCACGCCAGGACCGCGGCAGCCCCGCACGAGCACCCGCTGCACCTCCCGCACCCTGCCGACGTCGGCGGCGAGCACCCGCGGCTCGATCCCGTCGCGCAGGCAAAGCCAGGCGAGCGTGCCACTGGCCTGGCCGCACAGCATCATCTGGCCGTGCAGCCGCAGGGCAGCCTGCACGATGCTGCTCACGCCGATGTTCTTCGACGCCCCCAAGAGGCCGTCGCGGTCCACCGGCACGAGGCCGCGCAGCGGAAACATCGCCCTGTTGGTGTGCGTGTTCCAGTTGCGGCCCGCCGCATGCCTCGGAACCCAGGCCGCCCCGGGCCGATCCGCGACATACCAGCGGCGGGTGGGGTGGAAGTCGATGTGGAATTGAAAGCCGAACACGGCGTCGTTGGGCATGAAGCCCGCCCACAGCGGCTCCGTGCCCGCGGCGCGGATGTCTTGCTCGCGGAGCATGTCGAGAGCCGCGAGCCGCAGGCCCTCCCGGATGTAGGGCTTCGGCGGCAGGCGGTCGGGCGTGCCGAACTCGTCGGTGAGCTCAAACGAGCGAAAGCTCTGGCCCAGGTCGCCGTGGGGGGCATGGGCCGTGGTCTGCAGGTAGTGGAGAAACGCGAGCGAGCGTTGTTTGGCGTCGGCGAAGATGATCCGCCGCTGCGCGGGCGTCATGTCGACGATGTTCTTCCGCGACGCGCCGGCCTCCGTCGCTTCCAGGGCCTCCGCCACGTGGCTGGGCAGTTGGCAGAGGGGATAGTCCTGGGGCGTCGAGTTGAGCTGCAGCGTCTCCACGCCGCGCGGGAGGCCGAAATGCCGGCGATCGACCAGCCGCCGTTGCGTGTACACGCTGCATCCCGAATTCGAATAGATGCCGTCGCGCATGTCGCTGTCGACCCACGGCGGCACCTGGAGCTCGAAGGAGCGGTCGTCATAACGTGCGGGGCGGGCAATGACGGCGTCGTGATCCGCCTCGCGGAGCGTGACGGACCACGTGATGGAATTCATCTCCTGCGGGGCCTCGTCGTCGAGCGTTTTCGGTGCGCTCGGCTCGTTGAAGCGGGAATGCGGGTCGACGCCCGCCAAGTACTTCGCGCCGCCCAGCCGGATCACGTCGCCCCAGTCGGAGGAATCGATCGTCAGCCGCGCCGCCACGGTAATCGTGCCGGCGCCGCCATCGGTCCGTTCGAAAACCACTCCCGCCACGCGGCTGCCCTCGACGGTCACTCTCGCAGGCTGCCAGCCCCGCAGCAGACGAATCTGTCCGCTGCCCTCCGCAGCGTAGGGGGCGAGCAAGTCCTCGAAGAGCCTGGCCGCTGCGGCGGGCGTGATCGTCTCCGTGGCCGACCAGCTGTTGCCGGGCGCCGGCACTCCATATTCCTTGCGGTTGTGTTCGCGAATCCGCTCGATTATTTCGAGGAAGAGCCCCGAGCGGGGAAAATTCGTCGATTGTCCGCCGATGAGCGTGCGTTCATCGACCGGGCCGACGCCTTCTGCGCTGAACTGCCCCCCCAGCCAGTCGATGTCGTTCACGAGGGCGATGCGTTTCACGCCGAGTCGGGCCGCCTGCACGGCGGCGGCGCACGCCGACTCGTTTCCTCCCACGATCAGGAGATCGACGCGGAGCGACTGATCCTCGGCCTGGAGCGCCGCCGGCGGCGCGAGGAGCAGCGCGGCGAGGAGGGGAATCAGGAGCCGTCCGTACGGCCTGAACAACCGCGTGTCACTCATGTCGTGGGAATGCTCCGGGATCGCTGCCCTGTCGACAGGATCCCGTCATCGTCCCACGCGGAAATCACCCTGCCAAGAGCCCGCCACCGACTCCACGCCCGACGGCATGCCAGCCCGCAGGCCATGCGAGGCATCGGCGAGGGCAGATGCTTGAAGGATAGTCCGGCCAATGGCACTTCCGTAACCGTCGTCCGGTCGGTGAGTTGAATTAGGGCCCAGGCTGGTCGCTGACTGGTGCGTGCCGGGCCGGTCGTCGCGGGGATTCCCAGGTCCCGGCACGCTCCGGAAGCGTCGGTTTTCAAGCTCGGCGCAGACCTTCTCCGCATCCGGGCATCAGCCGGTTGGCGACGCCCGCCTCACAGCGAGTGGATGTCGATCGCAGGCAGCTCGTCAGGCGACAGTTGGAAGACGTCGCGGTCGTCGTGGACCTGCACGAGCTCGCCCCAATCGGTGGGCGGCCCGCGAGCGGGAGAGATCGGCGGCGGTTCGAGCGGTTCGCCCAAGTGCGTGAGGATCTTCCGGATCGGCCCGGGCTCCGTGATGAACGAGATGAGCCGGATGTCCCCGCCGCACGCCGGGCACTGCAGAGGAAACTCCTCCCCCACCCGCGCCATCAGCTTGGCCCACGCGATCCGCGAAGTGTCGTGGGAGCGGGGATTTGCACGTGTGCCACAGCAATCCTCAGCGTCGTGCCCGGCGTGGGCGCTGTTCGCGGCATCGCGCTGCTTCCCGACGTTGCCGACGGCGAGCGCCGTGATGGCCGGCCGCAGCGGGTGGTTCGGCGCAAACACTCCGTGGTAGCGATGCCGGTGCTTCCGCGGCGGCGGGATGAGATCGGCGAGCCGGTCGAGGAACCCAAACGGCGAGAGCTCGACGACGCCGCTGGCCCCCGGCTGCGTGGATTTTCGTGAGCGGCCGGGGCCGACCCAGTTGGCGGCCTTCTGTCGGGGCAGCACCTAGCGGATGCGGGTGATGCGGTCGTCGCCGACGGGGCCGGCCGGGCCCAGCAGGAAGACGCCGTCGGTGACGGCCGTGTGCAGATGGGCGTGGCGGTTGAGCCCCGAGCCGAAGCGGTGGAGGAAGGTGACGGCACCGAGTCGGGGGCGGGGGGATGGCGGCATGGCCTGCTCTTCGCAGCGGAGGCGCTCAGTTCAGCATCTCGTTGAACGTGACCGTGCGGCCGGTGTGCGCTGCCACACGACCCATGGCGGTGACGAGGCTCGCCTCGGCGCCACGAACCGCCTCGTTGTAGGTCTTTCCAGAACGGATGGCCGTCACGAGGTCTTCCCATTCCACGCGGTACGGGTTTTTCTCGGGCTCCGATGCTGTCCAGAGGATGTTGTCCTTCGCCATCTGCTGGCCCTTGTAGATCGACGACTTGGCAGGCGCGTGGCCACTGGCGGAGATCGCGAACGCTCCCTTCGAGCCCTGGCCGAAGACGCCAAACTTCCGCTCGCAGTCCTTCATCGTGCGGCCTGAATAGAAAAACTTCGTGCCGTCCGCGAAAGTCCATTCGACGCCGTAGCTATCGAAGTTTTGGTCGTCGAGCTTGCCGCGGAAATGCCGGCCACCGATTGCCTCGACCTTCACCGGCCAGGCGTTCTTCATCCAGCAGACCTCGTCGACGTGGTGCACGTAGAAGTCGCTGAACACGCCGCCGCTGGCCCAGAGAAAGCTGTGGAACCGCTTGGCCTGCCAGAAGAGCTCGGTCATGTTCTCGGGCGGACCGGGATAGAGGTCCATCGGCTGCACCGGCCCATGCTCGCGGTAGCCGTGGAACGCGATCAGTTCTCCAGCCTCGCCGTTGTGCAGCCGGTCGAAGAGTTCTTGGCGGGCCTCGCTGTGGCGGCACATCAACCCCACGCCGACCTTGGGGTTCTTCGCGTCGGCCTTGGCAGCCAGTTCGATGATCCGCTTCGTGCTCGGTCCGTCGATCGAAATCGGCTTTTCGAGAAACGCGTGGACGCCGTTCTCGATGGCGTAGGCAAAGTGCGCCGCGCGGAAGCCGACCGGCGTGGCGAAGATCGCGATGTCGCCGGGCCGGAGGCTGTCGATCGCCTGCTCGTAGGCGTTGATGCCTGTGAAGCACCGCTCGTCGGGCACGTCGACCTGCTCCTTAAACAGCTCGGTGAGGCTTCGGCGACGGGAGGTGATTGAGTTTTGAAAGAGGTCGGCCATCGCCGCAAGCTTCACATTCCCGCTCGGCACTGAGAGCGCGTCGGCGGCTGCACCGCCTCCCCGTCCTCCACAGCCGATCAGGGCGACCCGGATCTCGTCGCTCCCAGCCGCATGAACGGCGGGGGTCGTGCTGGCGAAGGCGGCGAGCGACGTGGCCGCGGCGACCCGGCCGGTGGTGCCGAGGAATCCGCGGCGTGAGGTAGCGCCACCGCCGGCCTCCGGTCGTTCGAAGAGACTTTGCGCCTCTGCAAGTAGACCGCTTGCTCCGCAAGCGGATCCGACCGCAAAAGCCCCTCGCGGCAACGAGCGGGGTGACGCTGGCCATCACCATCCGCGCATACGCCCAGAAGCGCCGAAGGTGATCGCGACGCGTCATCCCACCGGCTTCCGCCGGGGGCTTTTGGGTGGCGGTGTGCAGGAATCTGGTGATCGCCGGGCGAAATACCGTAAAATTTTCATGGCACTGGCCGATCGATTCGATCTATAGTTTGACCGTGGAGGCATTGCCGCGTGCAGCGAAATCGAGCCATCAGGTATCCGGTGCCGGTCGTCGCGGTTGCGGTCGCGGCGGTCCTGCTCGCCCCCGCGTGGGCTTGGGCCGCGGATGCTGTTCCGTCGTTCACGCGGGACATTAAGGGCATTCTGTCGAACCGCTGCGTGCGGTGCCACGGTCCCGACCCCGAGGCGCGGGCCGGCGGCGGCGATGAGGGGCTGCGGCTCGATACTTTCGCGGGAGCGACGGCCGACCTGGGCGGCCAGGCGGCGATCGTGCCGGGCACGCCGGAAGAAAGCGAACTCATCGCCCGAATCACGTCGACCGATCCCGATCTCGTGATGCCGCCCCCCGAGGCTGGCGAGCGGCTTCCGGAAAAGCAGGTCGATCTCCTGAAGCGGTGGATCGCAGCCGGCGCGACCTACGAGCCGCACTGGGCCTACGTGCCCCCGAAGCGGCCGCCGGTTCCGGCGGTGCAGCACACGGCCTGGCCGAGAAACGACATCGACCGCTTCATCCTCGCGCGGCTGGAAGCCGAGGGGCTCGCGCCGCAGCCCGAGGCCGACCGGGCCACGCTCGCCCGCCGGCTCGCCCTCGATCTCACCGGCCTGCCGCCCACTCCTGCCGAGGTCGATGCGTTCGTGGCCGACACGTCAATCGACGCGGTCGAGAAACTCGTCGAGCGGCTCCTCGCCCACGACGGCTATGGCGAGCACATGGCGCGGCAGTGGCTCGACCTTGCCCGCTATGCCGACAGCGCCGGCTACGCCGACGACCCGCCGCGGACGATCTGGGGCTGGCGCGACTGGGTGGTCCGCGCCTTCGATGCCAACATGCCATTCGACGAGTTCACGATACGGCAGTTGGCCGGCGACCTGCTGCCGAGTGCCACGATCGACGACAAAGTCGCCACGGCCTTTCACCGCAACACGCTCACGAATAACGAAGGGGGCACGATCGACGAGGAGTACCGCACGGTCGCCGTCATCGACCGCGTGAACACGACGATGAGCACCTGGATGGGCACGACGATGGCCTGCGCACAGTGCCACGACCACAAATACGACCCGCTGTCGCAGAAGGAATACTTCCAGCTCTACGCGATCCTGAACAACACATCCGATGCGGACCACAAGGACGAGTTGCCGGTGGTGCGGCTACCCTGGAAGGAAATCGATGACAAGCGGGCTTCGATCGAACAAGAGATCGCGGAGATCGAGGCGGGAATCCCCGACTTGAAGAAGCCGCCCGCGAAGGACCGGCCCGAGCCGCCCGAGTTTCGGCCGGCCCGGAAGATCGTTGCCGACCTGCGGAAGCGGCTCGACGAAAACCCCGCTGCGACGGTGCCAGTGCTCGAGGAACTCGCCGGCGAGAAGCGGCGGATCACGAAGATCCAGCTCCGCGGCAACTGGCAGAACCTCGGCGACGTGGTCCGCGAAGGAGTGCCGGACGTGTTTCACGACCTGAACGCGGCCAACGAAGATCGTGTCGACCGCATGGCGCTCGCGAAGTGGCTCGTCGATCCCGCGAATCCGCTCACGGCCCGCGTGGTCGTCAATCGGATCTGGGAGCGGCTCTTTGGGATCGGCATCGTGTCGACGAGCGAGGAGTTTGGCAGCCAGGGAGACCTGCCGAGTCATCCGGAGCTGCTCGACTGGCTCGCCTCTGAACTCGTCGAGAGCGGCTGGAACCTGAAGGCGATCCAGCGGCTGATCGTGACGACCGCCGCCTACCGGCAGACCTCGAAGTGCCCGCCCGACCTCGTGGCCCGCGATCCGGAAAACCGGCTCATCGCCTGCGGCCCGCGGGTGCGGCTCTCGGCGGAGGTAATCCGCGACCAGGCCTTGGCCGCCGCAGGCCTTCTCTCGCGAAAGAAGGGGGGCCCGAGCGTGAAGCCGCCGCAGCCGAATCTGGGCCTGAGCGCGGCCTTCGGCGGCAGCACCGACTGGCAGACGAGCACCGGTGAGGATCGCTACCGCCGCGCGCTCTACACGACCTGGCGGCGGAGCAATCCGTATCCCGCGATGGCCACGTTCGACGCGCCGTCGCGGGAGGTCTGCACGATCCGCCGGCCGCGGACCAACACACCGCTGCAGGCACTCGTGACGATGAACGACCCCGCGTATGTCGAGGCGGCGCAGGCGCTCGCCCGGCGGATGGTGCGCGAGGGTGGCCCCACCGACGCCGACCGCGCCGCGCATGGCTTCCGCCTCGTGCTCGCGCGGCGGCCGACGCCCGCCGAGATCGACAGGCTCGTCGGCCTGCATGGCGACGCGCACGACGACTTTCTGGCGACGCCCGAAGAAGGCAAGAAGATGGCCACCGACCCACTCGGCCCCGTGCCCTCCGATCTGCAAATCGACACGGCCGACCTCGCCGCCTGGACGGTGGTGGCCAACGTGATCTTGAATCTCGACGAAACCTTCATGTGTCCGTGAGGAGCCCCATGAACCCGATCCTCGAACACAAACTGCTCGCGACCCGTCGTCAACTGCTCGGCGGCATGGCCGGCGGCATCGGCGCGATTGCCATGCGCGAGCTTTTGGCGGCGACGAACGCGGCTTCCGTCCCGGCGCTCGCGGCCGACCCGATGGCGGCGAAGAAGCCGCCGCTGCCGGCCAAGGCGAAGCGGATGATCGTGATCCACCTCACGGGATCGCCGCCGCATCTCGACATGTACGACAACAAGCCGGAGCTCACGAAGCGCGACGGCCAGGATTGCCCCGCCGAGGCCATCGCCGGGAAAAAGTTCGCCTTCACCACCGGCACGCCGAAGCTCCTGGGCACGCGGCGGAAGTGGACGCGGTGCGGCGAGAGCGGCATTGAGCTTTCCGACGCAATCCCGCATCTGCATCGGGTGGCCGACAAGCTCTGCCTCGTGCGGAGCATGTTCACCGACCAGTTCAACCACGCCCCGGCCGAACTCATGGTCTACACCGGCTCGCCCCGGGCCGGCCGGCCGAGCCTGGGCAGCTGGGCCACGTATGGGCTCGGCACGGAGAACGCCGACCTGCCGGGGTTCGTCGTCTTGATCTCGTCGGGCTCGCAGCCCAACGGCGGCACGAGCAGTTTTGGATCGGGCTTCCTGCCGAGCGTCTATCAGGGCGTGCAGTGCCGGTCGAAGGGGGACCCAGTGCTCTACGTCTCCGACCCGCCGGGGATGAGCCGCGACATGCGGCGGAAGACGCTCGACGCCCTCAAGGATCTAAACGAGCTCCAGGCCCGGGAGCTCGGCAACCCGGAGACGGTCACGCGGATCGCGCAGTACGAGCTCGCCTACCGCATGCAGACGAGCGTGCCCGATGTGATGGACATCTCGAAAGAGCCCGAGCACGTGCTCGAGGCCTACGGCGCGAAGCCGGGCGAAGCGAGCCTCGCCAACAACTGCCTGCTCGCCCGGCGGCTCGTGGAAGACGGCGTACGGTTCGTGCACCTCTTCGACTGGGGCTGGGATTTCCACGGCACGCGGCCGCAGGAAGGCATCCTCGAGGGCCTCACCCAGAAGGCTGCCACGTTCGACCGGCCGGCGGCCGCGCTCATCGAGGATCTCGAAGCCCGCGGGCTGCTCGAAGACACGCTCGTGCTATGCACCGGTGAGTTTGGCCGCACGCCCTTCCAGGAGGGGCGCACGTCGGCCAGCGGCATCCTCGGCCGCGACCACTATCCCGATTGCTATTCCGTCTGGATGGCCGGCGGCGGCGTGAAGCCGGGCTACGTGCACGGCGCAAGCGACGATCTCGGCTTCAAGGTGGCGAGCGACATGGTGCACATCCACGACCTGCAGGCCACGATCATCCATCTGCTCGGCTTCGACCACACGAAGCTCACCTACCGCTTCCAGGGCCGCGACTTCCGCCTCACCGACGTGCACGGCCATGTCGTCAAGGCCCTGCTCTCCTGACGTTCGGAAAAGGGGCGTCCGCTTTTTCGTGCTACTTCTGGAGCAGCAGGTCGCTCCAGAGCTTGGCGGCGTTGCGCTGCCCTTGCGGGCTGAAGTGAAGGATAGTCCGGCCAATGGCACTTCCGTAACCGTCGTCCGGTCGGTGAGTTGAATTAGGGCCCAGGCTGGTCGCTGACTGGTGCGTGCCGGGCCGGTCGTCGCGGGGATTCCCAGGTCCCGGCACGCTCCGGAAGCGTCGGTTTTCAAGCTCGGCGCAGACCTTCTCCGCATCCGGGCATCAGCCGGTTGGCGACGCCCGCCTCACAGCGAGTGGATGTCGATCGCAGGCAGCTCGTCAGGCGACAGTTGGAAGACGTCGCGGTCGTCGTGGACCTGCACGAGCTCGCCCCAATCGGTGGGCGGCCCGCGAGCGGGAGAGATCGGCGGCGGTTCGAGCGGTTCGCCCAAGTGCGTGAGGATCTTCCGGATCGGCCCGGGCTCCGTGATGAACGAGATGAGCCGGATGTCCCCGCCGCACGCCGGGCACTGCAGAGGAAACTCCTCCCCCACCCGCGCCATCAGCTTGGCCCACGCGATCCGCGAAGTGTCGTGGGAGCGGGGATTTGCACGTGTGCCACAGCAATCCTCAGCGTCGTGCCCGGCGTGGGCGCTGTTCGCGGCATCGCGCTGCTTCCCGACGTTGCCGACGGCGAGCGCCGTGATGGCCGGCCGCAGCGGGTGGTTCGGCGCAAACACTCCGTGGTAGCGATGCCGGTGCTTCCGCGGCGGCGGGATGAGATCGGCGAGCCGGTCGAGGAACCCAAACGGCGAGAGCTCGACGACGCCGCTGGCCCCCGGCTGCGTGGATTTTCGTGAGCGGCCGGGGCCGACCCAGTTGGCGGCCTTCTGTCGGGGCAGCACCTAGCGGATGCGGGTGATGCGGTCGTCGCCGACGGGGCCGGCCGGGCCCAGCAGGAAGACGCCGTCGGTGACGGCCGTGTGCAGATGGGCGTGGCGGTTGAGCCCCGAGCCGAAGCGGTGGAGGAAGGTGACGGCACCGAGTCGGGGGCGGGGGGATGGCGGTATGGCCTGCTCTTCGCAGCGCAGGCGCTCAGGGCAGAGCAACTGCTCGATCTCATCCAGAAAAATCCTCGTCACTGCCGCGACGGCCTTGGGGCGGTCGCCGAGCACTCCCCGGAGCCGCTTCGGCAGGGAGATGACCCACTGCCGCACGGGCACCGGCGGGATCACGTGATCGACGAGGTGCGCCGCAGTCTGCGCCATGTGCCTGCCATTGCAGGAGGGACACATGCCCCGGCGCTTGCACGAGAAGGCTACGCCGAACCTCTGCAGGCACCGTGTGAAGAGCGCGCGGGCGAAGCCCGACCCGTCCTGCATGGAACCTCGGCCGCGTCAAACCGATGATACGAGTCAGGCCTGTGACAGTAGCCGATGACCGCGCGGCCGTCAGCGTGGCAGCGTCGCCGGGTCGATCACGGCGTGGGCGATTTTCTTTCGCTTCCAGGTGTACGTCACGTGCACCGTGCCGTCGGCAGCCTGGATGATCGCAGGATAGGAGAACTCGCCGGGCTCGGTTTCGAGCGTCGCGGCCGGAATCCAGGTTTTTCCGTCGCGGCTCACGGCGATGTTCAGCGGTGAGCGGCCGGTCTCGCTGTGGTTGTAGATCAGCAGATGGCGGCCGTCGGCGAGCGTGACGGCATCGGTGCCGGAATTGGGGTTGGGCAGATCCGTGAGCGTCAGTTCTCCCCAGGAGCAGCCTCCGTCGAGGCTCTCGACCCGGAAGATCCGCTTGTTCTGTCGCGTGCGGCCGAGGGCCAGCAACCTGCCTC
Source organism: Pirellulales bacterium (assembly GCA_044346905.1). Lineage (GTDB taxonomy): Bacteria > Planctomycetota > Planctomycetia > Pirellulales > UBA1268 > QWPN01. The sequence goes on from JBIIYH010000002.1 coordinate 44,537, forward strand.
CGCCGAGGTTGAGAATGCTCGGCTGGATGGCGCCGATCGTCTTGCCGTCGGGCCGCGGGACGAGCCCCGAATCACAAGCTCATTGGCCGGGCTGGCCTTCAGCCCGCCGCCGGCAGCGCGGCGGCGGCCCCGGGCCGCTGGGGATCGACGCCCAGCGCCACCAAGAGCTCCTGGACCCGGGCCGCCAGCCGCTCGCGTTCGCGCCGCTGCTCGGCCGACTGTGGCTGCCGCGACTCGCCCATGCGGAAGCCGCGGAGCTCGACCCCGGCCCGGAAGCCCTCCGGAAAATCCACCCCGAGAAAGAGCGCGTCAAAGAGGGCGGTCAGCCGCCGCTGCAGCTCGAGCGCCGCGGTCAGGTTGCCGGCCCGGGCTGCGTCATAGACCGCCCGCGTCAGTTCCGGGAGCACGCCGCTGGTGGCGTTGGTACCGCCGTCGCAGCCGACCGCGAGCATCGGCACGAGGGCCGCATCCCAGCCGGTGAGGAAGGCGAAGTCGGGCCGCACCGGCCGCACGGCCGCGATCAGGCGGCCCATGTGGGAGATGTCGCCGCTCGAGTCCTTGATGCCCGTGATCCGGGGAAACTCCTCCGCCAGGCTCCGCACGGTGGCCACGTCG
>JBIIYH010000048.1:0-15232 GCA_044346905.1 Pirellulales bacterium
ACCTGGCGCGAAACTGGCAGGCCGCCTGGGTCCGGGACCTCGGCTCCCGCGGCGACATGCGGATCAACGGCCTGCCTCCTGCTCCGGATTACGCCGCCGAGGCGATCGAGCCGCATCTCGACCGCGATCAGACGGTCGCCTGGAAAAAGTGGCGGCGGCAGGCGTCGGCCCGAAACTTCGGTCGGCATTTCAGCTGGAATGTCGACGGCCAGGGGCTCCAGCAGCTCGACCCATGGTGGGGGCGATGATGCAGCCGTATGCAGGGCAGCCGCGTTGGACGGGGCCGCTGGGGCTGCTGGCGGCGGTGCTGGTCTGCTGCCCGGCCGGTGCCGTGGATGACGACGTCGTCGTGGACGAGGATCCCGTCGCCGCGGCCCGTCACCAGAACCTGATCGACCTGGGTGCCAACTTCGATGCCAATCTCTTCGAGCAGCCGGGCAACAGTTGGACACTCCGCAGCGGTCCGGGGCCGGATGGCGGCCCGCTGCCCGCGTCGCCGGCCCTCGGGCGGGCGCGGGAACTGGGGCTCAGGCGGATCGAGCGGATGGAGGCTTCCTGCACGCTGACCGAGCCGCAGCGGACCAGGCTGATGCTGGCCCTGGAGTCGGACGCGCGGCGGTTTGCCGCCGAGGTGGACGGGGTCCGGGCCAAGTACGCCGGCCGTCAGGTCGACCTGAACGAGCCGGCCGGGCAGCGGGAGTGGAACGCCTTTCAGCAGGACGTGGGGAAGTGCCGGGAGAAGCTCCGCAGCCTGTTCGACGAAAGCGGATTGCTCTCGAAGGTGCTACCGACGGTCCTCGACGAGCGGCAGTTGGCCTGCCTCACCGCGGAGCGGGCCGCCCGGCGGTCGTTTCACTGGCGGGCGATCGTGCTCGAGGCGATGACGAAGATCGACGAGTCGCTCGGCCTCGACCAGCGGCAGCACGACCTGATCGTGGCGGAACTGCTCGGCCGCGAGCCGCCGCTACGGATCGACGAGCAGCCCGCCGGGCAATTCGACGCCAACTGGCGCAGGCACCTGGTGCTGATGGTGCTGGCCGAGGTCGATGCCAAGCCGATCCGAGCCGCGGTCAGCGAGCGGCAGTGGAAGGGGTTGGCGCCGATGCTGAACCAGGGCCGGGCCATGCGATCGGCGATCGAGGCCCAGGGATTCCTGGAGAAGGCCCGCTGACGCTTCCGGCCGGCGCGGGCAGGAGTTCCGGCAGCCCGGGCCGCGCTCCCCCCGGCGTGGCCGGCAGTTCTTCCTTGGCCGGAAGCTCATCCTGCCGGGTGGCCGGCTCCATCGGCGGCAGTTGCACCGGCCGGGCGGCGGCGCCCACCGACTCGAACGACTGCGTGACGGGCCCGCGGCTGAACACGCCCGGCCGCGAGTGGCCGTAGTCGAGGTAGAGGCTGGCGTCCCGCTGTCGGGCCCGGCGGTGGGCGTCGAAGTAGGCCTTGCCCGGCCAGGGACCCTCGGCGAGGAACACGCCGTTGTATTCCAGCAGCGACCCCTTGCGGTAATGGAGCTGCGAGATCGAGCGGTTGTAGTCCACGAGCGCCCGGTAGTAGGAGCTCTCGGCCTCGGCCCGCCGCCGCTGGGCGTCGAGCAGCTGGTCGAGGGTGACGGTGTTGGCGTCGTAGGCGGCCTGGACCGCCTCCACCTGCCGCTCGGCGGCCACCCGGCGGTTGAAGTTGGTCTGGGCCAGCGCGAAGTTGGTGTCGACGTTGCGGACGGCGTCGACCAGGGCGTGGGAGGCCTCGAGCTCCTCGTCCTGGAGCCGGGCCCGTTCGCGGGCCAGCTGGAGCTGGTGGTGGCGAACCGTGGCCAGCTCGCGGCGGAAGCCGAGCGGCATCTGGAACTGGGCCCCGGCCTGCCACTCCTGGAACTGGCCGGAGAACAGGGTCGAGTAGGCGTCGGTGCCGGCGAGCGGATCGTTGCCGTCAGCGCCGTACGGCTGGTAGTCCTGATTCAAGAGGTCTTGCCCCATGCCCAGGAACCGCCAGCGGCCCACCATGTCGAGCCGGGGCAGGATCAGGTTCTTGGCGGCCACGAGCTCGAGCTCCCGCTGCTTGATGATCCACTTCTGCCGCCGGAGCTCCGCCGAGCGGGACAGGGCCTCGACGAGCGACTGCTGCCAGTCGAAGCTGATCCGGGCTGTCGTGGGCTCGTCGGCGGGTCGGATCAGCCGGCCGTCGCTGGCCGAGATCCCCATCATGAAGCGGAGCCGGTTCTCGGCCCGGTAGACGTCGGTCAGAGCCTGCTCGACCTCGCTCCGGAAGAAGAAATACTGTTCGCGGGCCTGGGCCTCCTTGTCGGCCTCGCCGCCCCGCGACTGCTCGACATAGAGGGCGTGCACCTTCCGCCAGGCCTCGAGGGCGCTGTCACGGCCGGCCTTGCGGGCCTCGAGATTGCGGTAGGCGAAGGAGAGCTCCCAGTAGCTCTGCTCGGTGTCGCTCACGAGGTTGCGGACACCGGCCTCGAAGTCGGCCAGGGAGATGTCGGCGTTGATCCGGGCCAGGAGCACGCCGCGGAAGTTGGGGCGACCGTAGAGGTTGTCGAAGAAGTCAGGGCCGGCGATCCGGTTGTAGGTCGCACCCGCCCCTTGGAGGAGCGGCTGGCTGAAGGTGAAGTCGTAGTTCGTCTGCCAGGTCGAGGGAACGATGACCTTGAAGTTCGGGTCGTTGATGGGAAGCCCGTTGTTCTGCCGGGTGGGATTGTTGTTGTTGTCGTAGATCGTGGAGTTGGCGAACCCGTAGGTCGCACCGGTTGCCGTCCGCTTCTGGATGCTGGTCGTCCAGTTGCCCTGGTCCCCGAGCAACTGCTGCTGGAAGAGCTGCGCGAACTGGCCACCCACGTTCTGCGGCCGGTTCTGCCGCTCCCAGGTCAGCGAGCTCGACAGCTGCGCATCGAACAGGGCCAGGGCGCTTTCGACGCCGCGGAACGGGTCGGTCTCGACGACCGCCGGGTCGTAGACGGTGGGCGTCTGGGAGGGCGCCGTGAGCAGCGACACGGCCGGCTCGCCGGTCTGAGGCCGCGGGCCGCCGAAGCTGGCGAACCGACCGCCGAGGTTGCGGAGCACCTTGCCGTTCTCGAGCGCCGTGCGGATCGCCTCCTCGAGCGACAGCTCCCAGATCTCGTCGAACGTCGGGTTCGTGAGCGTGAGCGGCTCGACCGCCCCGGCTGCCTCGTCGAGCGGCTCCTGGCAGGTGTCGGGATACTCGATCTTCTGGACCGCCCCGACGTAATGCGAGAGGTCGCCGTCCTCAAAGAAGTAGAAAGGCTGCCGCGGCGCGCAACCCGAGGCCACGAGCGTGACGCTCGTGAGGACGGCCCAGGCTTGGTTGAGGATGCGAGGCACGGCGGGGGGGGCCGGCGGAACCGGCGGGCCTGATGGGTGATAGCGCGGCACAAGGCCGCCGCTTCGCCTCGAGGGGGCCGGCCGTCGAACGACGGCGAGTCCCCGGCCCGGCGCCCCCCGGCTCCGGACCTGCATGTGACCGCGACCCGAGGCGGAGCGGCAGCACTCGGGATATCGGCCCTCGCGGCCCGCAAACTTGGGGCAATCGTCAAAGTCGATACGCCGGCGTCAAGCTGGAGAAGATGGGGGCCAAGTCGGCTCGACTGAGCGGCATGGCGGTCGAGGGCGACCCCGGCTCGCCCTCCGGCCGCCCACGGCTGCGGGGGGCCTGGATGGCCCCGCAGGCGTGAACTTAAAAGCAGTTGTTTCGGACCTCGGTGCAGATCAAGTCCCGGAGCCGGGAGATCGCCTGCTGGTCGGTCGCCTTGGCGTCCATCCAGAACTGCCGCAGCTCGTCCCGCCACTGGGCGTTGGCGATGTACTGGTCGTATCGCCAGATACTGTCGAGCCGCCGATTGAGCTCGGCTACCAGATCGTGGTCGTGGTCGGCGATCGCGGCCGACTCGCCGATGTGCTCGTATTCGTGTTCCGCGGCAAAGGACATGGACAAACCTCCGGAGGGAAAGACGGAACTGAATCGCTCCGTCCTGGAGTCACCGGAGCCGACCTGTTTGCGGCACGCGGCAACGGTAGGGAAGGCGGCGGGATGAAGGCAATCCACACACGGGATGCCCTGCCGGGGTGCATCCCGGACAGTTGGTCGCTCAGGGCTCGTGCGACTGGCCCGGCCAGCCGGGCGTGGTCAGGATGCGATCGGCGGCGGCTTCCCGCCAGGCGAAGCGGGCGGAGCAGCCGGGGAAGATTGCGATCACGGCCGGCCCCGCCTCGTGCCCCAGCACGCTCGCGGCGGTCGCCAGGCCGTCGGCGGTCGTGGCATCGGGGGCGATGACGGTGACCGTGGTCGGGCCGGTGAGGCCCATGCCAGACCGTGGATCGACGATGTGGCTGTAGCGGACGCCGTCGATCTCGACGGCCTGGTAGGCGTCGCCCGAGGTGGTGACGGCCGCATGGGCGAGCAGCACGGTCTCCCCCGCACCGCCTGGCCGCAGCGGGGCCACGGCGATCCGCCAGCCGGCGGTGCCGGGGGGCGGAGCCGAGACGAGCACGTCGCCCGAGGCATCGATCAGCGCTGAGGCGATCCCGCGAGCGGCGAGCACCTCGAGCGCCCGGTCGGCCGCATAGCCCATGCCGATGCCCCCGGGATCGAGCCGGGTGCCGGCCTTGGGCAGGCGGACGGATTGCGTCTCAGGAACGAGCTCGACCGTGCCGGCGCCGACCGCGGCTCTCGCCGCGGCGAGCTTGTCGGGCTTGGGCAGCCGGCCGCTGCGCCGTGCCTGACGCCAGAGCGAGGTCAGCGGGCCGACCGCGATATCGAAGGCCCCGCCCGTCTTTTCCCCCAACGCCTCGGCCGTGACGAGCACCCGCCACAGGTCGCTCCCGACGGCCACGGGCTCCTTGGTCGGCGCGGCGGCCGAGAGCCGGGAGAGCTCACTCGCGGGATCGTAGTCGGAGAGGATGCGTTCCAGCCGCTCGATCTCGGCGAAGGCGGCGGCGATCGCCGCGGCGCCGGCCGCCCGGCTCGCCGCATGCACCGTGATCGTCCAGGGCGCCCCCATCAGCCGCCGCGACTCGCTGACCCGCACGGTCGCATGCTCGTCCATGCGCGGCCCGCAGCCGGCAGCCAGCCCGGTGGCAAGCGCCACGACCAGCGTGGCACGATACAATCCCGTCGTCATGAGTGAAGCTGCCTCCACGCCGCCGGTTGCGATCACGTTCGAGTGCACGCCGCTGCGGAGCGTGCCCCGGCTCGACATCCCGCTCGACGCCTCGCCCGGTTACCGGGCTCGGCTCGAACGAATGCAACGCGCCGTGGCCGCCCATGGCACCCGCAACGCCTACTATCTCACCGACGGATCCTGCACCTTCCGTTTTACCAACGATCCGGCGGCGGGCTGGATCCGGTTCGGGTTCGAAGGAACCGTGTTCACCGACGAGGCCGATCTCCGGACGACCGGCAGCGACCTGGAAATCAGGCTCGACGTCGAGACCTGCGACTGGCTCACCCAGCCGGCCGTCGAGTGGCTGACGGTCTCGGCCAAGCATGCCGTGGAGGCGGAGTTCGACCGCTACATCGCCGCCGGCGACCTTGCCAAGGCCCGCGAACGGCTCGCCCGCGAGCAGGCCAAGATCGACGAGGCCGGCGGCTACCTCGGCATGAACTTATGACAGGTTTGCACGGCCATCCCTGGCCCGTGCAAACCGGCCGGGCCTCCGCCCGGCGGCCGCACCTCCGGGCGGCCGTGTTCGTGCGCGAACGAGCGCTCGATGCGAGTTCAGACGCATCCACGCCATCCGTCTGCCGCGTTGCCAACCGTTGGGCTGCGAGGGGTGGGCCGTGCCAATCGAGACGGCGTTGATGGCCGAGCGCAGCAGGGATTGCGGAGCGAGGCCAGCATGGAGCGATCGAAGGGCAGGATGCCCGGAGGGAGCGTCCGGGCGACGGGGACCGGCCGCTCCGAGCCTGCGTTACCCACGAGCGTCCGGCGAGACGGCATGGGCCGCCCCGAGCCTGCGTCACCCGCGACGGTCCTGCGTCAGCTGGCGGCGCGGATTTCCAGGAGCACGCTCTCGTTGTCGGTGCCCACGAGCGGCCAGGAGGCGATTCGCCGGATCGAGACCTTCTTGCCGAGCCGCTTGACGCGGGCCTCGGCCAGTTCCTCTTCCCACCGCGGCCCCTTGATCACGAGCAGGCGGCCGAAGGCCTCGGCCCGCGGCTCGAACCAGCCGAGCAGTTTGGAGAGCGGCGCCACGGCCCGGGCGACGAGCGTGTCGAACCGGCTGGCGCCGGCCGGCCTGGTGGCGACGAGCTCCTGGGCGGCCGCGGCGTGGACGGGAAGCGAGAGGCCCGCCTCGCGGACGATCTCCGCCACGGCCCGCGCCTTCTTGGCCACGCTGTCGGAGAGCTCCACCCGCAGGTCCGGCCGGAGGATCGCCAGGATCACGCCCGGCACGCCCCCGCCCGTGCCCACGTCGAGCACCCGCTCGCCATGCGCCAGGTGGTCGAGCAGGGCCGCCGAGTCGCCGATATCCCGCGACACGAATCGGCCCACGTCGGTGTGCCGGGTGAGGTTGAGCCGTTCGTTCCAGGCCCAGAGGCTCGCCGCGTAGGAGGCCAGCCGCTCCGCTGCTCCGGGCGGCACCGTGATGCCGATTCGCGCAGCCTCGGCGGCGATCGCCCCGGCGAGTTCGCCGGGATCCGGCACACGAGCCTCCTGGGCAGTGTCGCTCACCGGATGAAGAGCATCTCGCGATAGGTGGGCAGCGGCCAGAGATCGTCGGGGAGGATCGTCTCGAGCAGGTCGGCCGTCTCCCGCACCGCCGCCATTGCCGGGATCACGTCGTCGTGGAAGTGGGCCATCTCCGCCCGCACGTCGCCGCCGTGGTGGCAGGCCGCTTGCTCGAGCGACTCGATCCGGCTCTCGAGGTCGCCCACCAGCTTCATCAGCTTCTCGAGCGTGCCCACGTGGGGCGACTGACCCAGAGCCTTGAGCTTGGTGGCGATGTCGACGAGCTCGCCCTGGTAGCGGTAGGCCGCTGGCAGGAGCATCGTCTTGGCGATCTGGATCGCGGCCTGGGCCTCGGTGTTCAGGTCCTTGCAGTACCGCTCCATGTAGATCTCATAGCGGCTTCGCATCTCCCGCTCCGAGAGCACGCCGTAGGAGGCGAACAGGGCCAGGTTGGTCGGGGTGATCAGCGCGTCGAGCGCCTCAGGCGTGGCCTTGAGGTTAGGCAGGCCCCGCCGCTTGGCCTCGAGCTGCCACTCCTCGGAGTAGCCGTTGCCGTTGAAGATCACCGCCTTGTGGTCGGTGATGATCTTCTGGAGCAGCTTTTCCACGGCGGCCGGCAGCCTGGCCGGATCACCGCCGGTGGCCGCCTCGAGCTCGGTCGCCACCCAGTCGAGGCTCTCCGCCACGATCGTGTTCAAAGCCACGAGCGGCCCGGCGATCGACTGGCTCGAGCCGACGGCCCGGAACTCGAACTTGTTGCCCGTGAACGCGAAGGGGCTGGTGCGATTGCGGTCGCCGGCGTGCTTGGGCAAGGGGGGCAGCGTGTCCACGCCCACGGAGAGCGTGCCGCTGGCCTTGCTGCCCGTCACCTTGCCCCGCTCGATCTGCTCGAAGACGTCGGTCAGCTGGTCGCCGAGGAAGATCGAGATGATCGCCGGCGGGGCCTCGTTGGCCCCGAGCCGGTGATCGTTGGCGCTCGAGGCCACCACCGCCCGCAAGACGTCGCCGTGGAGGTGCACCGCCCGGATCACCGCCGCGCAGAACACGAGAAACTGCATGTTCTCGTGGGGCGTCTCACCCGGCTCCAGCAGGTTGCCGAGCTTGCAGCCCAGCGACCAGTTGACGTGCTTGCCCGAGCCGTTGATCCCGGCGAACGGCTTCTCGTGGAGCAGGCAGGCCATGCCGTACTTCTGAGCCAGGCGGGTCAGGGTCTGCATGATCGACTGCTGGTGGTCGGTCGCGATGTTGGCGTTCTCGTAGACCGGGGCGATCTCGTACTGGCTCGGCGCCACCTCGTTGTGCCGGGTCTTGACCGGCACGCCGAGCTTGTAGAGCTCCCGCTCCGCCTCGAGCATGCAGGCCAGCACCCGCTCGGGGATCGCCCCGAAGTACTGGTCTTCGAACTCCTGTCCCTTGGGCGGCCGGGCCCCGAACAGCGTCCGCCCGGTCATCACCAGGTCAGGCCGGTTGAAGTAGAAGTTGCGGTCGATCAGGAAGTATTCCTGCTCCGGGCCGGCCGAGGCCGTCACCTGGCCCACGTCCTTGTGGCCGAAGAGCTCGAGCACCCGGCGGGCCTGCTTGTCCACCGCCTGCATGCTCCGCAAGAGCGGCGTCTTCTTGTCGAGCGCCTCGCCCGTCCAAGAGCAGAAGGCCGTCGGAATGCAGAGCGTGGTGCCGTTGGGGTTTTCGAGGATGTAGGCGGGGCTGGTCGGATCCCAGGCGGTGTAGCCGCGGGCCTCGAAGGTCGCCCGCAGGCCCCCCGAGGGGAAGCTGGAGGCGTCGGGCTCGCCCTGGATCAACTCCTTGCCGGAAAATTCCGCGACCGCGGTGCCCTCGCCGGTGGGCGAGAGGAAACTGTCGTGCTTTTCGGCGGTCAGCCCGGTGAGCGGATAGAAGACGTGGGCGTAATGGGTGGCGCCTTTTTCAATCGCCCAGTCCTTCATCGCCAGGGCCACGGCGTCGGCGATCGAGGGATCGATCGGCTTGCCCCGTTTGATCGTGGCCTGGAGCGCCTTGTAGACGCTCTTGGGGAGACGGGCCCGCATCTGGGCGTCGCCGAACACGTTGGATCCGAAGATCTCGCTCGTGGGCGTCTCGCGGAAGTTCCAGGCCTGGCCGGTGGGGCGGTAGGCGTTGATGGCGGCGATCGCACTGGCGCGGGCGGTGGTCATGGAGAGGTTTCCTTTCTGAGGCCGCCAGTGTAACGGCTGAAATCCATGGGGGCGGCGCAGGTCTCGCGCCCGTAAGCCAAGCAACCCGCCGCTGAGCCTCAGCGAGCGGCGGTCGTGCGGCCGGGGGCGGCGGCCGGCCGGAGCACCGAGCGGCGGGCCACCTCGACGGCCGTGGAGAGCACGGCGTCGGACTGCTGCCCCTCCGCGGCGGCCACCCCGCCGTCGATCGGGCGGGCGGCGGTCACGACCGGCACGTCGGGCTCCACGCCCACGCCGCTGAAGGGGAGACCGCGGGGCGAGAAGAACTTCGCCGTCGTCAGCCGCATCCCCACGCCGGCCGCGTCGAGCGGGAAGATGCCCTGGATCGAGCCCTTGCCGTAGCTCCGCGAGCCGACGAGCGTGCCGCGGCGGTGATCGCGGATCGCACCGGCGAGAATCTCGCTGGAGCTGGCAGAGTCGCCGTCGATCATCACCACCAGCGGCATCCGCCAGGTGCCGCTCCGGGCAGCGGTGTAGTTGAAGTCTTCCTCGGGACTGCGGCCCCGGGTCGCAACCACGAGGCCGCGGTCGAGGAACAGGTCGGCCACGTCCACCGCTGCGGAGAGCAGCCCGCCCGGATTGCCCCTGAGGTCGATCACGAGGGCCCGCATCCCGGCCGCGTCGAGCCGCCGCAGCGCGGCGTCGAGATCCGCGGCGGTCGTCTTCTGGAAGGAGCTGATCTTCACCCGGGCGATGCCGGCCGCGGGATCGACGATCACCGCCTCCTCGATGCTCGGCACCTCGACATGCTCGCGGCGGACGGTGACCGCGCGGGCGGCGCCCGGCCCCCGGGCCACGGCCAGCGTCACGAGCGAGCCTTCGGGGCCCTGGAGCAGGTGGGCCGCCTCGTCCACGCTCAGGCCACCGATCGATCGGCCGCCGACGCCGATCAGCCGGTCGCCTGCCCGGATCCCTGCCCGCTCGGCCGGACTGGCGGGGATCACGTGCACCACCAGCAGCCCGTCCGGGGCGCTCTTGAGCTCCACGCCCAAGCCCACGAAGTTGCCCTCGATCTGCGAGTAGAGATCCTCGAGTTGGCCGGTGGTCAGAAAGGCGGAATATTCGTCGAGCCCGCCCACGGCCGCGGCGGCCATCTCCATCAGCATCACCGCCGGCTGAATGCCGAGGATCGAATGGCCGCTCCGGGCGACCCAGGCTGCGACCGCCTCGGCGTCGGCCTGCGAGGCGACCGGGCGGGCGGCCATGATCCGTTCCACCTGCCCGCGGTAGGCGGCGAGCCGATCGGGGGTGGCCTGCGAGGCATGGTTGGCGAGGAACGCCGGGTCGGCGAGGGCGACATCGACGGCCAGGCGGCCGCGGGCCGAGAGCCGGCCGTAGTCAGGATTCTCGACGTGGTGGGAGCCGATCCGGGAGAGCACCTCGCCGTAGGCCCGGCGGGCCTCCGCCTCGGAGAGCAGGGACAGTTGGCGGCGATAGGCCGGCTCGGCGTGCCGGCGGGCGATGTCGCAGTGGAGCTTGGCCAGGTCGTACTGCCGGGCCAGGGCCGGATCGAGCGTGCCCTTGCGGGCGGACGTCTCGCAGATCTTGACCACGTCGGCCCACCGGCCCTCGTGGACGAGCGCGGTCGTGCGGGCGGCGAGGTCGTCGGGATGGGCGGCGGCTGCGTTGCCACCCTGCCCGGCCGGCACCCACTGCAGGAACGACTCGGCCCGGGCCAGAGCCCCCGCCAGGAACACGACCACCAGCCCGGCGAGAGCCGCACGGGAGCCGCGAATCCACGATCGGGAGCAGGCAGCAGTCACAAGGGCAATCCGTTGGCGGGAGGCCGTTCGACGGGGCGGCGGCAACCAGCGGTCTATCCATTTTGACCGCCCGCGATTATGGCTCACTGCCGGTGGCTGGGCAAAATCCTGGGGTCGAAAAAACAGGTTTTTCCCGACCGGCAGCCCTTCCCCCACAGGCACAGCTGTCACGACCGTCATCACCTGTCGCGGCGACACGTTGGTACGATGGAAGGCTCGCGGGGCCGAGGCCCCGGATCCCTCGCTTGTGAACCGTTGCATGCCCCTTCAGCCCGGCGCCGATGACGAGCGGTTCGCATCGTCGGGCGACGGCGGGCCCGGCCCCACGCTCGTGCTGCTCGACAAGGCCCGCCGCGGCGACGGCGACGCCGTCAACGGGCTGCTCGAGCGGCACCGCGCCGCGATCCGGAGGATGATCGATCGCCGCATGGACCGGGCCGTACAGCGGCGGGTGGACGCCAGCGACATCGTCCAGGACGTGCTCGTCGAGGCCAATCGCCGGCTGGGGGACTATCTCGCCAATCCCACGATGCCCTTCGGTCTGTGGCTGCGACACATGGCCCGCGACCGGCTGATCGACGCCCATCGCCGGCACCGCGTGGCCGGCACCCGCAGCGTCGATCGCGAAGTGCCGCTGGTGACGGCCGCCGCGGGCGACCGCTCGGAGGCGGACCTCGCCGGCCAGCTCGCCGACCGGGAACTGACGCCGGCGGCCGCCGCCACCTGGCACGAGCTCGAGCGGCGGTTCGCGGCCGCGGTCGAGCAGCTCGACGAGGGCGACCGGCAAATCGTGCTCCTGCGGCACTTCGAGCATCTTTCCACCGCGGAGGCCGCCGAGGCGCTCGGGCTCTCCAAGCCGGCCGCCGGGATGCGGTACCTGCGGGCGATGCGCCGGCTCCGCGGGCTCCTGGAGGGCTGACCAGAGCTCGGTGGGCCGCCCCGGGCTGACGACTACCATGCCCCACAGGTGTTGTTTCTCAAGCCGCTGCCTGAACGATGACCGCTTCCGCCACACGCCGGGTCGATGAGCCGCTCGCGGGCGCCGACGAAGAGCGGCTCGCCGAACTGGTCGAGTCGCTCTCCGAGGCCCGCGGGCCCGAGGCCGTGGGCCTGCTCGAACGGCTCGTGGCCGAGCACCCCGACCTTGCCGGGCAACTGCGGGAACTGTTCGCGGCGATGTCGATGGCCGACGCGGTGGCCGAGGCCTCCACGATCTTCGAGCCCGCGAGGTCGGAGCCACCGGCCCTCGCCGCGCCCCCGGCGCCCGGCGGTTTCGTGCCCGGCGTCACGCCCCTGCCGGCCTCGTTCGACGACTACGAGCTGCTCGAGGAGGTGGGCCGGGGCGGGATGGGGATCGTCTATCGGGCCCGGCAGAAAAGCCTCGATCGGATCGTGGCGGTGAAGATGCTCCTGCGGCGCGACCTGGCTACGGCCGCCGACCTGGCTCGGTTTCGCAGCGAGGCCGAGGCGGCGGCCCGACTCGATCATCCGGGCATCGTCTCGATCTTCGAGGTGGGCGAGTGCGGCGGCCATCCCTTCTACAGCATGCGGTTCATCGAGGGCACGACCCTCGCCAAGCGGCTGGCCGCCGGGGACGTGCCCACCCGCGAGGCCGCCACGATCCTGGCCCGCGTGGCCGAGGCCGTCGATGCGGCCCACCGCGGTGGCGTGCTCCACCGGGACCTCAAGCCCTCGAACATCCTGATCGACGCGGCGGGCAAGCCCCACGTCTCCGACTTCGGCCTGGCCAAGCGGATCGAGGCGGACCAGGACGTGACCCACACCGGGGCGATCCTGGGCACGCCCTGCTACATGTCGCCCGAGCAGGCCGCCGGCAGCCGCGGCGACGTGGGGCCCCCGAGCGACGTCTGGAGCCTGGGGGCCATCCTCTATCAGACCCTCACCGGACGGCCCCCGTTTCAGGCGGCGAATCCGATGGACACGCTCCTGGCCGTGCTCGAGAGCGACCCGCCGGTGCCGCGGTCGTTCGACCCGGGCGTGAACCGGGATCTCGAAATGATCGCGCTCAAGAGCCTGCAGAAGCCGCAGGACCTCCGCTACGCGTCCGCCGCCGCGTTGGCCGCCGACCTGCGGGCTTTTCTCGCGGGCGAACCGGTGGCGGCCCGCAGCGGCGGCTTGACGGAGATCGTCGCGCGGCTGTTTCGCGAGACCCACCACGCCACCGTGCTCGAAAACTGGGGCCTGCTCTGGATGTGGCACTCGGTGGTCGTGCTCACGCTCTGCGTGGTCACCGACGTGGTCGCCTGGCAGGGTGTCGTGAGCCGCTGGCCCTACGTCGTGCTCTGGGGGGGTGGGCTCGCGGTCTGGGCCCCGATCTTCTGGGCCCTCCGACACCGGACCGGCCCCGTGACCGCGGTCGAGCGGCAGATCGCCCACGTCTGGGGGGGCAGCGTGATCGCCAGCGTGATGCTCTTCTGGGTGGAGGCGCTGCTCGAACTTCCGGCGCTCACGCTCTCGCCGGTGCTGGCGCTGCTGGCCGGGATCGTGTTTTTCGCGAAGGCGGGCATCCTCTCGGGCGTGTTCTACATCCAGGCTGCCGTGCTGTTCGCGACGGCGCTGGTGATGTGCTTGGTGCCGGCCTGGCAGCATGTAATCTTCGGCCTCGTGAGCGCGGCCTGCTTCTTCGTGCCGGGGCTCAAGTACGCCCGGCAGCGGGGCCGGGGGGAATGAGCCGGCTGGCAGGCAAAAAGGGGACATCCCCCGTTTCTCTCCCGGAGGCAACGTGACCCCAAGTGGCAAGCAAGAGAAACGGGGGATGTCCCCTTTTTGCTCCCCGTTTGGCCTGGTCCGAGCTACGGCGGCGGTGATGATCTGCCTCTGGGCTTGGGCCGCGGTAGCCGGCGAATGGCCGCAGATCCTCGGGCCCAATCGCGACGGTCATGCGGCGGCCGACGAGAAACTGGCCGCCACCTGGCCCGCGGCCGGGCCGCCGGTGGTCTGGAGCCGAGAGGTCGGGGCCGGCTACGCGGGCATCGCCGTGGCCGGCGGGCAGGCGTATCTGTTTCATCGCGTCGGCGACCGCGAGCTCGTCGAGGCGATCGATGCCGCCACGGGCAACGTCATCTGGAAAGACGACGGGCACCCGACCAAGTTTCGGCCGCAGGTGGGAGGGGGCGACGGCCCCTTGTGCACGCCGATCGTGGCGGGCGATCGGGTGGTCGTGTTCGGCGCGTCCGGCACGCTCGCCTGCCTCGACGCCACGACGGGCCGCCGCCAGTGGACGCGGGAGACGCACCGCGAGTTCGGCGCCCCTGAGGGCTACTTCGGCGCGGGCTCCACGCCGCTGGTCGTGGCTGGCCGTGTGGTCGTGAACGTGGGCGGGTCGAAGCAAGACGCAGGCCTCGTGGCCTTCGACCTGGCCACCGGGGAGCCGGCCTGGCAGGCGGTCGCCGACGCGGCGAGTTATTCGGCGCCGGCGCTCGTGGAGGTGGAGGGCCGGCCGCACGTGCTGGCCCTGACCAGGCTCGCGTGCCTGCTCGTCGATGCCGCGACGGGCGAGCTCCGCTGGCGATTTCCCTTCGGCCAGCGGGGCCCGACCGTGAATGCCGCCACGCCCGTGCTGCTGCCCAAAGGGCGGCTGCTCGTCACGGCGGCCTACGGCATCGGCTCCGTCTGCGCCGAGTTCGATGCCCGTGCGGCCCGGCCGGTCTGGGAGGGCGCCGACTCGCTCGCCACGCAGTACTGCACGCCGCTGGTGGTGGCCGGGCAGCTCTATGCGATCGACGGCCGCGACGACCTGCCGCCGGCAGACTTGAAGTGTCTCGATCCGGCGACGGGCCGCGTGCTCTGGGCGGAGCGGGGCTTTGGCTACGGCACGCTCGTCGCGGCCGACGGCAAGCTCATCGTGGCGAAGACCGACGGGGAACTCCTGCTCGTCGAGCCCGACCCCGTCACCTTGAAGATCCTGGCCCGCGCGCGGCCGTTCGGGCCGGACCAGACCGGTGCCCTCCGGGCGCTGCCGGCCCTCGCCGGCGGCCGGCTCTATCTCCGCGACGACCGCCGGCTCCTGTGCCTTGCGGTCGGCCCCATGACGGACCGCTGACTGCCCGTGTCACCGGCGCGATGCAAAGAGCGATTCGACGGCGAGCACCGCCTCGGGCCGCACGAGCGGCGAGATCGATTCGCCCCGGCCGGCCACGCGATGCTCGGCGTAGGCGAGCGGTCCTGGCCGCCTCAGCACGTGCACGATCTCGGCCGCGGCATCGACCACCCAGTAGTCGGGCACGCCGCCGGCGGCATAGACCGCGGCCTTCTCGCCGAGGTCATAGTGCAGGCTCGTCTCGGCCACCTCGATCACGAGCAGGGCCTCGGCCGCCTCGGGCCGCCGGGCCGCGTAGTCTCGCGGCTGCACCCAGGCCACATCGGGCTGCGGCACGCTCTGCCGCCCGGGAATGCCGAGCGACTGCTGGATCCGGACACGGGCCGCCTCTCGGGGCAGGCACTGAAAGCTCCAGGCGGTGAGCCGGTCCACGATCTCCTCGTGCCGCGAGCCGATCGGACTCATCATGACGATCTCTCCCTCGATCAGTTCGACCCGCGGCGGCTCCGCC
>JBIIYH010000225.1:0-4682 GCA_044346905.1 Pirellulales bacterium
CCGGCGGCGAGCGATTCGGCCTGCACGGGATACCGGCGATCTGGGAGCGAGAGCGCCCCGAGGATCGCGGGATCGGAGATCGCCTGCCGCAGCGTGGCCACGCCCGTGCCGCCCGGGCCCGGGATCGGCATCCCATAGGTCGGCTCGAAGAGATACGCCTCGCCAGCCACGAGCGCCGCCGGCACCCAGGGTCGCGGCGGGCCGCCACCGGCCCCGGGCGTGGCCAACATCACCCCGTCGAGGCCGGCCTGCCGCAGGAGTTCGAGAAACACCCAGGCCCGCTGGGCCGGGCTGGCCCGACCGGCGAGCAGGATTTCACCCGGCTGGAACCACCGGCTGCCGGGCACGCTGTCGCTGGGCACCATCGGTGGATCGCTCACCAGCGCCAGCGAGCGAACCGTCCAGCGAAACAGGTTCTCGGCGACCGCGAGGTCATCAGCGGCCGCGCCGCGGGCCGTGCGGGCCACCGCCGCCAACCAGCACCGATCGCGAATCGCGGTCACGTCGCCGGGAAAGTCGAACCCGGTGCGATCCATGATCGGCCGGCCTGCGGCGACCGCCGCGGTCGGGAGCGAGTCGAGTGGCAGGGACGCGGGGGGCGTGCCGCTCCCCTGGCCGGCGGCATGCTGCCACTGCACGAGCCGATCGAAGACCTGCTCGCCCGCGCGGGCCTCGTCGTAGCGGTCGAGCGCGTCGAGGATCGAGACCATGCCGGCGAGCAGCTGTTCGCGCATCGCCCGCGTGGCCGGCTGCGGGCCGGAAGCCGGGGCGGAAGCGGCCCCGACCTGGGGCTGCCGGGCCTGACCACCGCAGCCCACCAGCGTCAGACAGGTCACGATCACCACCGCCATGCCGACGCGGTGGCGATTCCCGTGCCGCCTCATGGCCTTCCCCCCGCCAGAGGACCTGCCACCGCGCGGCGGGCTTCCCCCGCCAGGCGGGCTTCATGAATCAAGAGCACCCGCTCGACCACCCCCTCGAGCGCGTCGAGCGGCACCATGTTGGGCCCGTCGCTGGGACTCGAGTCGGGGTCGGGATGGGTCTCGAGGAACAGGCCGTCGATGCCCACCGCCGCCGCCGCCCGCGCCAGCGGCTCGACCAGCGAGCGATCGCCGCCCGTTGCCTCACCCAGGCTCGCCGGCCGCTGGACGGAATGGGTGGCGTCGAAGATGACCGGCGTGCCCAGGCCCCGCATCACCGGCAGCCCGGCGAAGTCGTTGACCAGCCGCCCATAGCCGAAGAAAGTGCCCCGCTCGCAGAGCAGGATATCGCGGCAGCCTCCGGCGAGCAGCTTCGCTACGGGATGCTTCATGTCGCCCGGGGCGAGAAACTGCCCCTTCTTGACGTTGACCGCCTTGCCCGTGGCCGCAGCGGCCAGGAGGATGTCGGTCTGACGGCAGAGAAACGCCGGAATCTGCACCAGGTCGCAGACCTCGCCGGCCGCCGTCGCCTCGTCGGCCGAATGGACGTCGGTCGTCACCGGCAGTCCGGTTTTTCGCCGCACGAGGTCGAGCACGGCCAGCCCCTCGTCGATCCCGGGGCCACGAAAGGACGAGCCACTCGTGCGGTTGGCCTTGTCGTACGAGGCCTTGAACACGACCTGAACCGGCAGCCGGGCCGCCAACTCGACCAGCCGGGAAGCGATCCTCAGGCAAAGTTCGGCCGACTCGATCACGCACGGGCCGGCGATCACCACCAGCCGCTCCCCATGACCGACGCGGTAGGGGCCCACCAGGGCGGGCAGATGAGGATTCACGATCGGCACTCTCCGAAAAGCGGCGCGGGACGAGCCTCCGACCGGATCATAACGCCGCAAGCGAAACCGGCGCGACTGCGATCCACATCAGGGGCCACGCCAGGGGCCGCATCCGGGCCCGCGAGGGCCGCCGCGGGTGTTGCAAAATGCGGCGCGCGACGCGAAATGCGTCGCGCGCGAGTCAGCGCGGAGCCTCGGTCTCAGCCTGCGACAGCCATCGGCCGGCGAACGCTCGCCCGCTGAAAGGAATGATTCCAGTCCGGTTTTTCGCTCCTTCGAGCGGCTGGGGCCACGTCCGTCACCGGTGCCTCTCCGGCAATCCTGGACTGCCCCTGGTTTTTGGCACGCCAAATGCAATCTCCAGCACCGTCGGGGATTTCCGGTCCCCGACGGACACCATGTCCTGATTCATCAGGCTGGGGCCTCCGACTTGATCCGGGCGTGCGGTCGCCTTGCCCCTGACCCGCATTCCTATTGGCAGGACGCTCCTGCCGGGTCGGAGGCCCCAGTTTTGAGTCTGGGCCGATCGGGTGTTTTGCCCCCGGCTCAGGGCTGCGACTTGACTCTTGCCCGGGCTGTGCGCTACTTTTGCGGCTTGGCGTCCCTCTGGCCAGACCGCCACGCCGCGGCTGGGCCGGCCGGATTCGCCGTTCGCCAGCGTAGCTTCAATTGGCAGAGCACCGCATTCGTAATGCGGGGGTTGCGGGTTCGACTCCCGCCGCTGGCTCTGCACGTCCACCCCGCAGGAGATCCCGAACCGATGGCCGCCACCGCCACCCTCGATATCCGTGAGCTCATCACCGGCACCGGCCCGTTCGGGCCGACGGAGGTTCGCGCGGTGATCGAGGCGTTGGGCTCGGATTCGGCAGCCCATCGCGATCTCCGCGGCGCCGTCCAAGAACTCGAAGGGCAGGGAGACCGCAGCCCGGCCGCATCGGTGCGGCTGGGCGTTTGCCAGCAGTTGCTGGGTCGGGCCCGCGACGCCGCCGAGACCCTCAAGGCTGCCGATGGCGGCGCGCTGGCCCTCTTCCACCACGGCCTGGCCGCCGCCACCGAGGGGATGCACGACAAGGCTTGCGAGCTCTTCGATGCTGCCAAGAAGGCTGGATATGACGCTGCGGCCTGTGTCGCCGCGGCCGCTCGCACCCTGCGGCGCGCGGGCCGGTTCGATGACGCCCACCAACGCCTGGCCGCCCTGCCGGCGGGTGAAGCGGCGGCCTCGGCCGACGTGCTGGCCGAGCGGGCGGCCGTGCTTGCCGAGAAGGGTGGCCGGCCCGAGGAGGTCGTCCCGTTGCTGGAAAAGTCGCTCGCGCTCGACGCGGGCAACCCGACGGCCCTGTTCCTGATGGGCCTGCTGCATGATCGCTTCGGCAACGACGACGAGGCGATCGCCTGCTACGAGCGAGCGGTTCACCGGTATCCGGCCACCGTCGGCAGCCTGATCAACCTGGGACTGCTCTACGAGGATCGCGACGAGTTCGCCAAGGCGCAGCGGTGCTACCGACGCGTGCTGGAGGTCATTCCCGATCATCCGCGGGCCCGGATGTTTCTCAAGGATTCATCGGCCGGCAGCGACCTGAAGCAGGACGAGCAGCAGCTTCGCAACCGCGATCGGCTGGATCAGATCCTGGCCCTGCCGGTCACCGACTTCGAACTGTCGGTGCGCAGCCGCAACTGCCTCCAGAAGATGGGCATCCAGACCCTCGGCGATCTGGCCCGCACCTCCGAAGAGGAGATCCTCGCCAGCAAAAACTTCGGCGAGACGAGCCTGGTCGAGATCAAGGAGATGCTGGCTTCCAAGGGGCTCTCGCTCGGCCAGATCGCCGAGCCGATGGCCGCGGAAGAGCCGGAACCCGCTCCGGCCGAACCGTCCGCCGACGAGCAGCAGGTGTACGGGCTGCCGATCACCGACCTGAATCTCTCCGTCCGGGCCCGCAAATGCACCACCAAACTCGGGATCATGACGATCGGCGACCTGGTTCGCCGCACCGCAGAAGACCTGCTCGAGTGCAAGAACTTCGGGGTGACGAGCCTCAACGAGGTGCGGGAAAAACTGACCGAGCGAAACCTGAAACTCCGCGGCGACTGACCCCCAGCGGGGGTGCTCTTTGCCTCGCCCGGCGGGCGCCGAAGGGCTTGTGGGCAAAAGGGTTGCGTCGGGGCGAACCGTGCCGAACATTTGCTTCGCCAGGCTTTTGTCGGTAGCCTCGAAGATCTCGGTCCATTTCGCCTCCGACCTGTCGGGGTCGGGCGATGGGCCACGTTTCGGAGCTTCCCGCATGACGACCGCCAGCCTCAAGGAAAAGCCTGTCCGCGACCTGGCCCGTCTGGCGAAGCAGCACGGCGTGCAGGGCTGGCACTCGATGCGGAAGGATCAGCTCATCCGGGCGTTGCTTCGCAAGGCGAAGTCACGTCTTGCCGACACGGGGAAGCCCGCCCGCAGCCGGACCGAAGCGGCCCGTCACGTTCCGGCCGGCGGCCAACGCGACCCTGAGATCGCCCGGCGGATCGCCGAGGCTCGGGAGCGGCTGGCCCGGGCCAAGAATCTCGCCACTCCCCCCGAGGGTGGGCGGGCTGCCTCCCGCGCCAGGCCGCGTGACCGGATGGTCGTCATGGTTCGCGGCCCCCACTGGATCCACGCCTTTTGGGAACTCACCGCTCGCAGCATCACCCGTGCCCAGGCCGCGCTCGGCCCGGAGTGGCACGGGGCCCGGCCCGTGCTGCGGCTCTTGGAAATCGAGTCCGGCCTCCAGGGCGCTCCGTCGGAGCGGGTGATCCGCGAGATCGACGTGCACGGCGGGGTCAAGAACTGGTTCATCGACATCCGTGAGCCGCTGCGGTGCCGCGTCGAAATCGGCTACCTGGCCGGTTCAGGCCGGTTCCACGGCCTGGCGCGAAGCAACGCCGTGACCACTCCGGCAGCCTC
>JBIIYH010000226.1:0-4681 GCA_044346905.1 Pirellulales bacterium
CCGGAGAACGCCATGACGACGCGCTCCGGCCCTGACAACCTGTGCCGTTCGGAGGCGATCCGGCTTAGTAGCGGCGTCCGCCACCGCCGTAACCACCTCGGCCGCCGCCACCACCGCTCTCACGGGGCTTGGCCTCGTTTACGGTGAGGGACCGACCGTCCAACTGTTTCTCGTGCATGCCGCTGATCGCCCGCTGCGCGGCATCGTCTGCCTGCATCTCGACGAATCCGAAGCCCTTGCTGCGGCCCGTCTCACGATCCTGAATCACTTGCGCGCTCGTGACGGCGCCAAACTCGAGAAACATCTGCTCGAGCGATTCGCTCGTGACGCTATAGGCCAGATTGCCGACGTACAGTTTCTTACCCATGAACAAAACACTCCTGCCGATGACCCAAATGAACTTTCGGGGTCACATCGAAAGGGCCAGAGAGTGGCAGCCCGCCAGAGGGTAAAGGCGAGGAAAAGAAGCGGCAATCGCGGCCGATCGGCCACCGCGCACCTAGCGTCGTCCAGAACCAACTCTTGAAGGATAGATCACAATCTTGGGAATAGCAAAGGTATTTCGTGGCTAGAGGGTGTCCGACCGCGCGGAACTCCAAGCCAGCCAAGGCACTTTCGCCAAATGGGGCCGCTGGGACTCGAACCCAGGACCAACGGATTAAAAGTCCGATGCTCTAACCAACTGAGCTACGGCCCCACCGCAATCCTACCGCGACTGGCGGGGCGGGCAATCGGTCTCGGCGGGGCGTCGCCGGCGGGCGGAAGGCCGCCTGTGGCGGGGCCCATCAGCCCCGCAGAATGCCCGAGAGAGGACTTGAACCTCCACCCAGTTACCTGGACAAGAACCTGAATCTTGCGCGTCTGCCAATTCCGCCACTCGGGCGAGTGCGGCCGGCGAAAGGGGGTTCCTTTCGCGACGCTTTTGATGCTACCAGCGGCCGCCGGATATACAACTGGCCGCCTTCTTCGAGCCTTTTTGCCCCGACCCCTTGGCCGACCAATGACCCCCACCGCGATCGTCGTGATTCCGGCCCGGCTGTCGAGCACCCGGCTGCCCCGCAAGATGCTCCTGGCCGAGACCGGCCAGCCGCTCGTGGAGCACACCTGGCGGAACGCCGCGTCGGCCCGCGGCCTGCTCGCCACCGTCGTGGCCACCGACTCCGACGAGATCGCCTCCGCCGTCCGGGGCTTTGGCGGCACCGTGGTCATGACCTCGCCGGAAGCCCCCAGCGGCACCGCCCGGATCGTCGAGGCCCTCGACCGCCTGCCGCCGGCGGAGGTGATCGTGAACGTGCAGGGAGACGAGCCGGAACTGCCGGCCGCCGCCATCGATCTGGTCATC
This sequence comes from Pirellulales bacterium, assembly GCA_044346905.1. Taxonomy (GTDB): domain Bacteria; phylum Planctomycetota; class Planctomycetia; order Pirellulales; family UBA1268; genus QWPN01. The sequence continues at coordinate 1,343 of JBIIYH010000226.1, forward strand.
GACCTCCTGGCCCGCTGCCCCGAGGCGGGCGTGGCCACGCTCGTGACGCCGCTGCGGCGCCGCGAGGACCTCGACGACCCGGCGGCCGTGAAGGCGGAACTCACGCCGTGGCGGCGGCCGGCCGGCCCTGGCGCCTGGGCGGGGGCCGGGGCGGTCGAGGAGGACTGCTGGCGGGCGATCACCTTCAGCCGGGCGGCCGTGCCGTTCGCCCGTGACTGGAGCGACTCGCTGCTCGCTGCGGAGCCGCCGCTCTACTGGCAGCACGTGGGCGTCTACGCCTATCGGCGGTGGGTACTCGAAGCCTGGGACACGCTGCCCGAGTCACGACTCGCCGCCCACGAGAGTCTGGAGCAGTTGCGGGTGGTCGAGGCCGGGATCCCGATCGTGGCCGGGGCGATCGCCCACGCGGCCCGGGGCATCGACACCCCGAAGGACTACGCGGCCTTCGTGGGCCGCTGCCGCCCGCGTGGGTGACCGTCGCGCCAGGGATGGCCGTGAAGTCAGTCCCAATACCAGACGCCGGCGGGGAGGTCCTTGGCCGCGGTGCGGGCGGCGTTGACCTCGCCCTGCTCGTCCATCAGGAGGTTGGGCGGATCCATCGCCAGCCGGGGATACATCGTCACGCCGCCGCCGATCGGGGTCAGCAGGCGGTTGCCACGCCAGACGGCGTTGATGGCCGTCTCGGCTTCCCGCGGGGCGGAGAGCGTCTCGATCGGGTAGGCCTTCTCGTCGCGGAGCGTCTCGGCGCCCCAGCCGGCCTTGCCGTAGCCGTCATGCTCTTGGAGATAGGCGGCGGCCACGGCCAGATCGACCAGGCAGCGAAGCTGGGCGTAGACCGGGCTCTTCGCCGCGATCTGCGGATAGACGCGGGTGAAGGTCTCGGTGAAAGTCTTGCTCGCCTGGTCGGCCCGGTCGGCCCCGAGCCGCTGGCCGGTCGGGAGCACGACCTCGTCGGCGCCGCAGAGCTTGATGCCTTCGCCGACGAGTTCGATCGCGAGGTCGTCTTCGGCGATCCGCACCCGCTGGTAGTCGGGCACGAAGTACCATCGCTGCAGGGCATTGGCCGCCACCGCGCCGGCGCTGGCCAGCTCGATCCAGCTCTTCATCTTCACCGGCGCCGGCTCCAGCCCGATGCCGATCAGCTTCATCCGGTAGTCGGCCTCGACCATCACCTGCGCGAAGTGGGTGGCCGGTGAGACGCCCTGCACGCTCACCACCTGCGGGCCGAGGGCCTGCTTCATGCCGCCCACGATCTCATCGACGCCGGCCCTCGGGTTGACGCGACCGGTCTCCCGCAGAAACTTCTGCATCGCCGCGAGACCCTCGGGCTTGGGGTCGATCGAGCAGCCCACGAGCCGGTCCTGCGGCTGCCCCGGGGCGAAGCAGCGAACCGCCGCGGCGAGATCCTCGAGCAGCACGGTGGGGGATCCCGTCTCCGTGCCCCGCACCCGGCCGACCGCGTCGGTGAACCAGGGCTCGGCCGGGCCGGCGAGCACGATCTCGCCGGGCGTATCGCCGTCGGCGGGGTAGACGAACACGTACCGCACGCGAGTCAGGCCCGCGAGCTTCGCGAGCTCATCGGGGATGCCGCGGCCGTCGGCAAGCCGGGCGGTGAGTTCGGCTTCCAGCCGCGAGAGCGCCACCTTCCGCAGCGGCACGGCCTTTCGCAGATCGCCGGGCAGGGTCTCGACGGCGGCCTGACGGCGTTCCTTGTTCAAGCCCGGATCGGCCACCGAGTGGGTGCGGAGCACGCCCTGGGCGTCCACGACCACGCCGGCACCCGGGACCTGACCCCGGGCGACCGTCGCCGGCAGGCAGGCCGCCACCACCGTGGCCAACCCGATCGTGCGAAACAAGACACGCGAGACAAGCGGTCCGGAGAGCGAGCGCATGGGGATTCACCGGGGCTGGGGGGACGACGCGGCCGACGCACTGGAGGGTAATTCCGCCCGCCGCCGCGAGGCAAGAAGAGAATTCCCCTCGTTTTGCCGGCCTCAATCCAGAGAAGCCCCGGGCGCGGGCCCGGGGATGCGGGCCGCCGGCCCGTCGGGTGCGGCCTCAGCCGACCGCCTTCGCGGGGCGGCCCGGGGGCCCACGCCGGGCCGGCTGCTCCCGCTTGCGGCCCCCGAGCGAGGCCGCGGCTCGCACGCAGCCCGGGCCGAGCAGGTCCACGAGCGCCCGGTGGAGCCCGGCGGACCAGGCCACCGAGTGGCGGTCGGCCTCCATCAAGACCCGCTTGCCGTCGGCCGTGTCGAGCACCAGCCGCAGCGGCACCTTGCCGGGGTGGGCGGCCACGACCTTGGCCAGCTGGTCGAGCGTGCCCGCGTCGTGCGGCCCCTCGCAGACCTTCACCGTCACGCTCCGCACCGGCAGTTCCCAGGCCGCGGCCAGCGGCACCACTTCGTTCACGATCAGGTTGGTCTCCTCGCTGCCGGCTCGACGGTCGATCGACCCGGCCACGAGAACCACGGCGTCGGCTTGGATGTGCTCGCCCAGCCGGGCGAAGTCCTCCGGCCAGCAGATGCTGCGAACCAGGCCGTCCATGTCTTCGAGGTCGAACATCCCGTAGCGGGTGTGGGCCGAGCCGGGCCGCGGCTGCTTCGTATTGGAGAGCTTGAGGGCGGCCACCAGCCCGCCGATCACCACGTCGCCCTTGGCGGGCACCGTGGCCAGCGACGCGGTGCCGTGGGTGCAGATCGCCTCCAAGAGCCCCTGGTGCTCGGCCAGCGGATGGCTGTGGACGTAGTAGCCAAGCACCTCCTTTTCATTGGACCGCATCTCGAGGTCGGAAAGCGGCGGGACATCGGGCAGGCCCGCGGGGGCGGCGGCCGCGGCCGCAGGCTCCTCGTCGAAGCCGCCGAACAGGCTCTTCTGGCCGCTCTTGCGATCGGCCAGCTGCGCCGCCCCGGCCGCCATCGCCCGCTCGACGCCGGCGAGCAGCTGGCCACGGTGGCCGCCGAGCCCGTCGAGCCCGCCGGCCTTGGTGAGGTTCTCGATCGCGGTCTTGTTGACCAGCGACGGGTCGAGCCGGCCGCAGAAGTCGTGGAGGTCGCGAAACGGCCCCCCCTTGGCCCGCTCGGCGGCGATCGCCTCCGCCGCCTGCACCCCGCAGCCCTTGATCGCCGCCAGGCCGAACAGGATCCGGCCGCCCGCCACGGAGAAGTCGGCCAGCGAGGCGTTGACGTCGGGCGGGGCCACCTCGATTCCCATCCGCCGGCAGTCCTCGATGTGCTCGACGAGCGAGTCCTTCTTCTTGAAGTTGCGTCCGGTGATGTCGCCCGAGAGCAAGGCCGCCATGAACTCGACCGGATAGTGGGTCTTCAGGTAGGCCGTCTGCCA
>JBIIYH010000227.1:0-4656 GCA_044346905.1 Pirellulales bacterium
ATCGACCGCTCCGACGTGCGGCTCGTGCTGCACACCGCGCTGCCCAAGAGCCTCGAGGCCTACCAGCAGGAGACGGGCCGGGCGGGCCGCGACGGGCTGGCGGCCGAGTGCGTCCTGCTCTATTCGTCGGCCGACGTCTTCCAGTGGGAGGCGCTCGTGCGGAAGAGCGCCGCCGAGAGCGAGCTCGACGAGGAGGAGCAGGAGCGGCTCGTCGCCTCGCAGGTGCAGCACCTCCACGCGATGCGGCGGTATGCCCAGGCGGCCCGCTGCCGGCATGCCGCGCTCTCCGAGTATTTCGGGCAGTCGTATCCGTCAAAGCCCTGCGAGGCCTGCGATGTCTGCCTCGGCGAGGCCGAGAGCCTGCCGGACTCGACCGTGACGGCCCAAAAAATTCTTTCCTGCGTCGCTCGAGTAGAGCAGCGGTTCGGCGTGCGGCACGTGTGCGAGGTGCTGCGGGGCGCGAAGACCGACGCCGTGATCCGCACCGGCCACGACCGGCTCTCGACCTACGGACTGCTCGCGAAGTTCGACCAGCGGGCCGCGGAGAACCTCGTGCATCAGCTGCTCGACCAGGAACTCTTGGCCCGCACGCCCGGCGACCGGCCGGTGGTCCGCCTCAACGAGCGGTCGTGGGAAGTGATGCGGGGGGAGCGGGAGGTGGTCTTGCTCGAACCACAAACGGGCAGCAAGGCGAAGGTGACGAAGGCCGAGGCCGACGATTGGCAGGGCGTGGATCGCGAGCTCTTCGAGCGGCTCAGACGCTGGCGGCGGCGGATCGCCGAGGCCCGCGGCAAGCCGGCCTGGACGATCCTCGACGACAAGGCCCTGCGGACGATTTGCCGCGAGAAGCCCGCCTCTCCGGCCGCCCTGCTCCGCTGCAAGGGCATCGGCGAGAAGCGGCTGGCCGACTTTGGCCCGGCGATCCTCGACCTCGTGGCCGGCCGGGAGCCGTCCGCCGAGGACTAGCCTGCCATCCTTCAGAGGATCGCCACGAAAAGGCTGGTGGACGAACGGCTAGACTGGACCGCTGAAGCCCAGTCACTCAGGAGACCAGTCGTGCCGCTCGCCGCCCCCGCCCTCGACGCCCTGCGCGAGACGTTCCCCGACGACTTCAAGGACACGAAGCTCAATCTCGCGAGCGTGCTCGCCGGCGAAAACCTCTCCGACGCCCAGGCCTGGGGCGTGGCCCTCGCGTCGGCCCGCTTCCTCCGGGCTCCGAAACTGGCCGCCGCCCTGGAGGCCGACATGCGCTCCGGCCTCGGCGAGCAGGCCGCGGCCGTGATCTCCGACGCCACCGCGGCCGCGGGCCTGATGGCGATGAACACGGTCTACTACCGCTTCCGCCACATGATCGGCAAGGAGTCGTACGGTGCCCGCCCCCCGCGGCTGCGGATGCAGCGGATGGCCAAGCCGGCCACCTCGGCTGTCGAGTTCGAACTCATGAGCCTCGCCTGTGCGGCGCTGGCGGGCTGCGAGTTTTGCCTGCAGAACCACGAGGCCAAGATCGTGGCCGAGGGCACGAGCGAAGACGCCTGCCACGACAGCGTCCGGATCGCGGCGGTCGTGGCCGCCGCTGCCGTGGCGGTCGAAGCCGGGGCAAAGGGCGGATGAGCCTGCTCGGCATCGGCCCCCCGCCGGCTCAGGCCAGTTCTCGCAGGTAGTCGAGCGTGTAGATGCCGCTCGAGTGCCCGTCTGAAAACTCGATTGAGTAGGCGTACTGCCCGACGGGGGTCATGCCCGTGACCGCCAGCGGCACCGTTTCCTGCGGGGCGAGCACCGGCAGCAGCGGCTTGGGCTGGGCCGCCCCCCGCTGCTCGCGGCAGGTGGCGCAGGGGCAGGCATCCCGCAGCAGCCGCGGCGAGTAGACGGCCCTCGTGCCGTCGCTCCAGGTGATCTCGATCGCCGGCGGCCGGCCGGGCTCGGTCTCGTGTCGGGTGATCGCCGTGGGAACGGGCCCTGTCATGTCGCTCTCCCTGATTCCGGCGGCTGCGGGGCGCCGCGGCCCTGCCGGCGGTCGATGAGCCGCCGCCCCTTGCCCTCGAACCGCGGCAGGCTGCCGATCGGCACCGCCGCCACCTCCACCCGCAAGCCGAGCCGCAACTTGAGCTCGTCGGCGACACGCTCTGGAGCAGCCAACCGGTCTTCCACTTCGAGCCGCAACTCGTCGAGGCTGCCGCGGGTCTCCACGAACAGCCGGTGCTCGATCACCTCGGGAAAGCTCCGCACGATGTCGTCGATCGCGCCGGGAAAGATATTCACGCCCCGCACCACGAGCATGTCGTCGACCCGTCCGAGAATGCCCCCCTCGAGCCGCACCCACGGCTGGTCGCCGGCGGCCGCCCAGGTCGGGCGAACGACGTCGCCGGTGCGGTAGCGGATCACGGGCGCTCCCGCGCGACCGAGCGTAGTGAGCACGAGTTCGGCAAGCTCACCAGGCTGGGCCGGCAGGCCGGTCTCCAACGCGAGAAACTCGGGATGAAAACAGGTCTCGATCACGTCGAGGCCGCCGCCATGGCGATCCCCCACGCCCCACGGCCCGACCTCCGTCGCCCCCGCGTGGTCGAGCACCTCGGCCCCCCACCGCTCGGCGATCCGAGCCCGCGTCGCCGGAATCGAGCCGCCCGGCTCACCCGCCACGATCACCAGCCGCACGGGCGTGGCCGCCAGGTCGATCTTGTGCTCCTCGGCCACCTCGGCCAGATGGAGCGCGTAGCTCGGGGTGGCCACGAGGACCGTGGCCGCGAGGCTGCGGGCCAGTTGAAGCCTGGCCAGGCTCGTCATGCCGCCCGTGGGGATGGTGAGCGCGCCGCGGGCCACGGCCGCATCGAACCCGCTCCAAAATCCGGCGTAGGGGCCGAACGAAGACGCCACCAGCACCCGATCACCCGCGGCCACGGCACCGCGATCGAGGATCTGCCCCCAGCACTCCATCCACCAGGCCCAGTCGTCGGCCGTGTCGAACACCGGCAGCGGGCGGCCGTGGGTGCCGCTCGTCTGATGAAACCGCACGTACCGTTCAGCGGGCCAGGTCAGGTTGCCCGGCAGGCCCCCCTGCCCCGCCGCCTCGACGAGTTCTTCCTTGAAGGTGAACGGCCAGTCGGCCAGTTGCTCGAGTGTCGCCACCCGAGCGACGTTCACGTGGGCGAGTTTCGCCGCATAGAAGGCATTCCGCGGCAGGACCTCCCGCAGGAGCCGGCGCAGCCGATCGAGTTTGAACGCGTCGAGGGCGGCCCGGGTCGCGGGCCCGCCGCCAACCGCTGCGGATGGGGTCATCCCGCGATTATGGCGCGCCGAAGCTCGGCGGTGCGCCGAGGCTGGGAACGCCCTGCGTGGGGGCGTTTTGCAGCGGCGGCTGCAAGCCCTGCCATGGGGCCGAGGGCGGGGCCGGCTGCTGCGGGGGAAACACGAGCCCGCCCCCCGGCGGCGGCCCCGGTTGCGGCGGTGGCAAAGGCTGCGGCGGTGGCAGCGGCAGCGGGGCGTATTGCTGCGCGGGAGGAATCGCGGGGGGAGGCGCGGGCACCGGCTGGCTGGCCGCGGGCAGCGGCACGACTCGCGGAGCATCGACGGGCGGCAGGCTGCCCGAGGCGAGCCGAGCCTGCTCGGCCCGGGCCACGATCGACTCCGGCGGGATCGCGGCTGCCGGGACGAGCGCGAGATCCACCACCCGCTCGTCGCGGATCTCCCATGGAATCAGGTTCTCGGTGACGAAATCGAGCGGAAAATACTGATACCAGGGGAGCGGAAACGGCTGCCGGACGGTCAAGGTCTCGTAGCCGTCCTTCACGAGCCGGATCTTCCGCGTGCCGTAATAGACGAAGTCGTGCGACACCGGGGCGGTGCCCAACTGGTAGTCGTCGACGTAGACGAGCGCCCCCGGCGGGTTGCTGCGAATGGTCATCCGCCGCTGGACGCAGCCCGGGGCGGCCAGCGTGGTGACGAGGGCGGCGACGAAGACGGCGCGACGCATGCCTGGGACGATAGGGAGCGGCCCCGGCCGCCGCCAGAGCAGCGGTGGATTGCCCATATTTCCCGCCCTGACAGGTATCGCCGTGCCGGGGCCGGGGCTACACTCTGCGTTCCGAACGGCCGCGGCTCCCCCTTTGGAGGCCACGGCTTCCCTGACGGTCGCGGCTCCCCGACGGCCGCGGCTCCCCTTACGGCCGCGTCCCTCGCGGCCGCGACACCGGGATTCCGAGACGTGGGATCTGGCACCAGCCTCGAATACTGCGACCTCTCCGACATCGGTCGCCGCCGTGCCAGCAACCAGGACGCGCGGGCCGTCTCGGCCCCGTGGAGCGGGGAACAATATCGCCGCCGCGGCTGGCTGTTTCTCGTCGCCGACGGGATGGGGGCCCACGCAGCGGGCGAAACGGCCAGCGCGCTGGCTGCCGAGCAGGTACCACTGGCCTACGAGAAGCATGCCCACCGCGCGCCCCCGCTGGCCCTGCGCACGAGCATGCTCCATGCCAACGCCGAGATTCACACCCGCGGCGAGACCGCGGCCGACCTCAAGGGCATGGGCACCACCTGCACCACCCTGGTGATCGTGCCCCGCGGGGCACTGGTGGGCCACGTCGGCGACAGCCGGGCCTATCGGGTCCGCGCAGGCCTGATCGAGCAGCTCTCCCGCGACCACTCGCTCGCCTGGGACATGGA
>JBIIYH010000049.1:0-15138 GCA_044346905.1 Pirellulales bacterium
CATGCCGCGACGCTGCAACGCCTGCGGGAAAAGCTCGAGAAGCTGCAGCGGGAGACAGGCGATCCCTGGATTCGCAAGTGGGACCACGAATAGCTGGTTGCACTGGCTTCGCGCGGGCCGATGGAACCCGCCGCAGGAAGCCGTGAGTCACGCGGGTGCCGGCCCCGTCGAGGAGCGCACGACGAGTTCACATCCGACGCGAGCCGTGCGGGGCTGTAGGACTTCCACGCGTCCTTCAATCCGGTCGAGGAGCAGTTCGGCGGCATTACGCCCGATCTGGATTGCGTCCTGCTTCACCGTCGTCAGCTTCGGGAAGAGAAGACTCGCGAACGGGACATCGGCAAATCCAACGACCGACAGATCACGGCCGATCTCCAGCCCCAGGCTCCGGGCCGCGTCGTAGACGCCGACGGCGTAGTAGTCGTTGGATACGAAGATCGCGGTGGGGCGGGTGGCAGCAGGCTGCCGCAGAACCTCCGACGCCTCCTCGACGCAATCGACGCGGTCACAGAGCCGGAATGAATAGTCCAAGCCACCCGTCCGCATGAGTGCCCCTTCGAAGCCGGCCCGCCGATCGGCATAGGTGCCGATGCCTGGGCCGCCGAAATGCACGATACGTCGGTGCCCGAGGCCGAGCAGATGCTCGGCGGCGAGCCTGCCGCCTCCCGCATCATCAGTGCCACTAAAGTCGGCATGCGTCCGCGGCATCGCGCGGTCGAGTGCCACGAGCGGCAGCCCGCGCTCCCATACTTCGTGGAAGTAGACGTCGGGCAGGAGGTCGGCCTCGTCGTTCACGGGCATCGGCCAGAAGATGACGCCGTCCACATGAAGCTCGACCAACCTGTGCAGCAGCTCGCGCGTCGCGTCGTGGTTCTCCCCACCCTCCGGACAGCACTGCACGATCGGAGCGACGCCGGCCTCGGCGAGCCGGTCGTGCACCCCGAGGATCACCTGGCTACAGAAATCGTTGGCTGGCCGTGCCACAACGCCCACCGTGCGGCTCCGGCCCGACTTGAGCGCTCGCCCTAGGCCGTTGGGACGGTAGTCGAGTTGGCTCGCGGCTACGAGCACGCGATCCCGCGTGGTCGGCGAGACCTCCGTCTTCCCATTGAGCGCCCGGGATACCGTCATCATGGAGAGCCCGGTCGCGTCCGCGATCTGGCGGATGCCAGCACGTTTCCACGCCCGCTTTTCCGGCTGCACGGAATTCTCCATTTCTGTGCGGTTTGTCGGGGTTTTGTCCGCAAAAGCCACAGTTTCTATTTTTTAGAGCAGGGCCGTTGACAGCCCGCCTAGGCCCATCATAGCATGGTAACGTTAACGGCGATCGGTGGGGGAACTTCAGTCTGAAAGGCGACGATCATGAGCACGAACTTCCTGAACCTTCGATCCGCGAGTTCTGCGGCCCGCGTCGGTTGGCTTTCAACCTTCGCGCTGGCAGCGTTCCTACTGGCGATCAAGCCAGCGCACGGGCAGTTCACCACCCGAACCTGGCAGGGTGCGGCCAGCGGGAACTGGAGCACCGCCGGCAACTGGTCCGGATCGGACGTCCCGAACACCAACACCGAAGCGGCGTTGATCGACGGATCATTGAGCGGTGGCAGCCCGGTCGTGCTGAACCTGAGCCCCGCGATCGGCAGCCTGACGATCGCCTCCGGGTACACCCTCACCCGTGAGGCGGCCGACGCGGGTGTAAAGACGCTCACGGTGAGTGCCGCGACCGCGGCCGACACGGTCTTCAACAACGCCGGAACGATTTCATCCGGCGGCAGCAGCAGTGAACTTCGGGTCATCGTCAATAATTTGGCCGGCACGATCACGAACAGCGGCACGATCGAGGCGACCGCCGGGACCACGCTCGCCCTGCGGTCGTCCGCGGTCAACTCGGGCTACACGCTGACCAACACGGGTGGTGTGCTCCGCACCGTGGGCAGCGGCACGCTCAGCATGTCTGACAGCGGCGGCGGCATCAGCGTGACCGGCGGCTCAATCTCCAATCCGGACGGCACGATCGTCCACCGCCGCACGACCACGCTCACCGACGTCACGTTCACCAACGGCGGCATCTTTGGATCGGAAGCCCCAACCACGGCCGCGGGCAGTCAATACAACATCGTCCTCGCTGGCTCCTCGTCGCTCTCGAACTCCGGCACGATGACGTTCACAAAGGACGTCACGAACGCGAACGCCACGCAAGGGGTCAGTCTGCAGATCACGAGTGCAAGCGCCTCGTTGACGAACTCCGGCACCATGTATTTCTCCACGATCGGCACGGGCACGTCGGGCTTTGCGAGCACGGGTCTCATTGTGCAAGTGAGTTCCACGCTAACGAACAACGGAGTGATGACGTTCGAATCCCGGTCCAACACGAATGCGACAGGGGTCACCGTAGCTGCGCCGCAGTTGACGCTCGCGGGCTCCGGCACGCTCGCGCTTGCAATCGGCACCGGGGGCACCGCATCGAGGGCCAGCATCTCGGGTGGCGTCGGCTCGGAGCTCGTCAATGGTGCGGGCCACACGATCCGCGGGGCGGGGGCGTTCGGCAGTGGCGGCCTCGATAACTTCACGAACAACGGCACGCTCAATGCCGACGGCGACTCGCCGCTCACGGTGGCCCTGCGGAGCGGGTCGAGCTACACGTTCACGAACTCGAGCAGCGGCGTCGTGCGGGCGAGCGGGACGGGTGGCCTCGTGTTTTCGAGCAATAACCAGTTCACGAACGAGGGGCTCGCGCAGGTCGATGCGGGCAGCCTGTTGGCGCTCGGCACCGCGATCTTTTCGACCCCGGGTCATCTCAAGGTCAATGGCAGCCTCACGGCGAGCAGCGCCCTTTCGGTCGCCGGGCTGCTCTCCGGAGCCGGCAGCGTGGTGCCCGCCGTGGCCGTCTCGGGGACCCTTGCTCCAGGCAACAGCATCGGCACCCTCTCCACGGGCGCGCTCACGCTCGGCGGGGCCTCGACGTTCGATATCGAACTGGGGCGGGATGGCCTCGCGCCCGTGAGCGACCGCACGATCGTCACCGGCGGCGTGACGATCGACAGCGGTGCGAACCTGGCGCTCACGCTCTTCGGCGGCCTCTCGAACCCCTTCGCCGGCGACATCTTTTACCTGATCGCCAACGACGGTGTGGACGCGGTTTCGGGCGTGTTCACGAGACTGAACGGCCTCACGACCACGCTCACGGAGGGCAGCCAGTTTTCCTGGAACTCGCAGGACTGGCAGATCACCTATCAGGCCGACGTCGGCGGTTCGTCGTTCACCGGCGGCAACGATGTCGCGATCATCGCAGTGGTGCCGGAGCCGGGCACGCTCGTGCTGGCAGCGGTCGGAATCGCGGCGGCGGCCATGGCGCGACGGCGGGCCCGCGGCTAAATCGCGGATTCAAAGGGTTTTCGCATGCTGTCTGCGGACCGCCTCCGTCCGTTGCCGCGATCGGGCCTGACGCTCGTGGAGTTGCTCGTCGTCGTCGCTATCATCGGCTTGATCGTGGCGCTCTTATTGCCGGCGGTTCAGGCCGCCCGTGAGAGTGCCCGCCGCACACAGTGCCAGTCGAACCTGCGGCAGCTCGGCCTCGCCCTCACCCACTACACATCGAGCAACGGCACCTTTCCGCCGGGCAACGTCGGCAAGATGGGCTTCAACTGGCTGGCGATGATCCTGCCATTCATCGAGCAGCAGAAGACCTACGACGACCTCGACTGGTGGGATCATGAGCGGCTCTTCTACACGACTTCACCGGTCGGCGACAACGTCCGCCCCCTCGGCTATGACGTCAAGGGCTCGGCCCGCAATCAGGCCGCGCATCAGAATTTCCGCTCCGCGACCGTCCGCTGCCCCTCGGATCCGATGCCGCTCATTCTCACGGGCAACTACTCCGCCAAAGGCCACCTGACGCCGAGCTACGCTGGTGTCGCCGGATCGAGTGACGCGATCCTGCGGACGGTCACGGTGAACACCGACCGCTGCCCGGGTACGGCCCTCGTCTCGCATTGCTTCAACGGCATCCTGCCTGCCCGGCGCGAGGTCTTGGAAATCGCGTTCGATGGCGTGTCGCCGGCGGCGGTGCGCGACGGCCTCTCGAACGTCATCATGCTCGGGGAGCAGACCAGCTGGGGCTGGGCGACGAACTCGACGGGCGAGACCAAGCAGAACGAGTGCAAGTCGGCCGGTCGGTTTGGCTGGGCAGTGGGCGGCTACCACTCGCCGACGCCGGCGTTCCCGAACCAGTCCACCCCCACCCGCGAGGGCCGGCACTACAACATCACGATCGTGAGCCGGCCGCTGGGCACGCTCTTCTGCGAGCGGCCGGGCGCTGATACCGGCACTCATAAAGACGAGACTGTGAGCGCCGACAATACCTGTGCCTTCCGATCGGCCCACGGGGCCGGGGCGGTCTTCGCCTTCGGGGACGGCTCCGTCCGCTGGCTCTCCGACGACATCGACTTTCGGTTGTACCGGTTGCTCGCGATCCGCGACAGCGGCCAGCCCAAGGTGCTCCCATGAGCGCCGGGCGTCGATGTCGCCGACTCGCGGTGGCGGGGTGTGCCGTGGCCGCGGGGCTTGTGGTGGCGGGCTGCAGCCGTCGCGAGATGGGGCCGGTTTCGGGCCGCGTGACACACCGGGGCCAACCCGTGGCAGCCGCGGTCGTGCAGTTCCTCCCGAGCAACGGGCCGATGGCGGCCGCCACCACCGACGCAGCCGGCCGGTTCCAGCTCCGCACGTTCGGCACGGGCGACGGCGCCCTCACCGGCACCCACACCGTCGTCGTCGTGCCCTGGTTCGACGAAATGGGCGGTACGGAAAATCAGCTGCTCGAGGAACTCGTCTTACCCGAGCGGCCCGACATCCCGGCAGTCTACCGCCAGCCCCACACGTCGCCGCTCACCGCCGACGTGACCTCCCGCGGTCCCAACGAGTTCGAGTTCTCGATCGACGCCGCCAACCCACCTCCGCCCCGCAAACCTTGAGAACCGCTCCCATGCCTCTCGCATTGATTCTTCGCGGCTTAACCATGCTGCTTGTCGCAACCGTCCCGTTCGCGGGACCTCTCGCCGCCGAGCCCCCCGTGCCGCCAATCGCCGTGCGGTTCACGCTCGACCGGCCCGGCCACGTCACGCTCGTGATCGACTCGGCTACGGGCGAGCGGATCCGCAACCTCACAAGCGGGGAGTTCTTCGCGGCCGGCGACCACGTCGTCGGCTGGGACGGCCTCGATGAGGGCCGCGCGATCCCGATCCCGCGGACCGCCGGGGCCTACGACACGGCGCAGGCGCTCGTGTCGCCGGGGTCGTTCGTCGTCCGCGGCCTCGTCCGCGATCCGCTCACGCTGACGTACGACTACACCGTCTATCCCGACTGCGGCAATCCGCCGTGGCCCACCGATCTCGAGCGCGGCTCCGGAGGGTGGCTGGCCGACCATGCCATGCCGCACGCCGCGGCCTTTGTGCCCGCCCGGCGGGCCCCGGGCGGATTCGATCAGGTCGTGCTCGCCAGCACCGTGTCGGAGGCCTCGCAGGCCATCGCCTGGGTGGACATGAACGGCAACAAGGTGGCGGGCCGTTGGCGGATCGGCGGCCACTGGACCGGTGCGTCGCACCTCGCCTTCGACCGCGGCCCCAAGGCCCACCCCGAGATCTATCTCTACAGCATGATGGCCTGGTCGGGTGAGGCCAACAAGCCGGAGATCCGGCTCATGGGCTTCACGGAGAAAGACGTCGTTCCGGTCGCCTTCGTGCACCCGGAACTGCCCGCGGGCAAGACCACGGAGGAATTCAAAATCACCGGCCTCGGCGGCCTGGCCGTCCACGACGGGCTGCTCGTCTATGCCGAGAAGCTGACCGGCACGCTCCACTTCCTCGACACGAGCAAGGTCGATGGAAAGCGGCAGGCGGAGGAGATCGGCGTAGTGCCGCTGCCGGGCGCGAGTGATCTTTGCTTCGACGAGCAGGGCCGGCTGCTCGTGATCGTCGGCCGGGAGGTGCACCGCTACACGCTCGGCGCGTTCCCGACGCCGCTCGCCGAGCCAGAGCGGCTCGTCCGCGCCGGTCTCGAGGAACCGCAGCGGATCACGGTCGGGCCTGATGGGAAAATCTACGTGTCGGACTGGGGCGCGAGCCATCAGGTGAAGGTGTTCGCCGCCGACACGGGCGACCTGCTCGCGACGATCGGCAAGCCCGGGGCTCCGAAGACGGGCCCCTACGACCGCGATCACATGAACCGGCCGCTGGGTGTCGCCGTGACGGACGACGGCCATGTCTGGGTGGCCGAAAAGTTCCGCTCGCCCAAGCGGGTGAGCTGCTGGACCACCTCCGGGAAGCTCGTGCGGGCCTGCTGCGGCCCCCCGGCCTACGGGGGCGGCGGCATGATCGACCGCCGCGAGCCGAACCGCTTCTTCTATGCCTCGGGTGACGGCGGCCTCGAGTTCGCGCTCGACTGGCAGGCGGGACGGGCGGAGCCCTCGCGCATCTACTGGCTGGCCGAGGAGACGCCGTTTCTGAAATTCCGCTGGGACGGCCCGATGCACAGGCGGCGGTTCCGCGACCGCGACTACATGACCGACGAATACGGCGGGCCAACGTCGGGTCATCCGCTGCTGGTCATCTTCCGCGACACAGGCGACCGGGTCGTGCCCGCGGCCGTCGTCGGCAACGCTGCCGACTGGCCTTGGCTGCAGTCGTCGGGCCTGCTCGACCGGTTTCCGGAATTGCGCGACCGCCATCCCGGCAAGAGGTATGCCTTTGCCCAGGGGATGATCGTCTGTTGGACCGATCGCAACGGCGATGCCGCGGTGGCCGACGACGAAGTCGCACTCTTGCCCCCCTCGCCTGCGCGGCCGGTCGAGCGGATCTGGAGCACGTCGCTCGACGACGAGTTCAACGTCGTGATCACGCACGGCTCGGGGGTGCTACGGCTACCGCTCGCTGCGATCGACGACGCAGGCACGCCGCGGTATGACCTCGAGAAGATCGAGACGCTCCTCGCCGACACGACGATCAACGCCGGCAGCGGCGGCGGCCAGGCATTCCTCGACTCGGCCGGGCGGCTCACGGTGACCGGTGGGCCGATGCGCGGCTACGTGGACGGCAAACCCGCCTGGCTCTACCACAGCCGCTGGCCGAGCCTCCACGCCGGCCACGCTGCCCCTGGCGGTCCCGAATTTCCCGGGCAACTTCTGGCGACGACGCGGCTCCTCGGCCCGCCCGTCACCGCAGGCGACGGCCAGATGGAGGTCTGGGCGGTCAACAGCGACAAGGGGGTCGTCTATCTGCTCACGACCGATGGCCTCTTCGTGGACGTGCTCGGGGGCTATCCGCGGGACGGCCGGCGTTGGAACATGCCCGACGCGACCCGCGGCATGGACGTCACCGACGTCAACATGATCGGCGAGAGCTTCTTCCCGAGCATCGCGCAGCTGCCCGACGGCGGCGTCTGGCTGGTGTCTGGGAAGACGCACTCCAGCCTCGTGCGGGTCAACGGCCTCGAGACGCTCAGGCGGCTGCCCGAGCGGCCGCTCGAGGTGTCGGTTGAGCAGATCCTGGCCGCCCGCGACTATGGGGCGGCTCTGGCCGACCGAGACCGGGCGGACGACCGGGCCGGGCCGCTGATGGTGGTCCGCCGCGACTCGCCGCCGACCCTGGACGGCGACCTCGCCGAGTGGCCCGAAGCGGGCTGGGTGACGATCGCAACGATGACCGAGCAGCACGGCTGGGGCCGGCCGCACCGCGTGCCGAAGACCTCGGCCGCCGCCGCGGTGGATGACGAGCACCTCTATCTCGCCTTCCGGTCGCGGGAGCGCGGGATCCTCGACAACTCGGGCACCGACCCGCAGACGCTCTTCCGCACCGGAGGCGGAATCGACCTGCGGCTGGCTGCCCAGCCAGTCGAGACGGCCGATCGACGCCAGCCCGCCGCGGGCGACGTGCGGCTCTTGGTCGCGCTCGGAAAGGACGGCCCAGTCGCGGCGGTGTACAGGCCCGTTGCTGCGGGGGCCGATTCCGCGCCCGTCGAGTTCACGTCGCCTCTCGGCACGGTCATGATCGACCGGATCGACATGGTCGGCGACCAAATAAAGATGGCCCGGAAGCGGGTCAAGGTGCCGAGCACGATCTATCCCGAGACCGACTACGAGACCGAGCAGGTCGAGGTCGCCGTGCCGCTCGAACTGCTGGGCTGGGATCCGCGGTCGCTGCCCCGGACCACGGGCGACATCGGCGTGTTGGTCGGCCGCGACGGTGAGACGGTCGAGCGATGCTACTGGCACGACACGTCGGCGGGCATCGTGTCGGACATCCCCAGCGAGGCCCGCCTCGAGCCGGCACGCTGGGGGCGGGTGGAGGTCACGGCCGACCCGTAAGCTCACCGCACGCGGCCGCGCGGGGGCTCACCGGTCCTCTTACCCTGTCCCTGAATCTATTCCGGAGTTGTGCATGATTCGAACATTTGTCGTCGCGATTTCAGGAGCGATGCTGGGCGTTGGCCTTGTCGCCGCCTCGGCCCGAGCCGACGTCGAGCTTCCGGCGATCCTCTCGTCACACATGGTGCTGCAGCGGGAGCAGCCGGTGCCGATCTGGGGCAGCGCCGAGCCGGGCGAAACGGTCACGGTCACGTTCCGCGACCAGAAGAAAACGGCCGTCGCCGACCCGCAGGGCGCTTGGCTCGTGCGTCTCGACTCGCTCACCGCCGGCGGCCCAGCCACACTGACCGTCAGCGGCTCCAACACGATCACGCTTGAAGACGTGCTAGTCGGTGAAGTGTGGATCGGGTCTGGGCAGTCGAACATGGCCGGTGCGGTCCACGGGTACGAGGCGAAGGATCCGGAATTGGCGTCATTGGTGGCAGCCGGTCCCTATCCCCGCATCCGACTCGCGCGGGCGACCGGCGGCTGGAAACCAGCCGACGCGCAGAGCATCGCCGACTTCTCGGCGCTGCTGTTTCCGTTCGGCGTCAAGCTGCAGCGTGAGCTGGACGTGCCGGTGGGGTTGATGCAGGGGGCGGTCGGCGGCACGCCGTCGTGCCGCTGGCTGACCGCCGAGATGTTCGCGGCCGATGCCCTGTGCACGGAACAAGTGGCGCAGTCGCAGCGCCGATACGATCCCGCCAGGGCGCAGCGGAACTACGAGGCGGCGCTCGAGCGTTGGGAAGTGGCCACCGAAAAGGCAAAGGTCGAGAAAGCCAGGGCA
Organism: Pirellulales bacterium; assembly: GCA_044346905.1. Taxonomy (GTDB): domain Bacteria; phylum Planctomycetota; class Planctomycetia; order Pirellulales; family UBA1268; genus QWPN01. The sequence continues at coordinate 9,180 of JBIIYH010000049.1, forward strand.
CCGCGCAAGCCAGACCCGCCGGCCGCGCCCGGACATGTGCAAAGCGGTCGCTTCGGCAATCTCTACGACGAGCACATCAAGCCGCTGGTGCCGTTCGCCGTGCGCGGCGTGCTGTGGGACCAGGGCGAGAGCCAGACGGCAGTGGAAGGAGTCGATCAATTCGCCGTGATGGGCGCGCTGATCCACGGCTGGCGGCAGGCGTGGAACAGCGACTTTCCGTTCCTGACCGTGCAGAAGCCCTCGGGGGGCGGGCCGGCATTCGATCCGGCCGACCCCATCACGCGGGGTGCGGAGGCGTTTGCGCCCCTGCCCGCGGACGTGCCTCGGCCACTGCCCAAGTATCCTGCCGATCATCTGCGGCTTCGTGAACATCCGGCGACGTTTCTCGTGACTGCCACGGACCTGGAAGCGGGGACTCATCCCACAAACAAATCCGGCTACGCATACCGCGCCGCTCGAGTCGCGCTGGGGGGAGTCTATGGCAGGCACGTCGCGATCTACGGACCGACCTACGCTTCACACGCGGTGGACGGGGCCCAGTTGCGCGTGACATTCGCACACGTCGGCAGCGGGCTCAGGTTCAAGCATGGAGAAAAACTGCAAGGTTTTGCGATCGCCGGCCGGGATCGCACGTTTCACTGGGCGGAAGCGACGATCGCGGGTGACAGCGTCTTGCTGCACAGCGACAAAGTCGCCGCTCCGGTCGCGGTGCGATACGCTTGGGCACAGCCGCACCCGTGGGCCAATCTGTTTAACGCCGACGGTCTGCCTGCGCTGTCCTTTTCAATCGGCCAATAGCACGGGCGGGAGACGGGTGCGCGGATTTTGCCAACGCACGACGGCCCAGGCGCGGTTACGGACGACCCGGGACCGCGCCGACTTTGGCCTCGAACGGGCTCGCCGGGAGGCCGTCGCGATTGAAGAAATCGACGGGCGGCTCGGGTGTGGCCGCCCAGGCATAGCGAACGCGGACGGGAGCCGGCACCGTATCACTCTCCGCCCGGACGCGGTCGCCCGCGATCCGGGCCCGGGCCGGATGGAAGACGCCGTCGGCGCCGGCGAGTTCGAAATTGGAGGGTTCCCCCGCGGCATCCGGCTCGGCGCCCGGCTTCCGGGCGACGAGCCCTCGGCCCACGTTGTCGAAGCCGAGCACCATCGTCGCACCGTCTGCCTCGACCGACGCGAGCGTCGGCCCGGAGGCGACGAGCGGCTCGCCGTAGGCAAGCGCCCGGGCGAGCAGGGCCAGCCGGCGGCCCACTGGGGCCTTGTCGGCTGGGTGGAGGTCTTGCGGGTCGCCCACGTCGATTGTCACGGCCATGCCCGTGGCAGGCACAGCAAGCGACTGCCTTTGCGCCTCGCGGATGACCGGCCAGTTCTCCTTCGAGCCGAAGTTGGGCAATTGCACGAACAGGAACGGGAAATCCCCCTGGCCCCAGCGACCTCGCCAGTCGGTGACGAGCGTGGTGAAGGTGTCGCGATAGATGGCGTCGCGGCCCGGATAGGTGTCGGACTCACCCTGATACCAGATCGCGCCCTTGATCCCGAAGGGGATGAGAGGATGCACCATGCCGTTGAACAGGACGCCGGGCACGTTGAAGTCCTTGTCGGGCTGGTGCGGATGACGCGGCAGCTCGCCAGGCCGCGGTCGCGGCGGCGGCTCCTGCCCGGCGGCTTCCGCGGCCGCGGAGGCCGGCTGCCAGGCCGCGAGGTCGGCCTGCAGCCGCGCCTCCCGGGCCTCGTAGATGGCGGTCCACTCGGGCAGAAGTCGCTCGTTATAGTCCCGCATCCGGTCGGGCAGCATCGCGACGTGGCGGGTAAACTCGCGCACGGTCTGGCGAAACAGCGGGTTGTTCCGCAGAGCGTCGAGGCTCGTCCAACTCGCGCAGCGGCTGCCGCCGACGTAGGTGCCCACGAGGCCGATTGGCACGCCGCTCGCCTCATGAATCTCCCGTCCGAAGAAATACGCCACGGCGGAAAACCCCTTGCCACCGCCCGCGAGCACTCCCTTGGGCGTGCACGCGGTCCACGAACCGCTGCATTCTTCTGCTGGCTCAAGCGCCACCTGCTGATCGACGCGAAACAGTCGCAGGCCCGGCACGTCGGCCGCGGCTATCACGTCTGCCGCTCCCGGGACCGTGCCGATGCCCATGCCCATATTCGACTGGCCCGAACAGATCCACACGTCACCGACGAGGACGTCATGAAAGCTTCGCTCCCCAGAGGCCGCCCGCACCCGCATCTCGATCGGCTCACGGCTCGCGGCAAGCGGCTCGAGCCGCAGGCTCCAATACCCGTTGGCATCGACGGTCGCTTCCGCGGTGCGGTCGGCGACCGTGACCGTGACCGTCTCGCCGGGTCGGCCCCGCCCCCAGACCGGCAGCGGGATATCCCGCTGCAGCACCATATGGTCGCCGAACATGGCGGGCAGCGCGAGGTCTGACGTAACCGGGTCTGCTGCCTCGATACCAGCCGTGGCCACGAGCGCCACGACAACGGCCGGGATCGGCCACCAACTACTCCGCATTGCAACGTCCCCCGATTCGAAGTTGAGTGATCCGGAGCCGATGCGAAAAGCTTCGCCGGCGATCAGCGGAGAAATCATATTATAATTAGCGGCGGTATTCCCGGCAAAGCGGCCGACTAAGAATCTTTGGATGCCCACCATGTCTCGGCTCGCCATCGCCGCCCTCCTGGGCCTTGTTGGATGGTCGATGACGGTCGCTGCCGACCTGCGGCCCCATATTGTCGTCGTGCTCTGCGATGACCTCGGGTACGGAGATCTCGGCTGTTACGGCCACCCTGTCATTCGAACGCCGCACCTCGATCAGATGGCGCGCGAGGGCATCCGGTTGACGAGCTGCTATTCAGCGGCCCCGGTGTGCTCCCCGTCGCGCGTGGGCCTGCTCACGGGTCGCAATCCCAATCGGGCTGGTGTGTTCGACTGGATTCCCGAGGCCGATCAGGCAGCCGCGCGGGATGATTCGCGGCACATGGTGCACCTGCGTCGCAGCGAGGTCACGCTGCCTGCTTTGCTCAAGCAGGCAGGCTATGCCACTTGCCTGGCGGGCAAATGGCACTGCAACAGTCACTTCAACTCAGTTGAGCAGCCGCAGCCGAATGACGCCGGATTCGACCATTGGTTTGCCACGCAAAACAATGCCTCGCCGTCGCATGAAAACCCCGTCAACTTCGTCCGCAACGGCGTGACCGTCGGCCCGCTCACAGGCTATAGCTGTCACCTGGTCGTCGACGAGGTGATCGGCTGGCTCGATCAGCGCGCCGAGTCGGGCGACAGTGAACCATTTTTCGCCTATGTGGCGTTTCACGAGCCGCACGAACCCGTGGCTTCTCCGCCGGAACTGGTGGCTCGCTATCGTCCACTCGCCCAGACGGAAGACCAGGCACAGTACTATGCCAACGTCTCGAATGTCGACACCGCCGTCGGCCGGCTGTTGGGTGCGCTCGATCGGCTGCAACTCGCCGGCAACACCCTCGTCTTTTTCACCAGTGACAACGGCCCGGAAACCCTACGCCGCTACCCCAATGCGAACCGGTCGTATGGAAGCCCTGGCCCGTTGCGCGGCATGAAACTCTGGACCACCGAGGCCGGCTCACGGGTCGGGGGCATCGTGCGGTGGCCCGGTCACGTAACCGCTGGCGTCGTGAGCGATCAGCCAGTGAGCAGTCTTGATTTGCTACCCACGCTCTGCGCCCTGGCTCAAGCAACTCCACCCAAAGACATCGAGTTTGATGGCTGCGACATACGACCCCTGTTTGCCAACGAACCGATCGCCCGCACCAAGCCCCTGTTGTGGATGTACTTCAATGCGATCAACGAGCAGCGTGTCGCGATGCGCTGGGGCGACTGGAAGCTGCTGGCTCGGCTCGATGGCGGTGATCTTCCCCGGCTGGCAAACGTGACAGTCAGAACTGCGCCTCGCGTGCGCGAAGCGAGGCTCACTGACTATGCGTTGTATCGGCTCTCCGACGACATCGCCGAGGCCCGCGATCTGGCCGCCGAACAGCCGGACGAGCGTGACGCATTGAGCGGTCGGATGGAAGCCATGGTTCAAGAGTTGACCCGCACGATGCACGTCTGGCCCGACTCCGAGTAAGCCAGGTAGTGATCAACAAGAAATCATTCCTCAATGCGCATTCCATCACTCTGGCGGATCACCTTTGCCGTCTTTGCCTTGGGCCCATCGGTCTGCGCGGCGGCGACCAAGCCAGCCCGTACCAACGTGCTCGTGGTTCTCGCCGACGACGCTGGCTGGGGGGATTTTTCGTTCGTGGGAAATTCTTCGGTGGCGACGCCGGCAGTCGACTCGCTTGCCCGTGACGGCGCGGTCTTGAGCCAATTCTGCGTGCAGCCAGTCTGCTCGCCCACGCGGGCCGAGTTCCTCACGGGCCGTTACCATCCGCGGAGCGGCGTCCGCGGGGTATCGCTCGGCCAGGAGCGGATGGCGCCGGACGAACGGACGCTTGCGAACGTGTTTCATGACGCCGGCTATTCCACCGGCTGCTTCGGCAAATGGCACAACGGCACGCAGTGGCCCTACCACCCGCGCGCCCGCGGCTTCGACACGTTCTACGGGTTCACCGAGGGTCACTGGGGCAATTATTTCGATGCCGAGATGGAGCACGACGGTGCATTCGTGCGCGGTCGGGGCTACATCGCCGATGACATTACCGACCACGCGATCGGGTTCATTGAAGCGGCCCGCACAAATGACAGACCGTTCCTCTGCTATGTCGCGTTCAACACGCCGCACTCGCCGATGAGCGTGCCCGAGGCCGAATGGGAACGGTTTCACGACAAGCCGATCGGCCAGCGCGGCCCGGAAGGCGGCCGCGAGGACACTGCCTTCACGCGGGCGGCGCTGGCAATGGTGGAAAACCTCGATGCAAATGTCGGCCGGCTGTTGGCCACGCTCGAGCGGCTCGACGTAGCCCGTGACACGATCGTCATCTTCTTTTCCGACAACGGGCCCAACAGTTCGCGCTGGTGCGGGGGCATGCGCGGCCGCAAGGGTTCGACTGACGACGGCGGCGTGCGGAGCGTGTGCTGCGTGCGCTATCCGGCGCGGATCGCTTCGGGGACTGTCGTCGACGACGTGACCGGCGCGATCGATCTCGTGCCGACGCTTGCCGGCCTCGCCGGCGTCGTGCTCACGAATAAAAAACCGCTCGATGGTGTCGATCTTTCGCCACTGCTCTGCGTCGGCCGTGAAGGCCCAGCGACTGCGGCCGCGCTGGCCGACCGGGCCATCGTCGCCAGCTTCGCTGGCAAGGTGAGCTTGCGGACCACGCGGCACCGTCTCGACGCCGAGGGGCGCCTGTACGACCTAGAGATGGATCCGGGGCAGACCCGAGACATCGCCCCCGAAGCTCTAGAAGAGGCAGCACGGCTCCGCGAGATGGCAGCCGCGTGGCGGCGCGACGTACTCGATGAGGTGCAGAAGCCAGCGGAAGAGCGGTTTCCCGTCGGATATCCCGGAGCGCCGCTCACTGAACTTCCCGCCCGCGACGGCCTGCCGCATGGCGGCGTCGCCCGCAGCGGCGCGGCCCCCAACTCCTCATACTTCACCCACTGGACGAGCCCCGACGACGCGATTACTTGGACCGTGGAGGTGCTCAAGCCGGGTCGTTATTCCGCCGAACTCTGGTACACCTGCCCGTCGGCTGATACGGGGGCGACCGTGGTGCTCTCCGGCGGTGGCGGGACCGTGACCGGCACGATTCACCCCGGCTGGGATCCACCGCTGAACACGGGCGACGACCGAATTGCCCGCGGCCACGGCGAGAGTTTTTCGAAGGACTTCAAGCCGCTCCCCCTGGGGACGATCACGTTGGGAAAGGGACCCACGACGCTCGTGCTCCGCGCGACGACGATCCCGGGCGGCTCTGCCGCCGACGTGCGTCGCCTCGTCCTCCGCCCCGCCCAGTCCCCGTAAGCCTG
>JBIIYH010000229.1:0-4624 GCA_044346905.1 Pirellulales bacterium
GCATCGCCGGGAAGAAACGCCGGGCGAATCCCCTTCAGATCGAGCGTTACCCGTTCGATCAGCGTGTCGTGGTATCGACCGGTCTTGTGGAGATGGTTTTCGAACGATTCGCAGAGCCGTTCGAAGGACTTCTCGAGAATGTTGTAAATCCGGTTGATCTCGAAGGCGGCGGCGGCCCAGCGGCCGTCGGTCGATTCGGCAAGACGGTGCCGGAGCGTGGCGACTGCACGGCACATGGCCCGGCCATCCTGCTCCCAGCCGTCCTCCAGAATCTGCAGTGCTATGCGATCCACCGTTCGCCGCTCCCTTCGATCACGGGCTTCAAGCGAGTGCGGTCGATGAGACAGACGTCTGCCTCGCGGCCCACGTCCGCGGAGAGCAGGCTCTGCAGGTATTCGAGAGTCATGCCGGCGGGCAGCGATTCGAGGGCGACATCGACGTCGGACCACTCGTGAAAGCGGCCCGGCTTGACGAGCGACCCATAGACCCATACCGCCGTGCCTGGTACGTGCCGCGACAGGGACTCGCGGAGCAGGCCGCGGGTGCGTTCAGCAAGCACCGCGTCGTCACGCCGCCGTCGTTCACGATGTGAAGCCAACAACCACATGCCTGCAGAATACGCTCCGCACAACGGCCGGGTGCGGAAAAGATGCCAGGAGCCGTTTTCTTCAGCCCCGGTAGGTCGCCGGTTTCCCCGGATCCGGGCCGGAACGACGGGCACGTCGCCGGCGGGCGGAGCCCGGCTTGACACTTGCGTATTAGTGTCTTATAGTGCTAATACACCTGGCAAATGGACGACGCATGTGCCCAGCCGCCTTCCGGATCTTTCCCTCGTCGGGCGTGCCCATCTACCGGCAGCTCATGGACCAGCTGCGGTCGCAGATGGCCGGCGGCACGGTCCGGCCGGGCCAGATGCTGCCCTCGGTCCGCACGGTCGCGGAACAGCTCCAGGTCAATCCGATGACCGTCTCCAAGGCCTATTCGCTGCTCGAGCGGGAAGGCCTGGTCGAGCTGGTCCGCGGCCAGGGCATGCGGGTCAGGGAGCCGGCGGGCGGCGGGCCGCTCAAGGAGCGGCTGGCCGCGATCGCCCCCCTCCTCGAGCAGGTCGCGACCGAAGCCTTCCACCTGAACCTGCCGGCCGACAAGGTCCTGGCCGAACTGACCGCCCGCCTGAAGGAGAAGCGTCATGCCTGACACCGTCCTCGAACTGCGAAGCCTCGTCCGCGGCTATGCGGAGCCGGTGCTGACCGGCGTCGATCTCGCCGTGCCGCGGGGCACGGTCATGGGGCTCCTCGGCCGCAACGGCGCCGGCAAGAGCACGCTGCTGAAGTGTGCGCTGGGCATCCTCGCGCCGCAGTCGGGGTCCGCCACGGTGTTCGGCGAGCCCGCCATCGCCCTGGCCGACGCCACCAAGGAGCGGATCGGCTACGTGCCGCAGGCGCCGTCCGTCTTCACCTGGATGCGGGTGCGGGAGCTGATCGCCTTCATCGGCGGCTTTTATCCGCGCTGGAACCAGGGGCTGATCGACCGGCTGATCGGCGAATGGGGCGTGCCGCGGGATGCCAAGGTCGGCACGCTCTCCCCCGGGCAGGCCCAGCAGCTCAACATCTTCCTGGCCCTCGGCCACGAGCCGGACCTCCTGGTGCTGGACGAGCCGGCCTCGACCCTCGATCCCGTGGCCCGCCGCGAGTTCCTCAAGGCCGTGCTCGGGATCGCGCTGGCGGGCGACCGGACCGTGCTCTTCTCCACGCACATCACCTCGGATCTCGAGCGGGTCGCCGACAGCGTGGCGGTACTCAAGGACGGCCGGATCACCTACGCCGGCAGCCTCGACGCGCTCAAGGACCGGGGTGAAAAGAGCCTCGAAGACATCTTTTTGGAGCTGCATCATGCGGGCTGACGTCTGCCGGGCGGCCCGCGGCCTGCTGCGGCCGTGGTGGGTCGGGCTGTTCTACGGGATCGTGGCGGCGCTGCCGCTCGCCGCCTGGGCGGCGGGCTGCCCGGCCGAGTGGCTCGCCTCCGTCGTCGGCTGGGCCAACGGCTACGGCATCCTGATCGTCTGCTCGGCGGTGCTGGTGCGGCTGGAGGAGCCGCGTGCGCGACTGATTCCGCGCTACCGCCACGTCCACGTGGCGGCCGGCCGGCTGCTCGTACTGGCACCGCTGGTCCTCGGCAGCGGGCTTGTGTGCCTGGGCGCGGATTCCCGGGTAGCCGCCGTCGTACACCTGGCCAGGGCGTGGGCAATCGCCGCCGTCTGGTGCTGCTATCTGGCGATCGGGTCGCTGGTCGTTCTCCGCCGCTTCGGGCGCGCCGCCGGAGTGGGTGCGCTGCTCGCGATCCAACTGTGTCTCCTCTGGCTGGACCGGGGCGTGTTCGCCACGCTCCTGCGGGCAGGCGCCGCGCTGCTCGCGATCGCCGGGCTGGAGTGGTATCTGCGATCCTGGACGGAGGAGGATTTTGAACAGGCACGCCGGTGGCTGTCGGGAAAGAGGGACGGCTGGTCCTGGGGCGACGCCTTCCGGTCGCGGTCTGCCGACGGTGGCTTGCGGATTGCACGGCGGTTTCCCCCTGGAAACGGCACGGCCGCGCTGCTCGTCCGCTTGCGCGCGGCGACGCTGTGCAGCCCCTGGTGGTTGACGCTGGCGGGTGCCGTGGCCGGCGTGGCGGGCCTGGCGTCGCTCGTGCTCTGGGGCTGCGATCTTCTTCCCTCGGCCGGACGCCTGCTCGCGTCGGCGCCATTCGCGATGGTCTTCTGCATGCTGACGGTGATCCTGCCGCCGATGGGCGCGACGAACCAGGTCGTGCAATGGAGCCTGTGCGCCGACCGCCTCGCGCTGTGGCCGGTTTCGCGGCGGCGGATCATCGGCGGGATCGCCGCGACGATCGCCCTGCAGGTGCTGATCGTCTGGGGCTCTCTCGCCGCGGCGGCCGCCGTGGTGCTCCTGCTCTTCGAGCCGGACCTGCTCCGGGCGGCCTGGCCGTGGCAACTCGCGGCCTACAGCTTAGCGATCGTCGTCTGCCTCTGCGGCTTGGTCACGTGGGGCCTGCGGCACTGGCGGGCCACACCCACGGCGGCGATGATCGCTGGCGCGGCTGTGCCGGTCGCCGCCATCGCGCTTGCCTGCGGGCCGCTCGTCTTCTGGAGGCCGCTGCCAAACCAGGCGCCCGCCGCGGAGATGGTGGCCGCGATCCCCTGGGCCGCTCTCTGCGCGGCCTACCTCGCCCTCGGCTTCGCCGCCGGCTTCGCGGCATGGTGGTCATGGATGCGGCGGGGATAACGCCAGGACTGTGACTGCCTTTTTCACTCATCGTGGCGGTTTGTGCCGTCGCCCGGATAATCATGCGAAAAGCCTGTTGACATCGACGCATCTTTATGTTTATGCTTTGATGCATGAGAACCACGCTATCGCTCGATGACGACGTGGCTGCTCGGATCGAGCAGTTGCGGCAAGTTCTCGACAAGCCGCTCAAGGAACTGGTGAACGAAGCGTTGCGGCGCGGGCTTGTCGCCATGCATGAGCCCCGCTCGCCGGCCGCGTATCGCACGCAACCGGTCGATCTGGGACGCTGTCGCCTGCCGAATGTGGATGACGTCGCCTCCGCGCTTGCGGCTGCCGAGGGCGAGCAGTATCGATGAGGCTCGTCGATGCAAACATCCTCGTGTACGCGTACACGACGTCGTTCTCGCAACATGAGCGGGCGCGGGCCTGGCTGGACGAGCGACTGAGCGAACCCGTCCCGCTCGGGCTACCCTGGCCGAGCCTGCTGGCTTTCGTGCGGCTCACCAGCAATCAGCGGCTCTTCGAACGGCCCGTGAGCGTGGCCACGGCGTGGCGGCAAGTGGAGGAGTGGCTGGGCTGCGAGGCGGTCTGGGTGCCGAGCCCCACCCCACGCCACGGGGCGATCCTGGGAAGCCTGCTCGGCGCGTCGGGGCTGCGGGCGGAGCATGTGCCCGACGCCCACCTGGCGGCGCTGGCTTTGGAACACGGCTTGGCAGTGGCCTCCGCCGACACCGACTTCAGTCGCTTTCCGAATGTCCGGCTCGAGAATCCAGTCGCCTGACATTCCGGTTCGTCAGGACAAGGCCGCCGGCCAGCGACCGTCAGGCGGGCATGCGGTCCGGAGCATTCGCTGACGTGGCGGCCCGGCGGGACCGCGACCTTCACGGGTCCTTCACGCACCGGAACCCGATGTGGTTGGTGCCGCTCGACACCTCCCCCTTGCCCCGGGTGCCCACGATGTAGCGGGAGCAGTATTGGTCGGAGCAGAGATACGAGCCGCCCCGCTGCACCCGCTTGGGCTGCCCCGGTTCCTGGGGATCGAAGCTGTCGGCCGGGCCGGCCGGGTCGAGGACCACGCCGCGGCGAGCGTCGCGGGCGTAGGTGTCGGACCGATACCAGTCGCTGCACCACTCCCAGACGTTGCCCGAGACGTCGAACAGGCCGTAGCCATTGGCCGGGTAGCGGCCCACCGGTGCGAGCCCCGCGAAGCCGTCGGCGGCGGTGTTCTCCACCGGAAACCGCCCCTGCCAGGTGTTGGCCATCCACTTGCCGTCGGGCCGAAACTCGTCGCCCCAAGGGTAGACTGCGGCCGAACGGCCGCCCCGCGCCGCAAACTCCCACTC
>JBIIYH010000050.1:0-15039 GCA_044346905.1 Pirellulales bacterium
TGCGGCGCCGGTTGCAGCCGAGTTCCTCGCGCTCGCCTACGACCAGTCGCTCGACGCGCTCGCCCAGCATGCCTGGCCGGGCGACCTGATGGGAATGTTCCGCCGCGAGTCGAGCTGGCTGAACCTCTCGTTCACCAACCGCGGCGAGGGCTTCAGTCACGTCCGTGGTCAGTTCGACATGCCGCAGGTGAAAGTGCCGGAGATGACCTACCGCGTGCTGCGGGATCCATTTGGCTCGCCGGCGATGGGTTGGGAGGGCGGCTTCGGCGGCAGGCGAGTCGGTCGGGGGCTCATGAGAAACCGTAAGGGGTTGGAGTTCGAAGCCGCGGCCATGGATGCCGCCCCGGCGATGGCAATGGCAGCCCCGGAGGAAAGGACTTCGGAGGTTATGGATCGTGAAGACGCACGCAAAGTCGCAGAACAGCAGGGCGGCAAACCCGGCGACCCCCAGGGCCCCGGCGGCGGCCAGCCGGGCTCGGCCGCGGCCGCCCCGCCGCCCCGCAAGAACCTCGTCGAGACGGCGTTCTTCCTGCCCGTGCTGTCGAGCGACAAGGACGGCGTCGTGTCGATCGAGTTCACGCTCCCCGACACGCTCACGACCTGGCAGTTCAAGGGCCTGGCCCACGATGCCACGCTCCGCAGCGGGTCGATCGTGGCGGAATGCGTGTCTATAAAAGACCTGATGGTCGAGCCGGTCATGCCCCGCTTCCTCCGCGAGGGGGATGTCGTGCAGATCCCGGTGAAGGTGAGCAACAAGTCCACCGGCCGGCTCTCGGGCACGGTGAAGTTCGCGCTCGCTGACGGTCGCACCGATGCGGACCGGTCGGGGCTGATCGACGGCGCCACCAGCCAGTCCTTCGATCTGGCCGCCGGCGAGTCGAAGCCGGTCGTGTTCACCGTCAAGGTGGCCGACGGCACCGAGACCCTCCGCTACCTCGCCACCGGCTCCGCCGGCAAGGCCGCCGACGGCGAAGAGGCCTTTGTCGTCGTTCTCCCGCGGCGGGTGCTCGTCAGTGAATCGGTGCCCGTCACGATCCGCGGCCCCGGCACTCGAAACGTGTCGCTCGACCGGCTGGCCCAAACCGCTGACCCTGCCGGCGGTACCGACATCCAGAGCCAGTCGCTCGTCGTCCAGGCGACGTCGAACCCGGCCTGGTACGCCGTCCTCGCCCTCCCCTCGATCATGGAGGACTCCGACGAGAGCACCGAGACGCTCTTCACCCGGCTCTACGCCAACGCGCTGGCACGGCACCTGGCCACGAGCGACCCGCGGATCGGCAGGATCTTCGAGCAGTGGAAGGGCACAACCGCGCTCGAGAGCCCCCTCGAAAAGAATACGGACCTCGCGAAGACACTCCTCGCCGAGACGCCTTGGGTTCGCGACGCGGTGGACGAGAAGGAGGCGCGGGCTCGGATTGCGATCCTCTTCGACGCCACGCGGGCCGAGAACGAAACGCAGGCCGCACTCACGCGGCTGGCTTCCTTACAGAACGGTGACGGCGGCTGGCCCTGGTTCCCCGGCGGGCGGACCTGCGACCCTGTCACGCTCGGCATCGTGGCCGGCTTCGGCCGGCTGCGGGCGGCGGGCGCGAAGATCGACGTCCAGCCGGCCCTCCAGACGATCCCCTGGCTCGACGGCCGGCTCGTCGAGGAGAAGCGGCGAGCTGAGTTGCTCTGGAAGGACAAGCCCGACGACATCGTCCTCACGCCGCTGGGCGTGTATGCCCTCTATGCGCGGAGTTTCTTCACGCAGGATGTGCCGCCCCAGGGCGAGGCTGTCGCGGCGATCACGTGGGCCTTCGACGTCGCCAGAAAGTGCTGGATGAAGCTCGACGGCCGGCTGACGCAGGGGCAGTTGGCGATCGCGCTATCCCGCTCGGGTGACAAGCCGACGGCGCTCTCCATCGTCGACAGTCTGAAACAGCGGGCGGTGGACGCCGACGTGAAGCCCGGCGACGAAAAGGAGTCGTGGCAAGGGATGTGGTGGCGGGATCCGCACCCTGGCTGGTGGAGCTGGCACTACGCCCCGATCGCGTCGCAGGCGATCATGATCGAGGCCTTCGACGAGGTGGCCGGCGACAAGGACTCCGTCGAGGCGCTGAAAGTCTGGCTGCTCTCGCAGAAGCGGACGAGCCGCTGGCAGAACAGCCGCACCACGGCCGACGCGGTCGCGGCGCTCCTCGGCCGGGGCGACGACCTCCTGGGCTCGCAAGAGCTCGTGACGGTGGACGTCGGCGGCGAGCGAATCGAGCCCGCGAAGGTCGAGGCCGGCACCGGCTTCTTCGAGGAGCGGTTCACCCGCCGCGAGATCACTCCCGCGATGGCAACGATCACGGTCACGAAGCCCGACCAAGGCCTGGCCTTCGGCGGCGTCCACTGGCAATACCTCGACGACATCTCGAAGGTGCCGGCGGCGGGCCGCGAGGAGCTGGCCATCGAGAAGCAGCTGTTCGTCAAGCGGATGACGAAGGCCGGGCCGGAGCTCGTGCCCGTGCTGGCCAAGGCCGGGGACCCAGCCCCAGCGGGTGCGGGCGGCGCGGCCCAGGTCGAGCTCGGCGACGAGCTCGTCGTGCGGCTGGTGGTGACGAGCGACCGCGACTACGAGTTTCTGGAACTCGCCGACCACCGGCCGAGCCTCACCGAGCCGGTGGACGTGCTCTCGGGCTGGCGATGGGCCGACGGGGCGGGCTGGTATCTGGCGATCCGCGACGCCTCCACGCAGATGTTTTTCGAGCGGCTGCCGCGGGGCACGCACGTGTTCGAGTATTCGCTGCGGGCGGCCCACCGGGGCACGGCCTCGAGCGGGTTCGCGAAGATCCAAAGCCGCTACGCCCCCGAGTTCAACGCCCACTCCGCGAGCGTCTCCCTCGAGGTTCAATAAAAAAGGGGACATCCCCCGTTTCCCGACCGTCGCATACAGCTTGGCCCTCACCGGGCGAGTCAGTCGCAGAAACGGGGGATGTCCCCTTTTTGCGAGGCCGACCCAGCGGCTTGAGTGTGTGCCCCAATTTCAGCCGCCCGGCCATCGACGCTACCCAATCACTTTCGCCGAAAGGTGAGCCACGCGCGATGCTGCGATGGATGGCCTCTTGTTCGCCGGCGGTCAGGGGCCTGTCGACCCAAGCCAGCCAGTCTGCCCGTCTCGGCACGGGGCCTGGATGCACCTCCGGCCTGACCATAGGGAATGGCCCTGCCGACAGCTCCGCCGCGCTCGACCACGGCCACGCCGAAGCACTGGTGACATCGAGACTTGTGGCCCGAACCGGATTCCGCTCGACATACCGCATGACCGTCAGCAGATGCTCGTCACACTGAATCGGGAAAGCCTTGTAGCGGCCCTGCCACAAGCGGCCTTCAGTTTCATGGTGGGCGTGATACCGTCGCACGTGTGTCGTCATCAGCCATGACATCCAGCGGCCAAGGTCGCCGTCCTCCAATGGCCAGACTACGAAGTGGAAGTGGTTCGGCATCAAGCAGTAGGCCAGGAGCCGGATGGGGAGGCGTTCGCAGGCCTCGGTCAGGACTGCGAGGAAAGCGGCGTAGTCCTCTGGATGGGCGAAAACCGTGGCCCGGCCATTGCCACGATTGAGGACGTGGTAGCAGAGACCGCCGGCGGAGATTCGCGACGCGCGTGGCATGCCAATAATATACACCCGTACAGCTTTTATGCAACCATCGGTTCCAACGTGTAAAAAGGGGACATCCCCCTTTTCCCACCAACGTGCTCGGCGCGGCCCTGACCGGCAAAGCCAACCGGAATGCTTCCCAGAAACGGGGGATGTCCCCTTTTTTCAACATGCCGTCGCTGACCGATGAACTGGCCCGGGAGCGGAACCGCGAGGCGGCGGACCGCACGCTCCTGGCGTGGATCCGCACCAGCCTGGCCATGATCTCGCTGGGCTTCGGCATCGAACGGCTGGGGCAGGTGGCACACGTGATGGACGGCCGGCTGGCCGCCTTTTCACCACTCAAGACCCGCGTGTTCGGGTCGGCTCTGATCGTGCTGGGCATCACCGCGACGCTCGTGGGGATGTGGGAGCACCGCCACGTGCTGGCCGCGATCAAGAACGTCGACTACCGCTACGCCGACCGGCCGGCCGTGGCCCGCTGGATGGGCCTGGGACTCGTGTGCGTGGGCCTGGCCGCCCTGGCCGTGATCCTGGTGTATTGAAACCGGCCGCCGGCCCAGGCCGATGGCTTCCGGGGCAGCCCGCGCGTAGCATTCGCGCAGGGCAAGGCGGACGGTCCTTTCGCACCGCGAAAGGAACAGGGAGGTTCGCCATGAAGACCGACAGGATCGGGCGGCGGCGGCAGGTGCCGCGGTTGCGGCCGCTGGCGGTCGAACCCTGCGAGCGGCGGCACGTGATGAGCGGCACCGGGCTGCTGCCGGCGTACGACACGGGCATCCCCGAGGTCGTCGAGATCTGGGTCGATCCCGCGGCTGGCAGCGACGCCCGGAGCGGGGCCGCGCGGCAACTCGCCGTGCAGACCCTCTCCGAGGCCTGGCGGCGGGTGCCGATCGGAACGACGCTCTCCCAAGGTGTCCGGATCAACCTCGTGGCCGGCACCTATCCCCAATCGGCCGTGCCCCACTTCTGGGAGAGTCGCCACGGCACGTTTGCGGCGCCGGTGATCATTCGGGCCGCCGACGGCCCCGGCACCGCCCGGCTGCCGAGCCTCAACATCTTCGACTGCCGCCACCTCCAGCTCGTGGGCCTGGAGGTGACCGCCGGCGGGGGCGACGTGGTCCAGATCCAGGCCAGTTCCCACGTGCTCCTCCGCGACACCACCATCCGCGGCACCGGCGTGATCGCCACCTATGCGGTGCCGCAGGAGGCGCTCAAGGTCAACCAGTCGCAGCACGTGTACATCGAAAACTGCGACATCTCGGGCGCCTGGGACAACGCGATCGACTTCGTGGCCGTGCAGTATGGCCACGTGGTCGGCAGCCGGATCCACCGCTCCGGCGACTGGGCGATGTATGCCAAGGGGGGCTCGGCCTATCTCACGATCACCGGCAACGAGTTTTATGACGCAGGCACCGGCGGGTTCACGGCCGGCCAGGGCACCGGCTTCGAGTTCATGGTGGCCCCCTGGCTCCACTACGAGGCCTCCGACATCGCCTTCACGAACAACCTGATCCACGACGTCGAGGGGGCCGGCTTTGGCGTCAACGGCGGATTCAACATCCTCCTGGCCCACAACACGCTCGTGAACGTGGGCCGCCGCAGCCACGTGATCGAGGTGGTGCACGGACTACGGAGCTGCGACGGCGACACCGCCACCTGCGCTGCCAACCTCGCCCTCGGCGGCTGGGGCACGGCGCGGGTGGGTGGCGAAGAGCCGATCCCCAACAAGAACGTGGTGATCGTCAACAACGTGGTCTTCAATCCCGAGGCCGCGGGCAGCCAGTGGGAGCAGTTCGCGGTCGCCGCGCCGCGGACGCCCTCGGCCGGCTCCAACATCCCGTCCCCCACGCGGCCGGACGACGGCCTCGTGATCCGCGGCAACCTGATCTGGAACGGCCCCGCCTCCCACCCGCTGGGGATCGCGAGCGCGACGCTCGCCGCCGAGGTGGCGGCGACGAACGCGATCAACACCGTGCGACCCGCGTTCGCCGACCTGGCCCGGGGCGACTACCGGCTGACCGCGTCGTTCACGCCGCCGGCCACGGTGACGATTCCCACCTTCAGCTGGGCCGCGGCGCCCGCCCGGCCCGTCGTGCCCGTCGGCCGCACCGACCTGGCAGTGGCCTACGACCACGCGGGCGCTCCCCGCAGCGGCCCACAGGCACCCGGGGCCTTCACCAGAGCGGGCGGGACGGTCGCGGACCCCCCGGTGTCGCCGCCCGTCGCGCCCCCGCCCGTGGTGGACACGGTGCGGCCGACCATCCTGGCCGTGCTCGTCCCGGCGGCGGGCCTCTACCGCCCTGGTGCCGTGCTCACGTTCACGGTGCGGCTGAGCGAGCCGGTCGCGGTCACAGGCTCGCCCCGGCTGGCCTTCGCGGTCGGCCGCGTCGTCCAGCGGGCGGACTACGTGTCGGGCAGCGGCACCGACCGGCTCGTGTTTCGCTGGACGGTGCCCCCCGGGCTCTGGGCGCCGAGCGGCATCCGCCTGGCGAGGCAGATCGCCCTTCCGCCGGCCGCAGCGATCGTCGATCTGGCCGGCAACGCCGTGGTGCCCACCTTCACGCCCCCCGTGACCAGCGGGATCCGGATTCTGCCCCGACGCCGCTGACCGGACACCGTTGACGCAGGCACGCTCGGCCGCCATCCTGACGCCCATGGACGTGACCGACCAGGATGACACGACGGGCGGCGAGCCGGCCGGCAAGGCCGTGCGACCCCTCGATGCGAACGAGCGGCGGGTGCTCGGCGTCTTGATCGAGAAGGGCAAGACCACGCCCGACCAATATCCACTTTCGCTCAACGCGCTGGTCAACGGCTGCAACCAGAAAAGCAACCGCGACCCCGTGATGACGCTCGACGAGGAGCAGGTGATGCGGGCGGTGCGGAGCCTGCAGACGGCCGGCGCCGTGGCCGAGGTGTTCGGCAGCGGCAAGCTGCCTCGCTACCGCCATCTCGCCTACGAATGGCTGGGCGTGGGCAAGGAGGAGCTCGCGATCCTGGGCGAACTCTTCTGCCGCGGCGAGCAGAGCGAGGGAGACCTGCGGGGCCGGGCCAGCCGGATGGACGAGATTCCCGATCTGACCACGCTCCGCAGCCACCTGGATCAACTCGCCGCGCGGGGCCTGGTCGTCTGGCTCTCGCCCCCCGGCCGCGGCCGGATGCTCACCCACGGCCTTCTGCCCGAGGAGAAGCTGGAGAAGGTTCGTCGCGAAGTCGCCGCCGCGGTCGCGGCCGGCCCGGCAGCGAAGCCGGCGGCCACGGAGTCGGGCGAGGTGGCGGCGCTCAAGCAGCGGATCGCCGAACTCGAGGCCGAGGTCGCCGCACTCCGCAGGCAGTGAGAACGGCTGCAGGGGCATCCAGCTTTATGGCTGCAGGGGCATCCAAGCCCCCCTGCAGCCTGACCGGGCCTCCGCCCGGCGGCCGCACCTCCGGGCGGCCGTGCTCGGGCGCGGAGCGGCGCGCGAAGGTCGTTCAGACGAATCAGCGGCGATCCACTGCCGCAACCTCAATCGTTGGATGGCTCGGGGCTGCCCGTGCCAAGCGAGCCGGCCTTGCCAGCGAGCGCAGGCAGGATGCCGAAGCGAAGCTGGCAGGGAGCGACCGGAAGGCAGGATGCCTGAAGGAAGCGTCCGGCGAGCTGGCACGGGCAGCCCCGAGCCTGCGTCACCTTAGAGCGTCCGACGAGTCGGCTCGGGCAGCCCCGAGCCTGCGGCGGCCGGCGCTCACGAGCGCGAGCCCCGCGACCACCGCCACCGCGGCCGCCGTCACGAGCCAGCCCGAGAGGCTCGTCGTGTCGCCGGCCGCAAGCCGCGGGCTCTGGCCGTCGGCGGCCAATGCCACGAGCACCAGCGGCACGGCGTTGTGCGCCAGGTGGGCCAGCACCGCCGGCAGGAGGCTGCCGGTCGCGAGCGTCATCCAGCCGAGCATCACGCCCAGCAGGAAAGTCTGCGGCATTCGCTCGGGCAGCAAGTGAAAAGCCGCGAACACCGCCGCTTGCCCGAGCACCGCCGCCGCCGCCCGCCGCCGGCTCGGTTGCTCGCCCGCCCAGGCCGCCAGCAGCCAGCCCCGGAAAAAGAGCTCTTCGCAGATGGCCGGCACCACGGCGATCAGCAGTCCCGAGACCCACCAGGGGCGATCCAGCACGAGCTGCATGATTCGCTCGGCGAGGTCGCGGGCGGCCGGCGAGAGGTGCGTGCCTCGCATCGCCAGCGTCGCGGCCGCGCCCACGAGAAACAGGCCGGCCCCGGCGAGCAGGCCCCCCGCCGCCACCAGTGGCCAGCGGCCGCCCCGGGGAGCCGTGAGCCCGAAGGTCGCCGCCCGATCGACCCGCTGCCAGACGGCGAACAGCACCAGTGGCAGCACGAGCGCTGCCTGCTGGATCGGCACACCGAGCAGCAGATCGGCCGGGGCGATGCCCTGGGCATACCACAGGCCGGCGAAGGCCAGGAGGGCCGCCGCGAACCCCTGCCCGGGCGTCGGCCGCAGCCGCGGCGCCGGCCGCGCGAGCAGCCTGCCGGCCGCGTCGGGGCCGCGAAACAAGAGCTCCTCATCGCCGACTGCTGCGGCGGCGGCCCTGAGCAACAGCCAGGTGATCACCGCCGCCGCCATGAGCGAGACAGCCAGGTGGATCGCGAGCGTGGCGACCGACGTGCCGGCCAGGGCGTCGCGGGCGAGCGCCACCTGGCCCGCGAAGGGCACGGCCGCGAAGGCGGGCCCGCCGGTGCCCGGCAAAAGCGCGGAGCCCGCCAGGCCGCTCACGAGCAGGATCACCGGCGTGAGGGTGTTCTGCGCCTCTTTGCCGCTCCGCGCGCCGCTCGTCACCGCCAGGCAGGTGGCCGCGGCCACGGCGGCGAGGCCGATGTAGCCGACGATCGTGACGGCCACCGCGGCGACAACGCGGGCGGTATCCATCCCGAGATCGAGGTCCGCCGGCAGGAATCGCAGCAGCACGAGGCCCGTCAGCCCGATCGACAGGGCGTTGACGAGGAGCGTTGCCAGCGTCACGCCCCAGATCGCCAGAAACTTTCCCGTCACGATCTCGCCGGCGGTCGCCGGTGCGAGGAGCAGGGTCTCGATCGTGCCCCGTTCCTTCTCGCCGGCAATGGCGTCGATCGCGGGGTAGAACGCGCCAGTCGCCGTCAGCAGGGCCAAGAGCACGAGCACGCCGCCGGCGGCCGTCGGCAGGATGCCCTCCAGCGAGCCATCGGCGTCGCCCCGCGGCCGGCCGGCCACCGTAAAGGCCACCGGCTCGAGCAGGCTCGCCGGCAGCCCCGCGGCCGCCACGCGGCGCTGCCGGGCGTCTTCGGCCAGGGCCCGCATGACCGCCAGCATGTGCTGCTGCCGCCTGGATTCGAGCGGACGGATGGCCGAGGTGCGGGCCTCGAGGAGAACCGTGCCGCGGCCATCGAGGGCCGCGACCGTGCCGCCCGGCGCGTCGAGCCACGCGTCGGCCTCGCCGGCATCGAGCCACTGCTGCGCCGCCGGGTCCGGCACGGGCTCGGCCGTAAGCGAGGCCGGCCAATCCGCGGGCCGGTCGCCCGCCGGGTGCGCAGAGACCTCGGCCAGCCGGGCGGCGAGTGCGGCGGCGTCGGCGCCGGTGATCACGAGCCTCAAGGCCCGGGGCGCCTGGCGGGCGTCGAGATCCGCGATCGCGGTCCGGAGGCCGAGCGTGCTGGCCAAGGCCAGCACCGGGTACATCGCCATCGGCATCAGGAGCGTGACGAACAGGGTGCGCCGATCGCGCACGAACTCCAGCAGGTCACGCTGGGCGATCGCCCGCAACACCCGCCCGCGATCCCGTCGTGCAGCCACGTTCATGGTGCCCGCTCCGGCTCGACGGCGGCGAAGAACGCGGCTTCCAATCCTCCCGGAGCGGCGGTCATTTCGGCGCGGCTGCCCGCGGCCACGATCCGTCCGGCATGGATGATCAGGAACCGATCACACCGCCGCTCGATCTCGTGGAGGCGGTGGGTCGAGATCAGGATCGCCCGGCCCTCGCCCCGAAGCCGCTCGAGGAGGTCGAGCAGGTCGCGGGCTCCGACCACGTCGAGGCCGGAGGACGGCTCGTCGAGCACGAGCGCCGGCGGATCATGGACGAGCGCCCGGCCGAGCGACACCCGCTGCCGCTGGCCCGTCGAGAGCCGGCCGCAGGGGCGGTCGGCCGAGCCCGAGATGCCGAGCGTGGCCAGGAGTGCCGGCACCCGCTCGGCCAGCTCCTCGTCGGCCAGACCGTGCAGCCGGCCGAAGGAGGCGAGCACTTCCCGGGGCGTGAGCCGGTCGGGCACGCCGGTCGTGGCGGAGAGATAGCCGAGCCGGCGTCGCACCCCGAGCGGGTCGGCGACCACGTCACAGCCACCGATCCGGGCGGTGCCCGCGGTGGGCTCGAGCAGCGTGGCCAAGAGCCGCATCGTGGTCGTCTTGCCCACGCCGTTGGCGCCGAGCAGCCCCACCATCTCGCCGGGTGCGACCGCGAAGGAGACGCCGGCGACCGCCTTCACGACCGTGCCGTCGGCGGCACGGAAGTGCTTCGTGAGCCGGTCGGCTTCGATCATCTCACGCCTCCTCGGCGGGCGGGAACTGACGGCGGGCCAGGATCAGCCCGGCCGTGCACAGCATCACCGAGGCGAGTATGACGACCGCCAGGATTTGCACCCAGGCCGGCTGCGTGTCGACGAGCAGTTGCAGCTCGGTCGGCAGGGCCCGCTCCCAGCCCATCCACCGCACGAGCAGGCTCCGGAGTCGCAGGCTGACGGTCAGCTGGTTGATCACAGCCGGCAAGAAGCCGGCCATGTATTCGACCACCAGCGCCGCCGCCACGCTCGCCACGAGGGCCCGCCTGGGTAGGATCACCGCCGGCAGGGCGAAGAGCGCCGCCCGGCCGACGCAGGAGACCACGACGAGCGCGGCGAAGATCGCGGCCAGCCGTCCAGAGCCCGGCAGCCCTGCTGCCAGGAGCGTGAGGCCAAGCGCCACCAGCGCCACCGCCGCCGTCCAGACGACGGCGGCGAGAAAGGTGCCCAGCAAGAGCGACCGCCGCCCCCCGGGGCGGACGGCCACGTGCTGCCAGGTGCCCCGCTCCAGCTCGTCGGCCACCACCGGGCACATCGTGACCAGCAGCCCGAGCATGCAGACCGCTTCCGGCACGAGCGCATAGAGCAGCACCACGCCGAAATCGCGGTCGATGCCGCCGGCGATCCGGCGCACGGCGAGCATCACGGCCGCCGGGAACGCCGCGCCGACGATCGCCAGGATCACCCGCTGGGGCGCGAGCAGCCGCCGGAGCTGGAAGCCGGCCACGGCCAGGATCCCGTGCCAGATGCTCATGACGATGCCTCCGCGGCCAGGCCGGCCGGAGCGGCGGGGCGGGAGCCGCCGCCGGAACCGATCCCGCGATGCAGCTGCACGAGCCGGTCGAACACGCCCTCGAGCGAGCGGTCGCCCGCCGTGAGGCTCGTGATCACGATCTGCTCGGCGACTGCGGCTCGGGCCAGCGCCGCCGCCAGGCCCCGGGGATCGCGGGTGCCGATCGCGAGGCAGGCAGAGCCTTCGAACCGCAGGCTGTCGGCCAGCCCGCTCCCGCAGGCGAGTTCGGCCAGCCGCCGCGGCCGATCGGATTCGAGCCGCACCTCCGCCGGCAGGCAGTCAATCAGCGTCTGGATCTCCGCGACGTTCCCGCTGGCCACGAGCCGGCCGCCGAGGATGACGGCCAGCCCCGCGTCGAGGGCCTCGATCTCGTGGAGCAGGTGGCTGGCCACCAGCAGGCTCCGCGACGTGGCCCACTCCCGCACCAGCACGACCAGGTCATGGCGGGCGACGGGATCGAGCCCCACGAAAGGCTCGTCGAGCACGAGCAGGTCGGGGTCGTGAGCGATCGCGCCGGCGAGCTTCGCCCGCTGCCGCATGCCCTTGGAGAGCGTCACCAGCGGCCGGTCGGACGCCTCCCCCAGGCCGACACGGTCGAGTGCCGCCGCCGCCATGCGGCCCGCAGCCTGGCTGTCGCGGCCGGTGAGCCGGACGAGATACGTGACCCATTCCCGCGGCGTGGCCCGCCGCTCGAGCAGGTCGGTGGCGGGGCAGTAGCCGATCCGGGCGAGCACCCGCGGATTGCCGAAGGGCCGCCCGCCGAAGATCGTCACTCTCCCCATCGTCGGCCGGAGCTGACCGGTGACCAGACCGAGCAATGTCGTCTTGCCGGCGCCGTTGGGGCCCAGCAGTCCGTGGGCACCGGGGCCGAGCTCGACCGTCAGGTCGTTGACGCCGATCACCGTGCCGTAGAGCTTGGTCGCATGCTCGAGGGAGATCATGGCAGGCGATCCAATCAGGCCCGGGCCGGGGCGTCGACCCGGAGGAAGAGGACGACGAGCGACACCGTCGCGACCACGACGAGCGACACCAGCGACGGCAGCACGGCGGCGAACCGCCGCTCGATCCCGAAGATCCAGGCCTGCACGACTCCCTGGGCATGAAAGGGGGAGAGCCAGGCCCAGCGATCGGTGGTGCCGTCGATGCCGGCGGCCCGCGCGAACCAGCCGAGCGGCCGGCGGCCCCGCGGCCGGCGGACCTCGACCGCCGGCCCGTCGCCGAAGGGATCGTTCGGGTCGGCCGCCGCGATCGTCGCTCCCGGCCGGGCCTGGGCGGCCAGGTCGGCGCCCGCGAGCGCCCCGTGGGTGATCCAGCAGGCCACCCAGGTGGCGAACCAGGCGAAGGTGGCGATCCTGGTCTCGGCGGTGACCGCGGAATAGGCCAGTGCCAAGAGCACCGTCGGGATCGTGACCGCCGCGGCCGCGGCCAGGATCCGCAGCGGCAGGTCCCAGGTCTCGACCGCGACCTGGACGCTCGGGCTGACGAGCACGCCGATCGCCCATAGCGTCAGGGCGGGCAGGAGGGTGACGAGGCTCACGATCGCTGCCAGCACGCCCACCTTCCCGAGGATGTAGTCGCTCCGCGAGACCGGCCGCGTGAAGTAGACCAGCCAGGCCTTGGCTCGGAGGTCGCCGGCGATCAGCCGCGGAGCGACGAGCCCCACCACCACCGCCAGGAGCACCGCCTGCGGCGCCCGCATGAAGGCCAGCAGCAGCCGCGACCACACCGTTCGCCGAGCCTGCTCGGGGTTGTCGAGGCTTCCGCCGAGCGACTCCGCCAACAGGCTGCCGAGCATGCCCAAGCCGTCGAGCCGGCCGGCGGCGGCCCGCCCGGCCGCGAGCGCTCCCTCGTCGACGGCCTGCTCGAAGGCGAAGAATCCGCCGGCGAACACGAGGGCGGGGCTCCAGGCGAAGAGAATCACCCGCCGCAGCCAGCGGCTCTTCCAGGCCAGACGGATGCCCGTCGAGGCGATCACGCCGGCGGGTCCACCCGACCGCGGCGAGCCGTGCCAGCCGCGGTAGCCGACGTCATGCAGGGGCATGGCTGGCTTCCTCCGCGTCGGCCGCGGCCAGGGCCGCGAGAAATACATCTTCGAGCGACCGCCGCTCCGGCTCGAGCGACTCGACGGCCACACCCGTGGCGACCGTCTCCTCCCACAGGACCCGGACCGCCGGAGCGTCGCCGGCCTGCACCAGCAGCCCCTGGCCGTCGGCTGCCGCGCGGGCCGGCACGCCGCGTTTGCTCAGGCCCGCGGCGAGTGCCGCCACCGGCCCCGTGCCCCGCAACCGCAGGTCGTGGGTGCCGAGGTCGGTGAGCTCGGCGACCGATCCCGACAGCCGGACCCGGCCGCGGACGAGCAGCACCAGCCGGTCGCAGATCGACTGCACGTCCCGCAGGACGTGGGTCGAGACCAGGATCGTCTTGCCGTGGTCACGGGCGAGCGCGACCAGCCGGCCGAGCATCGCCCGCCGCTCGAGCGGGTCAAGGCCGTTGGTCGGCTCGTCGAGGATCACCACTTCCGGATCGTGGACGATCGCGGCCGCGAAGGCCACCTTCTGCCGCATCCCGACCGAGAGCGTCTCGACGGCCCGATACCGCTCCTGGCCCGCGTCGCACCAATCGAGCACCTCGTGGGCCCGCCTGAGCCCTTCGGTGGCGGGCAATCCCGAGAGCCGCGCTGCATACTGCACCATCTCGACCCCCGAGAGCCCGGGCACGGTGGCGTCGTCCTCGGGCACCACCCCCACGAGCCGGCGAACGCCGCGGGGCTGAACGGCCGGGTCGAGCCCGTGCACGCGGACGCTTCCCGAGGCGAGCCGCACGAGCCCCAGGATCGCCCGCACGAGCGTGCTCTTGCCCGCTCCGTTGGGGCCCACGAGACCGGTGATGCCCGCGGGCACGTCGAGCGACACGCGGTCGAGCACGATCCGGCGGCCGTACCGCTTGGTCACGCCCTCGAGCCGCACCGCAGGGGCGTCGTGACTCACGGGGGTCTCCTCGACCGGCAGGGAAGGCAGCGCCGCGGGAGCGGTCACCCTTCCATGACTTCGGCTTCCTTGGTTCGGGCCAGGTCGCCGACGAGCCCCTCGTGCTTCTTGGTGAGCTCCTGGACCTCGTCCTTGCACTGCTGGGAGTCGTCTTCGGTCAGTTCGCCCGCCGACTGCTCGCCGTCGGCCGCCTTGTTGGCGTCGCGGCGGACGTTGCGGATCGCCACCCGCGCCTCCTCGGCGAGCTCCTTGATCCGGGCGGTCATCTTGCGGCGGACGTCGGCCGAGAGTGGCGGGATGATGATCCGGATCACGCGGCCGTCGCTCTGCGGATTGAAGCCCAGGCCGCTGGCCTGGATCGCCTTCTCGATGTCCTTGAGCGTGCCGGGGTCGAAGGGGCGGACGACGATCTGGTTGGGCTCCGGGGCCCCGACGTTGGCCAGCGCCTTGATCGGCGTGGGAGA
The DNA here is from genome assembly GCA_044346905.1 of Pirellulales bacterium. Classification (GTDB taxonomy): domain Bacteria; phylum Planctomycetota; class Planctomycetia; order Pirellulales; family UBA1268; genus QWPN01. The sequence continues at coordinate 14,443 of JBIIYH010000050.1, forward strand.
GCCGTAGACCTCGACCCGCAGCGTGTCCACGATGCCGGGGTTGGCCCGGCCGGTGCGGATGCCGTTGAGGGCGTGGCGGAAGACCTCGACGGCCTTCTCCATGCGTTCTTCGGCGTCGAGTTGGATGTCGTCGGCCGGCATCGGGCGGCTCCTGGGGTGAAGGAAGGATTGTCGCACGCTGCCACGGGGCTGGGCAAGCGGCCCACATGGATCCGGGTGTGATCGAAAGTCGTCGGTCGCGCAGGCTCGGGGTTGCCCGTGCCATCTCGCCGGACGCTCCCTCCAGGCATCCTGCCTTCCGGTCGCTCCGTGCCAGCTTCGCTTCGGCATCCTGCCTGCGCTCGCTGACAAGGCCGGCTCGATTGGCACGGGCAACCCCGAGCCGTCCAACGGTCGTGGCAGAGGCAGTCACCGGATTCGTCTGAACGCCCGCCGCGCGCCACACCGCGCACGAGCACGGCCGCCCGGAGGTGCGGCCGCCGGGCGGAGGCCCGGCAAGGCGGTAGGGGGCATGGATGCCCCTGCCGCCGTAAAGCCAGTGCGGCCGCCGGGCGGAGGCCCGGCAAGGCTGCAGGGGGCATGGATGCCCCTGCAGCC
>JBIIYH010000051.1:0-14997 GCA_044346905.1 Pirellulales bacterium
CGCGTTGCGACGGTGGGTGCGCTCGGCGAAGTGGAAATGACTTCGAGATCCGCTGGGCGTTGCCGTCTCTACGACCGAAACGAAGTCTTAGGATAGGTCGGCCCGCGGCTCGTGAGCAAGCGTGCGCCGGGTGAGATCCGGCCTCGGCCTTCTGCGTCCCTCAGGCCACCGGGCGAATGCCGAGTTCGCCGACCACCCGTTACGTGCGCCGCGGGCGGAAGATGGACATGCTCGCTTTGACCACCGTGGCCCGCGTGGCCAACCGCGCGGCGAGAGTCACGAGATAGTTGGTCCAGCCCGAGACCACGGAGGGCCGACCGGCGTCGAACGCCTGGAGCCCGGTGCGGACCACCGACGTCACGTCCTGGCCGCGGTTTCGCTCGGCCCATCCGGGAACTCCGGAATGGTCGAAGAACTCGGTCCGCGTCGTTCCCGGGCAGAGGGTGGTCACCGTGACGCCCTTGGCCTGAAGCTCCGCCCACAGCGCCTCGCTGAAATTCAGCACGTACGCCTTGCTCGCCGCGTAGACGCCCATGTAGCCCACGGGCTGGAACGACACGACCGATCCGATGTTGATGATTCCCCCGTGCCCGCGGTGCACCATCTCTTTCGCACCCAGGAGCGTCAACTCGGTCAGGCACGTGACGTTGACCTGGATCAACTCCAGGGCCCGCCCGACGTCGGTTTCATCCAGCGACGAAACCATCCCGAACCCCGCGTTATTGACCAGCAGCTCCACAGCGATGCCGCGCCGGGACACCTCGGCAAGCAGCTCCCGACCCGCACGGGGTTGTGACAGGTCGGCGGAAATGATCTCGCAGCGGATGCCGTGGGCCGACTCGAGTTCCTGCGCCAAGACCCGCAGGCGATCTTCCCGTCGGGCCACCAGCACGCAATGCATTCCCCGGGCGGCCAACTGCCGGGCAAACTCGGCTCCGATGCCCGAGGAGGCCCCGGTGACAAGACCCCAGTGACCGGCGTAGGCTTTCAGCATGATGCGAGGATGTCGTGGGTATGGGCGAGCAACCCGGAAGGATAGCCGGGCCCCCGAAGAATAGCCCGGTCAACCCGGCTCTCGAGATTCTCCAAGCCGCTCTCCGTGGAGCGGCTTCTTCGTCTCCCGGATGTTCTCGGGCTCAGGCCTGGCCGAGCGCCTGGCGGGCCACGGCCACGCACTGCTCGAGGTCGGCGATCGGGTCCTTGGGGTTTTCCTCGTACTCGATCGAGAGTGCACCGTCGGCCGGGAAGCCCACCGCCACCAGCGCCTCCATCACCGCCGGCACGTCGAGGTGCCCCTGGCCGAGGATCACGCCCTTGGTCTTATCCTGCATCTCGGCGAAGTCCTTGAGGTGGATGCCGTAGAGCCGGCCCTCGAGCAGGCGGATGACTTCCGTGGGCCGCTCGCCCGAGCGGATAAAGTGGCCGAGATCGGCGCAGGCCCCGATCCGCTGGTCGTGCTTCTCCACCGCGCCGAGCACGTCGAGGGCCTTGTTGTAGCGGTGGGTCGGCCCATGGTTGTGGATCGCCACGCGGATGTCGAACTCCTTCACGAGGTCGTCGAGGCTGGCGAACGAGTCGGGGTCGGGATCGGCACCGAGGATGCGGATTCCGGCCGCCTTCGCGAACTCGAACAGCCTGCGATTGGCGACCGCGTCGTTTGTGAACCGGTTGACGCCGTGGGCCGAGATCGCGAGCCCCCGGTCGGCCAACTTCTGCTTCATGGCCGCGATCGCGGCCGCGTCGTCGGTGATCGGGAACATGCCGGGATAGAACTCCACCTGCGTGAGCCCCAGGGCCTTGGCATGGTCGAGGGCCTGATCCACGGGGAACCCCCTCAGCGAATAGAGCTGGATGCCCAGCGTGAGCGGCAGCGGCGGCTTGGCAGCGGCGACGCGGGCCAGTGCGGCCGAGCCGCAAGCAGCGGCAGAGGCGGCGAGAAACGTGCGACGGCTGGCGACAGACTGCGACATGGCGATGGTTTCCTGGGACCCGTGGCGACCGGCAAATAAGATACATTCGTCTTCCGCCGCCTGCCCGGATGCACCCATGCCCGCCGCCACCGCCTCAGCCGTGTCACTTCCCGCCCACTGCCGGGCCATCGCCGATCGGGCCCGCCGGGCCGCGATCGACCTGGCGGGGATTTCTGGGGCTCGCCGGGCCGCGGCACTGGTGGCGGCGGCGGCACGGATTCGGGCCGATGTGGCTGCGATCCTCGCGGCCAATGCGAAAGACGTGGCCGCCGCTCCCGGCTACGGCCTCACGCCCGCCGCCACCGACCGGCTCACCCTCGACCCCGCCCGCGTCGAGGCGATCGCCGCCGGCGTCGAGGCGGTGGCGAGCCTGCCCGATCCCGTCGGCGAGCTGCTGGAGGCGACCACCCGGCCCAACGGCCTCGTGATCCGCAAGGTCCGCGTGCCGCTCGGCGTCGTGTTCTTCGTCTACGAGTCGCGGCCGAATGTGACGGCCGACGCCGCGGCCGTGGCCGTGGCCTCGGGCAACGCGATCATCCTCCGGGGCGGCAAGGAGGCGGCCCATTCGAGCGGCCGGATCGTGGCCAGCGTGCGGGCCGCGCTCGTCGAGGCCGGCTTGCCGGAAGACTGCGTGCAGCTCGTGGACGTGGCCGACCGTGAGGCCGTCGGCGAGTTCCTCAAGCTCGACGACCTGATCGACATCGCCATCCCCCGGGGCGGCGAGGGGCTGATCCGCCGGGTCTGCGCCGAGGCCCGGATGCCGGTGCTCAAGCACTTCACGGGCAACTGCCACGTCTACGTCGACCGGGCCGCCGACCTCGCCATGGCCGAGGCGATCACCGTCAACGCCAAGTGCCAGCGGATGGGCGTCTGCAACGCGGCCGAGTCGCTGCTCGTGCACCGCGACGTGGCCGAGGCGTTCCTGCCCGCGGTCGCCGCCAAGCTCGCGGCCCACGGTGTCGAAATCGTGGGCGACGAGGCCACCCGTCGGCTCGTGCCCGCGGCCGGCATCGCCACCGAGGCCGACTGGGGCACCGAGTATCTCGGGCCCAAGATCTCGGTCGCGGTCGTGGAGTCGCTCGACGCGGCCATCGATCATGTCAACCGCCACGGGTCGCGGCACACCGACGCGATCGTGACGGCCGACCCCGCGGCGGCCGAGCGGTTTGCCGCCCGCGTGGACACGGCGGTGGCGATGGTGAATGCTTCGACCCGGTTCAACGACGGCGGCGAACTGGGGCTCGGGGCCGAGATCGGGATCTCGACCGACAAGCTCCACGCCCGCGGCCCGTGCGGCATCAAGGAGCTGACGACCTACAAGTATGTCGTGACGGGGTCGGGCCAGGTGCGCAGTTGATGGCTCGTCACCCGCGGCTCGGGGGCCGGCGCGAGCGCGGCTCGGGGTTGCCCATGCCATCTCGCCGGACGCTCCCTTCGGCCATCCATGGCCTCCGGTCGCTCCATGGCAGCTTCGCTTCGGCATCCTGCCTGCGCTCGCTGCCAAGGCCGTCTCGATTGGCATGGGCAATCCCTCGCGGATCATCGATTTCCCAGACCGGCCTTTGCCCGTGAATTCCTCGACCTCCGATGCTGAGGAGCCGGTCGGGGGCACGCGCAGAAACCGAGGAGCTTTGCGTAGCACGCACGTAGCCACACCTATGGTGTATGGACTCGCAAAGTCCGAAGGTTTCGATCTGCAAGAGCCGTTCACGGCCGCATGTCACCGCCGGCGAACCAATGCGGCGTCTATCCAGCAACTCCACTCCCTCCGCCTCTGGTCGAGTATCCTGCTCCAGTCGTCCCACTGTGGATTCTGCCATGCGTGTCGTCGTCCTCATCCTCACGTCACTCCTCATGCCCACCACCCTCGCCGCCGACTCCGCGCCCGAGCCCGCCGATCCGCACCAGTGGCTCGAGGAGGTCGCCGGAGAGCGGCAGCTCGAGTGGGTGAAGGCTCGCAATGCCGAGGCGGTGGCGGCGCTCGCCGCGGGTGACGCCTTCACGACGCTCGAGCAGCGGTTGCTCGCGATCCTCGACTCCAAGGAAAAGATTCCCTACGTCTCGAAGATCGGCGACCGCTACTACAACTTTTGGCAGGACGCCGCCCATCCCCGGGGCCTGTGGCGGCGGACGACGCTCGCCGACTACCGCAGCCCCGAGCCCGCCTGGGAGACCGTGCTCGATCTCGACGCGCTCGCCAAGGCCGAGCAGGAGAACTGGGTCTGGCACGGGGCGAGCGTGCTTGCGCCCGCCGACCGGCTGTGCCTGGTCTCGCTCTCGCGGGGCGGCGCCGATGCCGACGTCGTCCGGGAGTTCGACCTCGCGACGAAGCAGTTCGTGGACGGGGGCTTCACGCTGCCCGAGGCCAAGAGCCGCGTGGCCTGGCGGGACGAGGGCAGCCTGTTCGTGGCCACCGACTTCGGCCCCGGCTCGCTCACCGACTCGGGCTACCCGCGGACGGTCCGCGAATGGCCCCGCGGCACGCCGCTGGCCGCCGCCGAGGTCGTGTACGAGGGGAAGTCCGACGACATGTCGGTGGGGGCGTGGCGGGATCTGACGCCCGGCTTCGAGCGGGATTTCGTCGCCCGGCAGGTGACCTTCTGGACGAACGAACTCTTCCTGCGCCGCGACGGGAAGCTCGTGAAGATCGCCAAGCCCGACGACGCCAACGCGGGGATTCATCGCGAATGGCTGTTCCTCGAGCTGCGGACCGACTGGGAGGCGGGCGGCAAGACCCATCGGGCCGGCAGCCTGCTGGCGATCGACTTCGAGCGGTTCCTGACCGGCGACCGCGGCTTCCACACGCTCTTCGAGCCGGGGCCGCGGACGTCGCTCGTGGCCTACGATCCCACCCGCAACCACGTCCTACTCACCACGCTCGACAACGTCCGCAGCCGGCTGTTCGTGCTCACCTGGCGGGACGGTGCCTGGCACCGGCAGCCGCTGCCGGGCGTGCCGGCGGTGGCCACCGCGAGCGTCGCGGCCGTGGATGACCTCGAGAGCGACGACTTCTTCCTCACCACGGCCACGCCGCTCGAGCCCACGACCCTGGCTCTCGGCACGCTGCGGCCTGACGGCAGCGGCGCGGATCCGGCCGTGCTCAAGCGGTCGCCAGCCTTCTTCGCCGCCGCGGGCCTCGTGGTCACGCAGCACGAGGCGACCAGCAAGGACGGCACGCGAATCCCCTACTTCCAGATCGCCCCGGCCAACCTCCCGGCCGACGGCTCCACGCCCACGCTCCTCTACGGCTACGGCGGCTTCGAGATCCCGCTCGTGCCGAGCTACGCCCCGACGGTCGGCGCCGCCTGGCTGGAGCGGGGCCATGCCTACGTGATCGCCAACATCCGCGGCGGTGGCGAGTTCGGCCCGGCCTGGCACCAGGCCGCCCTCAAGGAGAAGCGGCCGCGGGCCTACGAGGATTTTGCCGCCGTGGCCGAGGATCTGATCGCCCGCAAGGTGACGTCGCCGGCGCGGCTGGGCATCAAGGGGGGCAGCAACGGCGGCCTGCTCGTGGGCAACATGTATGCGCTGCGGCCCGAGCTCTTCGGCGCCGTGGTCTGCCAGGTGCCGCTGCTCGACATGCGGCGGTTCAACAAGCTGCTCGCCGGGGCGAGCTGGATGGGGGAATACGGCAATCCCGACCTGCCCGAAGAGTGGGCCTTCATCAAGACCTTCTCGCCTTATCACACCGTCGCGGCCGAGCGCGACTACCCGCCGCTCTTGATCACCACCTCCACCCGTGACGACCGGGTGCATCCCGGCCATGCCCGCAAGCTGACGGCCCGGCTAGCCGAGTTTGGGAAGAACGTGGTGTATTACGAGAACATCGAGGGAGGGCACGGCGGCGCCGCCGACAACAAGCAGCGGGCCTTCATGGACGCCCTCAGCTGGATGTTCCTCGAGCAGACCCTCAGCCGCTGACCGCGTCGAAATTGGGCGAGCACGGCCCGCGGCGCGCCCCTCCGGTTGCTCACGACGGGATGGCTCCATGCCCCGCGGTCCGGCAACGGTCGCTGCAGTATTTGACCTGGTCCCAGCAGCGGGCCCACTTTCGCCGCCATTCGAAGGGGCGGCCGCAGGCCGGGCAGATCTTCGTCGGCTTGGGGCCGCGGCGGCTGCCGCGGGCGGCGGTTTCGGCGGCGGGTTGTCGGCGACGCGGCATGACCGTTTATCATGCCGCACCCGGCGACCGGTCGTCGAACCGGCACCTGCCCCGCATTCGCATCGGAGAGAGAAGCCAGCATGTCCGTCAAGCCACTCGAAAACGTCGTCATCATCGGGAGCGGCCCGGCCGGCTGGTCGGCGGCCACCTACGCCGCCCGGGCCCAGCTCGAGCCGCTCGTGTTCGAGGGGGCGATCAGCGAAAAGAACCGGATGGCCGGCACGCTGCCGCTCGGCCAGCTCGCCCTCACGAGCGAGGTGGAGAACTACGCCGGCTTCCCGGCGGGCGACCTCGGGGCGTTCCTCGACTCGGCCCTCCCCCAGGAGCGGCGGATGATGATGCCGCCCCACGAGGGGCACGGGGTCACGGGGCCCGAGCTGATGGAGCTGATGAGGCAGCAGGCGGCCAACTTCGGCACCCGGATCGTGACCGACGACATCACGAAGGTGGACTTCTCGAAGCGTCCCTTCACGCTCTTCCCGGCCGAGGGGGGTGAGGTCAAGGCAAAGTGTGTGATCGTGGCCACCGGCGCGAGTGCCAACTGGCTCGGCCTGCCGAGTGAGGAGCGGTTCAAGAACCGTGGCGTGAGCGCCTGCGCCGTCTGCGACGGGGCCCTGCCGCGGTTCCGCAACCGGCCGCTGGTGGTGGTGGGCGGCGGCGACTCGGCCGTCGAGGAGGCGACTTACCTGACGAAGTTCGCGAGCACGGTCCATCTCGTGCACCGCCGCAACGAGTTGCGGGCCTCGAAGATCATGGCGCAGCGGGCCTTCGACAACCCGAAGATCAAGATCCATTTCGACAGCGGGCTCGCGGAGGTGCTGGGCGATGACACGGCCGGCGTGACGGGCGTGCGGCTGGCGAGCACTACGGGCGGCCCGGACAAGACGCTCGATGCCGCCGGCGTGTTTCTGGCGATCGGCCACACGCCCAACACGGCGTTTCTCGCCGGCCAGCTCGAGCTGACCGAGAAGAAGTACATCGTCTGGACGCAGCATTTCCGCACCGCCACGAGCGTGGAGGGGGTGTTTGCGGCGGGCGACGTGGCCGACGACTATTACCGGCAGGCGATCTCGGCCGCGGGCACGGGCTGCATGTCGGCGCTCGACGCCGAGCGGTGGCTCGCGCACTGATGACGGGAGACATGTGAAACACGTGAGTCCTGGTGGGCCGGGGTTGCCCGTGCCATCTCGCCGGACGTTCGCTTCAGGCATCCTGCCTTCCGCTCACTCGAAGGAAACCTCGCTCCGCAATCCTTGCTGCGCTCGGTTTCCTACGCCGCTCGATTGGCACGGGCAACCCCTCGCGGCGTCAAGGATCAGGGAGTTCTTGCACGCGAGACTCCAGTGAGAAGCGGAGACGCTTCACAGCGGCGTCCATTGAAGTCTTTGAACCGTCCGCAGTGCGCCCCATGCCTTCCACTCCCGCCGACCTCCATTCCGCGCCCGACTGGCCCGCCGGTCCGGTGCTCGTGATCGCGGCCACGTTCAATGAGCGGGAGAATCTGCCGGCGCTCGTCGCGGGCGTGCTCGGGGCCGACGCCGGCCTGCAGCTGCTCATCGTCGATGATCAGTCGCCCGACGGCACCGGCACCGCGGCGCTGGCTCTCGCGGCCACGGAGCCCCGCCTCCATGTGCTCGTCCGCGCGGGCCGCCGCGGGCTGGGCACGGCGATCATGGAGGGGCTGCGGCTGGCCCGCGACCATGGCTTCGAGGTCGCCGTGAACATCGACGCCGACGCCAGCCACGACCCGGCCGACATTCCCCGGCTCCTGGCGGCGCTCGATCCGGTCGGCGGCCCGCCGGCCGACGTCGTGGTCGGCTCCCGACGCGTGTCCGGGGGCCGCACGGTGGGCTGGCCGCTCGCCCGGCATGTCACGAGCCGGCTGGTCGCCGGCTTCACCCGGCGCGTGCTCGGCGTGCCGGTCCGCGACCCCTCGAGCGGCTACCGTGCCATCCGGCTGGCCCTGCTCGACAGGATCGGCGCTCCCGCCACGTCGGGCTATGCCTTCCACGAGGAGCTGCTCTGGCTCGTCCACCGGGCGGGCGGGCGGATCGTGGAGGTGCCGATGACCTTCCGCGATCGCACCCAGGGCTCGAGCAAGGCCGGCCTCCGCGAGATCGCCCGCGCCTCCCGCGACCTGCTGACACTCGCGCGACGAACATGGTGCGGCGGGTAGACTGGCCGCGATGGCAACCGGCAAACCCACGATCGGGATCCTCACCAGCGGTGGCGACTGCCCCGGCTTGAACGCCGTGATCCGCGCGGCCACGAAGACGGCCGAGCGGCTCGGCTACGACTGCATCGGGTTTCTCAAGGGCTACGAGGGGCTCGTCGATCCGGTGGCCTACATGCCACTCGACTCGCGGGTCACGGCCGACATTCTCTTGAAGGGCGGCACGATCCTCGGGTCGAGCAACAAGGGACGGTTCACGGCGCTCGTCGGCGAGGGAGAGCGGGTGCGGATCGACCCCGACCTGCTCGACCGCGCCGCGCTGACGGTGCGGCAGCTCGGCGTCGCGGGACTGGTGTGCGTGGGGGGCGACGGCTCGCTGGCGATCGCCCAGCAGCTCCACGAGCACGGGATCCCGGTGGTGGGCGTGCCCAAGACGATCGACAACGACCTCGGGGCCACGGCCTTCACCTTCGGCTTCGACTCGGCCGTGGCCACCGCCACCGACGCGCTCGACCGGCTCCACACCACCGCCGCCAGCCACGAGCGGGTGATGGTGCTCGAGGTGATGGGCCGCCATGCCGGCTGGATCGCGCTGCATGCGGGGATCGCCGGCGGCGGCGACGTGATCCTGCTGCCGGAGATCCCCTGGACCTTCGACAACGTCTGCCGCAAGATTCTCGAGCGCGAGGCCGAGGGGAAGCGGTTCACGCTCGTGGTGGCCGCCGAGGGGGCGATGTTGCCCGGCGGCGTGCTCGTCCACGAGGGCGACCAGCCGGGCGAGCAGCGGCAGGTGCGGCTGGGCGGGATCGGCGAGATCGTGGGCCGGGAGATCGCGGCGCGGCTCGACCGCGATGTCCGCACGGTCGTGCTCGGCCACCTGCAGCGGGGTGGGACGCCGACCGCGTTCGATCGGATGCTGGCGACCGAGTTCGGGGCCCACGCCGTGAGGCTGGTGCACGAGGGACGATTCGGCGAGATGGTCTGCTACCGGCCGCCCGAGATCGCGAGCGTGCCGATCGCGACGGCGATTCGCCAGCTCTCGACGGTCGATCCCCATGGGTCGGCCGTGCAGTCGGCCCGCGCCCTCGGGATCGGCTTCGGAGACGACGCCGATCATGGCGACCCGTTCCGGCGCGGGGCCGCGGCGGGGGTCGCCCACAGCGGCGGGGGCATTGCCTGAGCGTCGCGGGGATGGTCTGCTGTCGGCGGTCCTGCGGCGGGAATGGTCCGAAGACGGATCCGGAGGGAGGTTCACGATGGCACGAGGCACGGCTGGCATGCCGCTCTGGCGGTCGCTCGGCGGCGGCCTGTGGCTGGTGGCCGCCGTCGTGTCGTTGACGGCCGCGCGGGCCAACGAGCCTCCGGCCTGGTCGATCGCGGTCGATCCGGGCGACGTCGATCGCTCCAATCTTCCGGTCCGGGTGCCGCTCGAGGTTCCCCAGGCCCTGGCCGAGGCGGGGATCCGGATCGTCCTGGCCGATGGCTCCCAGCTGGAAGGTCAGCTGGTCGAGCCCGGGCTGCTTGCCGGCCGAGTCGATCTGGCCGGGAGCGCCACCGTGCGGCGTGATCTCTTGTTCGTGCTCCCCCGGCTGCCTGCTGGTGACGCCGTGGAGGTGACCGCCGAACCAGCACCGCCGCCGGCCGAGCCCAAGCCGGCCCGGCTCGCCTGGACGGATGAACCGGAGTCGGCCAGCCTCCTGCTCGGCGGCAAGCCGCTGGTGCGGTACGAAAAGCCGACCTACGCCGCGGCCGATGAGCAGCGCCGCGTGCTCACCTACAAGCCCTTCCACCACGTCTTCGATCCCGCCACCGGCATCCGGCTCACGAAGGGCGACGGCGGGCAATACACCCACCACCGCGGGATCTTCTTCGGCTACAACCGGATCGCGCACGGCCCGGGCCAGGGCACGAAGTCGGACTGCTGGCACTGCTCCGGCAAGGCGCGGCAGCAGCATCGGGAGACGCTCGTCGAGTCGGCCGGGCCGGTCGCGGGCGTGCAGCGGATCACGATCGACTGGATCGGCAGCGAGGGGACGTCGGTGCTGGGAGAGACGCGGGAACTCGACGTTGTGCCGGTGGCCGGCGGCACGGTGATCGACTTCGCCAGCCGGCTCGAGGCCCGGTCGCCGGTCCGCCTCGACGGCGACCCGCAGCATGCGGGAGTCCACTTCCGGGCGTCCAACGAGGTCCACGAGGCGACAAAGGGCCAGACCTACTACCTTCGCCCCGACGGCAAGGCCGAGCCCGGCGCGTATCGCAACTGGCCGCAGGACAAGACCTACGTCAACGCGCCCTGGCACGCCGCCAGCTTCGTGGTGGGAGGGCAGCGGTACACGGTCCTGCGGGCCAACCGGCCGGCCAATCCCGGCGAGGCGCGGATGAGCGAGCGGGACTATGCCCGCTTCGGCTCGTATTTCGCCCACGATCTCGAGCCAGGCAAGCCGCTCGAGGTGGGCTATCGATTCTGGGTCCAGCCCGGAGAAATGACGGTCGAGGAGGCGGCCCGGATCGCCGCCGACTACGCCCGTCCGGCCCGCGTGACGGTGCGGCAGGCCGAGGCAGCGGTGAAGTGACCGGGCGGGGCATCCGAGGCGGCTGATTCAAGAAGATTCAGAGAGTTTTCCAGTCCGCGGCAACCGCGGAGTTCACACGCAGGGAGCATGCGACGATGGCAGGGGCGGAAGCGAAGGCGGCGGGGCGGGTGGCGAGCGTGATGAACGAGGTGCGGGTGTTTCCGCCGCCGGCGGAGTTCTCGGCCCGGGCGAGCATCCGATCGCTCGCGGATTATCAACGGCTCTACGACGCGGCCGCGGCCGACCCCGCGGCCTTCTGGGGCGAGCGGGCCAAGGCCCTGCCCTGGATGACGCCCTACTCGAAGGTGCTCGACTGGCAGCCGCCGGTCGCGACCTGGTTCACCGGCGGCACGACCAACGCCTCGGTGGCCTGCCTCGACGCCCAGATCGCGGCCGGCAAGGGGGACAAGACGGCGATCGTATGGGTCGGGGAGCCCGCGGGCGAGCGGCGGGCGTTCACCTACCGGGAGCTCCACGCCGAGGTTTGCCGGTTCGCGGCGGGCCTTCAATCGCTCGGGATCAAACCGGGCGACGTGGTCTCGATCTACATGCCGATGACGCCCGAGCTTGTGATCGCGATGCTGGCCTGCGCCCGGATCGGTGCCGTCCACTCGGTGATCTTCGGCGGCTTCTCCAGCGAGGCGATCGCCGACCGCAACCAAGACGCCGCGGCGGTGGCGGTGATCACGGCCGACGGCGGCTGGCGCCGCGGGGCCCAGTTACCCCTCAAGAAGAACGTCGACGATGCGCTGGCCTCCAAGACCCACCCCCCCACGACCGTGAAGCACGTGATCGTGCTCAGGCGGACAGGCCAGGAGGTGGCGATGCAGCCGGGCCGCGACGTCTGGTGGCACGACCTCGTCGCGGACAAGCCTGCCGACCTGCCCGCCGTGGCGATGGACTCGGAGGCCCCGCTCTTCATCCTCTACACGAGCGGCTCGACGGGGAAACCGAAGGGCATCAAGCACACCACGGCGGGCTACATCCTCTGGGCCAAGACCACGGCCGAGTGGGTCTTCGACCTGCGTGACGACGACCTCTTCTGGTGCACGGCCGACTGCGGCTGGATCACCGGCCACAGCTACGTGACCTACGGGCCGCTGGCCGCCGGCGCGAGCATCCTGATCTACGAGGGCGCGCCCAACGCTCCCCATGAGGGGCGGTTCTGGGAGATCATCGAGCAGGAGAAGCCCACGATCTTCTACACCGCCCCCACGGCGATCCGCTCGTTCATGAAGTGGGGCATGCAGCACGTCGAGGGCCGCGACCTTTCGAGCCTCCGGCTCTTGGGCACGGTGGGCGAGGGCATCAATCCGGAGGCCTGGATCTGGTACCACGAGGTGATCGGGGGCAAGCGGTGCCCGATCGTCGATACCTGGTGGCAGACGGAGACGGGCGGGATCATGATGAGTCCGCTGCCGGGTTGCACGCCCACCAAGCCGGGCAGCTGCACGCTGCCGCTGCCGGGCGTGGTGCCCGAGATCGTCGACGCCGCCGGCCAGCCGGTGGAGCAGGGCGAGGGGGGGTGGCTCGTGATGAAGCAGCCCTGGCCCGGAATGCTCCGCGGCATCTGGGGCGACGACGAGCGGTTCGTGGAGACCTACTGGTCGCGGGTGCCGGGCAAGTATCTCGCGGGAGACAACGCCCGTCAGGACGCCGACGGCTACTACTGGATCATGGGGCGGATCGACGACGTCTTGAACGTCGCCGGCCACCGGCTCTCGACGATCGAGGTCGAAAGCGCCCTGGTGAGTCATCCGGCCGTGGCCGAGGCGGCGGCCGTGGGGCGGCCGCACGAGGTCAAGGGGGAGGCGATCGCGGTCTTCGTGACGCTCCGCGGCGGCGAGCCCAACGACGCGCTCAAGGACGCCCTCCGCAAGCACGTCCGCCACCAGATCGGCGCCCTGGCTGCGCCCGACGACATCCACTTCACGGCGACCCTGCCCAAGACCCGCAGCGGCAAGATCATGCGGCGGCTGCTTCGCGACATCGCCGCGGGCAAGGAAACCGTGGGCGACACGACGACGCTCGAGGACTACAGCGTGCTCGCCAAGCTTCGCGGGAACGAGGATTAGAGAAGTTGCGCTCGTAGTTGCCATTCAGTCGTTGGACGGCTCGGGGTTGCCCGTGCCAATCGAGCCGGCCTTGCCAGCGAGCGCAGGCAGGATGCCGAAGCGAGCTGGCACGGAGCGACCGGAGGGCAGGATGCCCGCAGGGAGCGTCCGGCGAGATGGCACGGGCAACCTCGAGCCTGCGTGACCCACGAGCGTCCGGCTCCGGGGCATGGGCAACCCCGAGCCTGTGCCACCCACGACGCAGGGAGCGACGCCGTCAGGCCTCGGGCTCGATCGTGGCCGACATCGAGCCCTTCGACCGGGCCAAGAGCCGGTCGGCCCCGTAGGCGTGGATCTGGTCGCGCTTCAGCTCGGCGTGCTCCCGCGTCGTTGTGAGCACCACCACCCGGCCGTCGCGGTCCACCTCCCGCGCCAGCTTGAAGCCCTTCTCGGGCGGATGGCCGAACAGCTTCTTCAGCATCGCGATCACGTACTGATAGGTGTGATCGTCGTCGTTCCAGAGCACGACGTGATACCGCGGCTGCCGCTTGGGGCGGGTGTCCTGCTTCGGCCGCGAGGCGGGCACGGCATCGGCCACGTCCGGGTCGGCGACGGTGGCACTGGCGGAAGCGGTCATCTCTCTGGCACACTCGCTGCTCCGGGGCCGCCTGAAAAGTCCCGGATCGACCCGCATTCTACGGTGCCGGCCGGCCACGGCCAGCATCCGTCTTCGCCGCCCTCCCGGAGCCCGTGCCCGTGCTCGACCGCCGCTATGTCGCCGAAAACGTCGCCCTCGTCGCCGCCAACTGCCAGCGCCGAGGGTCGGCCGCCGACGTGGCCCGGTTCGCCGAGCTCGACGTTCTCCGCCGGCAACTGCAGGCCGACATCGACCGGCTCAACCAGGAGGCGGGCCGCGTCAGCAAGTCGATCGGCAAGGCCGCCGATGCCGCCGAGCGGGAGGCCCTCAAGGCGGAAGGCCGCCGGCTGCGGGAGGAGGGGGCGGCTCTCGAGGCCAAGGCGGGCGAGATCGTGGCCGAGGCCGACGCGATCCTGAAGGCGATCCCAAACCTCACCCACCCTGCCGCCCCGGTCGGCGGCGAGGACGCGGCCGTCGAGATCCGCCGTGGCGCCACGCCCGTGCGCGGCTTCGATTTCCAGCCGCTCGACCACGTGGCCCTGGGCGAGAAGCTGCGGCTGTTCGACTTCGAGGCGGGGGCCCGCGTGGCCGGCCATGGATTCTATTTTTTGACCGGCGACGGCGTGCTCTTGGAGCTGGCCTTGCAGCGGTACGCGGTGGAGCTCCTGATGAAGGAGGGCTTCACGGTGATGACCACGCCCGATCTGGCCCGCGACACGATCCTCGAGGGCACCGGCTTCATGCCCCGGGGCCCCGAGACCCAGATCTACTCGATCACCGGCTCCGACCTGTCGCTCGTGGCCACCGCCGAAATCACGCTCGGCGGGGCCTATCACGAGCGGATCTTCGACGCGACCGAGCTGCCGCTCAAGCTGTGCGGCATCAGCCACTGCTTCCGCACGGAGGCCGGGGCCCACGGCCGGGCCACGCGGGGGCTGTATCGCGTCCACCAGTTCACGAAGGTGGAGATGTTCGCCTTCACGCTGCCTGACCAGAGCGAGGCGATGCACCAGCTCCTGCTCGACCTCGAGTGCCGGCTGTTCGACGGCCTGGGCATCCCCTACCGGGTGATCGACACGGCCTCGGGCGACCTGGGCGGCCCGGCCTACCGGAAGTTCGACCTCGAAGCCTGGATGCCGGGCCGGGGCGAGGCGGGCGAGTGGGGCGAGGTGACGAGCACCAGCAACTGCACCGACTACCAGGCCCGCCGGCTGGGCATCCGCTTCAAGACGCCGGGCGAGAAGGGCACCACCTTCGCCCACACCCTGAACGGCACCGCGATCGCGATCAGCCGGGCAATCATCGCGATCCTGGAGAACCACCAGCAGGCCGACGGCTCGGTGAAGATCCCGGCGCCGCTCGTGCCCTGGATGGGGAAGGACCGGATCGCCCCGGCGTAGGCGTGGTCGCGCACCATCGTGGGTGACG
>JBIIYH010000230.1:0-4573 GCA_044346905.1 Pirellulales bacterium
TGGCGCTGGCCGCCTGCCTGCTCGGAGCGGCGACGTTCACCGCCGCCTGCCTGACCCCGAGCGTGGCGGTGGCCCAGGACGAGGCCGATGCCGGCCTCGGCGATGAAGAAGCAGCGGCGCCTGCCAGCAGCAAGAATGCGCTCGTTTACATCGCCGAGTCGTGCGGCTGGATCTTCGGCCCCGTCTTTCTGCTCCTCTCGTTCATCTTCGTCGCGCAGTTGGTGACGTGCTTCATGCAGATTCGCAAAGCGATCCTCCTGCCGCCGACGCTCTCGGAGCAGTTCGAGCAGCACCTCGAGGCCAAGGAGTATCAGCCGGCCTACGAACTGGCCAAGAACGATGACTCCTACCTCGGCCACGTACTGGCGGCCGGCATGGGCAAGTTGCAGTCGGGCTACCCCGCCGCCGTCGAGGCCATGGAGAACGCCCAAGGGGAGGAGCAGATGAAACTCGAGCACAAGATCAGCTACATCGCTCTGGTCGGTGCGCTGGCCCCGATGCTCGGCCTGCTCGGCACCGTGCAGGGCATGGTGAGCAGCTTCAAGACGATTTCCGACAATCCGGGCGTGGCGCCCAAGCCCGACCAGTTGGCGACGGGTATTGCGACGGCACTCGTTACGACGCTGATCGGCCTCTGGATCGCCATCCCGGCGATCATGTTCTTCCAGTTGCTCAAGAACTGGCTCGAGGAGATCAACTCGTCCGCCGCCGACGAATCGATGCGGCTGATGTCTCGATTCCAAGGCATGGGTAAGAAGTGACCCCAGGGTCAGGAGTCTGCCATGGCGAGGAAGCGAAAACCCGTGGGCTCGGTTGACATCGACATGACGCCGATGATCGACGTCACGTTCCAGCTGATCACGTTCTTCATGTTCACGCTCAACTTCAGCGAGGCGGAGCAGGATCAGCGGGTCCAGCTGCCCACCAGCCAGGTGGCCAAGCCGGCCGAGAACTCCGACATCGAGCCGCTCACACTCCAGCTGATGAACGACGGCCGGGTGATCTACAACGGCGAGGCGGTGGCGCTGGCCGCCCTGCGGGACTACCTGATCAACGAGAAAGACGTGATGAGGGCCGCCGGCAAGGAGCCCTCGGCGGCCACGGTCGTGGTCCGGGCCGACGGCCGCTCCCGCACCGGCGACGTGCAGCAAATCATCCGCAGCTGCCAGGAAGAGGGCTTTACCACGTTCACCCTCCGGGCCGAGTACAAGGGTCCCTGAACCAGCGGCGGAGAATGCCCCATGGCCAAGCGCGAAAGCAAGCTCGCGAGTAAGATCCCGATCGACATGACGCCGATGATCGACGTCGTCTTCCAGTTGCTCACCTTCTTCATGCTCACCCTCAAAACGGTGGTCGTGGAGGGCGACTTCAACATCCGGATGCCCCTGGGCGCCAGTGCGGCGCCCGCCGACGACGTTCCAATCCCCCCCTTGGTGCTCAAGATGACCGCCACGCCCGAGGGGCGGCTGGCTGGCGTTCAGATGGGGGGCAAGTCGATCGCGGGCCAGGACCTGCTCGGGGAGCTCGGCGGCGCCGACGCGATGCTCGAGGCGGCCGGGGGTGACAAGACCGGCCTGGCCCAGGCAAAGAAAGCCAAGGAGCAGGCGGCCAAGCGGCTGACCGCGGCCATTCAGGCACAGATCGTGCAGAGCTTCGGCAACGACCTGTCGCGGGCCGAGCTGACCGAGCTGGAGCTCGACTGCGATCCCGGACTGAAATACGACCACGTGGTGAGCGCGATCACGGCGGCCAGCGGGATCGTGCAGGGCACCGAGGTCGTGCCCCTGATCCAGAAGATCAAGTTCGCCCCGCCCAAGAAGCAGCAGTAGCGGCGGGCCTGCCGCGCGCGGGCTCAGGGTTGCCGGTCCCCGTCGCCCGGACGCTCACTGCGCGACCAATCCGCTGCGCGGATCGGTGCCCGCCTGCCCTTCGTTCGCTCGATGCTGGCTGCGCTTCGGCATCCTGCCTGCGCTTGCCAGCAACGCCGGCTCCGGGGTACCGGCAACCCTTCGCGGCCCAAATGGTTTGACGGCGAAACACGGATCGGGTTGAAGCCAGCCCTACCGCCGCGGGTGGAACTGGCCGTGGATCGCCTTCAAGCGGCCGGCGTCCACGTGGGTGTACCGCTGGGTGGTGGCGATGCTTGCGTGGCCGAGCATTTCCTGGACATGCCGCAGGTCGACGCCGCCGGCCACCAGGTGCGTGGCGAAGGAGTGCCGCAGGGTGTGGGGGCCGATGCCGGGCGGGATGCCGGCGGTCGCGGCGTGCTCCTGCACGAGCTCCCAGATCCGCATCCGCGAGAGCCGGTTGCCCCGGGCCGAGAGCACGACCCACGGCGGCTGGCCGCCGGCCCGGGCCGCGAACTGCCCACGGGTGTGCTCGAGCCAGGCCGAGACGGCCGCCACCGCCCGCTTCCCGAGCGGCACCACCCGCTCCTTGCTTCCCTTGCCGTGGCAGGTGCAGAAGGCCTCGGCCAGGTGCACGTCGTCGAGCCGCATCGCCGAGACCTCCGAGGCCCGGCAGCCGGTGGCGTAGAGCAGTTCGAGCACCGCGCGGTCGCGGCGGCCGGCGGCCGTCTTCGGGTCGGGGGCGGCGAGCAGCCGATCGACCTGCCCCGGCGAGAGCGTGCCCGGGATGGCGTCGTCAGGACGGCCGGGGGCGATCAGCTCGGCGGGGCTCTCGGTCACGATCCCCTCGAGCTGAAGGAAGGCGTAGAAGGTCCGCAGCGTCGCCGCCTGGCGGGCGATGCTGGCCCGGGCCAGGCCCCGCTTGGCGAGCGCCGCGAGGTAGTCGCCGAGGTCCCGCACGCTGAGCGAGCCGGCCGCCCGGCCGGCGAGCCAGGCGGCGAAGTCACGGAGGTCGCGGGCGTAGGCGGCCTGGGTGTTGGCCGCCAGCCCCCGCTCGTGGCGGACGTGGTCCAGGAACCGCTCCACGAGCAGGCTCGTGGCCTCCGGGCCGACGGTGACCGGCCCGGTGTCGAGGATGATCCGTCGCGCCCGAGGCCGCTTCGGCTGTTCCGCGCTCATCGCTCCGGCCCTCCGCCTCGTTCACTTTTCCGCTTCCGGGTACGGCCGCCGGGGATGAAAGCCTCCGTCGCTGGGATATTTCGCACTCACCCCAGACGAGCTTCGACGTCAGCGCAGCAAAATCTCCAGGCTCCTCCGGCTTCCACCCCCGGCTCCCGGTTTCGGCCTTCGCCTCAGGCGTCGTAGCCGAGGTTGGGAGCCAGCCACCGCTCCACGTCGGCGACCGGCATTCCCTTGCGGGCCGCGTATGACTCGACCTGCTCCCGCGTGATCCGATCCACCGCAAAATATCGGCTTTCCGGATGGGCAAAATAAAGCCCGCTAACGCTCGCCGCCGGCATCATCGCGCAACTCTCCGTAAGCGTCATCCCCGCCGCCCGCTCGGCGTCCAGGAGGGCAAACAGCCCCTGCTTCTCGGTGTGGTCTGGGCAGGCCGGATAGCCAGGGGCGGGCCGGATGCCGCGATACCGCTCCTCGATCAGGTCCTCGGTCGAGAGGCTCTCCTCCAGGCCGTAGCCCCACTCCCGCCGCACCTTGGCATGCAGCCACTCGGCGAAGGCCTCGGCCAACCGGTCGGCGAGCGCCTTGGCGAGGATCGAGGAGTAGTCGTCGTGGTCGGCGTCGTACCGACGGCAGAGCGCCTCGCAGCCGTGCCCGGCCGTGCAGGCGAAGGCGCCGATGTAGTCGGCCCGGCCGCTCGCCCGCGGGGCCACGAAGTCGGCCAGGGCGTGAAACACGTCCTGGCCCTTTCGCTCCCACTGCTGGCGAAGCGTGTGCACCCGCCCGAGTTCGGCCGTCCGCGTGTCGTCGGTGAACAGCACGATGTCATCGCCGTCCGAGTTGGCGGCGAAGAAGCCATACACGCCCTTGGCCACGAGCGTGCCTTCCCGGGACACCTCGTCGAGCATCGCGACCGCATCGCGATGAAGCTTCCTGGCCTCCTCGCCCACGACCGGATCGGCGAAGATCGCGGGATACTTGCCCCTGAGCTCCCACGACATGAAGAACGGCGACCAGTCGATGAACGGGATCAACTCGGAGAGCGGCACGTTCTCGAGCAACCGCGTGCCGAGAAACTCCGGGGTCGCGATCGTGGCCTCGGCCCAGTCGGTCGTCCAACGCTTCTCGCAGGCCAGTGCATACGGGATGAGTTTCGTCGTCTGCCGGGTCTTGAAGTTTTCGACGTCGCGGGCCTGGGCGGCCCGGTTGGCCCGAGAGAACTCCGTCTGGCTCGCGGGGTTGAGCAGCTTCTCCACCACGCCCGCCGCCCGCGAGGCGTCGGGCACGTAGACGACGTCGCGGGAATACTTGGGGGCGATCTTGACGGCCGTGTGCCGGGCGGAGGTGGTGGCGCCGCCGATCAGGATCGGCATCGCGAGCTTCGCGTGCTCGAACTCCTGGGCCACCTGCACCATCTCCTCCAGGCTCGGCGTGATCAGGCCCGACAGACCCACCACGTCCACCTCGTGGCGGATCGCCTCCTCGATGATCTTGTTGCAGGGCACCATCACGCCCAGGTCGATCACCTCGTAGCCGTTGCAGCCGAG
>JBIIYH010000052.1:0-14925 GCA_044346905.1 Pirellulales bacterium
GAGATCGTCGCCCGGGCCGCCGGCGCCGAGGCCGTGCTCACCAACAAGACGCACCTCTCGGCAGCCACGCTCTCCGCGCTGCCGGGGCTGCGGTATGTGGGCGTGTTGGCGACGGGGGTGAACGTGGTCGATCTCGCGGCCGCGGCAGCCGCCGGGCTCACCGTCACCAACGTGCCGGGCTACAGCACGCCGGGGGTAGCCCAGGCGGTGTTCGCGCTGGTGCTCGAGCTCACGAACCAGACCGGCGCCCTGTCGGCCAGCGCTCGGGCCGGCCGCTGGCAGGCCTGCGACGACTTCTGCTACTGGGACGGCGAACTCGTGGAGCTCGACGGGCTCACGCTCGGCATCGTGGGCTACGGCGCGATCGCCCGCCGCGTGGCGAGCATAGCGCAGGCGCTCGGGATGCAGGTGGTGGCCGCAAGCCGCAGCCGAGCAGCCGGCACGAGCGACGAGGGCGTCGAGTTCGTTTCGCTCGACGAGTTGTTTCGCACCGCCGACGTCGTCAGCCTCCACTGTCCGCTCACGCCCGAGACGAAGCAGCTCGTCAACGCCGCCCGGCTCGCCTCGATGAAGCCCTCGGCCTATCTCGTGAACACCGCCCGCGGCGGTCTCGTGGACGAGCCGGCCCTGGCCGACGCGCTCGCCGCGGGCCGGATCGCCGGCGCGGGCCTCGACGTGCTCACGCAGGAGCCGCCCCGCGCCGGCAGCCCGCTCTTGCATGCGCCCAACTGCGTGATTACTCCGCACGTCGCCTGGGCCACCCGCAAGGCCCGCGCCCGCCTGATCGCCGCGGCCGCCGCCAACCTCGCCGCGTTCCTGAAGGGCCAGCCGCTGAACGTCGTAGCGTAGGTGCATCCATGGACTGCGAGGGGTTGCCCATGCCAATCGAGACGGCGTTGTCAGCGAGCGCAGGCAGGATGCCGAAAGCGAGCTGGCATCGAGCGACCGGAGGGCAGGATGCCCGGAGGGAGCGTCCGGCGAGATGGCATGGGCAACCCCGAGCCGCGCGGTCCGAGACTACGAGCCCGGCTCGGCGGCGCGGGACAGGCGGTCGGTGACAGCTCTCCAGGCCTCGTCGGCCGGGGGCGGGTCGGCCACGAGCCGGTCGAGCTGCCGTTGGTCGAGGGCATGGAGCGAGGCGTAGAGCTGGCGGGCGTAGGCCGACGGCTCGGCCGGCATCGGCACCGCCACGAGATCCCGCGAGCCGGCGAGCTCCCGGGTTCGGTCGTCGGCTGAGAGCACGAGCCAGCCGACCCGGTTGCCCGCCGCCAGAAGTTCCGCCACCCGGGTCGCCGGGTCGGCCGGCAGCTCCAGGGGCGTTTTGGGACAGTAGTGTCGGGCACGGCTGCCCGGGGCGCGGGCCGGCTCGCCTGGTGCGTGATCCGCGGTCGGCCAGGCCACGGGGCCGCCGATGGCCGCCTCGAGCTCGGCTCGCGTGAGCGGGCCCGGGCGAAGGATCCGCGGCGGCGTGACCGTGCAATCGATCACGGTCGATTCGATGCCCCGGTCGCACGGGCCGCCGTCGAGGATCAGGGTTACTTTCGACCCCAGGCTCTCGAGCACGTGATGGGCCGTGGTCGGCGAGACCTGCTCGGAGCGGTTGGCGCTCGGCGCGGCCAGCGGCAGGCCCGATCGCTCGATCAGCCGCCGCGCGAGTGGATGGGCGGGGCACCGGAGGGCCACCGTCGGCCCACCGGCGGTGACGATTCCCGGGATCGCGGCCGCCTTTGGCACGACCACGGTCACCGGGCCTGGCCAGAGCGCTCGGGCGATCCGCTCGGCCGCCTCGGGCCACCGCGCGGCGAGCGAGCGGGCCATCGCCACGTCGGCCACGTGCACGATCAGTGGGTTGGTGGCGGGCCTCCCCTTGGCCCGGAAGATGCCATCGACGGCCGCCTCGTCGAGGGCGTCGGCCGCGAGGCCGTAGACCGTCTCGGTCGGGATCGCGACCAGGCCGCCGCGGCGCAGGATGTCGGCCGCCCGGTCGAGGGCGGCGTCGGTCTCAGCCGGGGGCGCATCGTGGCCGGCCGGCCAGTCGATGCGGACGATCTCGGGAAGCGGGCGGGCCATGGCCCCACCTTGCAACGCCGCACCGCCACAAGCAAGATGGCATCCAACGGGCCGCGATTCACGACGGCCCCGCGGCTCCTGCCCCGCCTTCGGACCCGACCCATGACGCCTCCCGCCGCCTCTCCGCTCGTGGGCGTGGTGATGGGCAGCCGGTCGGATTGGCCCACGCTCCAGCGGGCTGCCGACCTGCTCGAGCAGTTCGGCGTGGCCCATGCCTGCGAGGTGGTCTCGGCCCACCGCACGCCCGAGAAGCTCGCGTCCTACGCCACCAGCGCCGCCGACCGCGGGCTGAAGGTGATCATCGCCGGTGCCGGCGGCGCGGCGCACCTGCCGGGGATGCTCGCCGCCCAGACCCACCTGCCCGTGCTCGGCGTGCCGGTGGAGTCATCGATGCTGCGGGGCGTCGATTCGCTGCTCTCGATCGTGCAGATGCCGGCGGGCGTACCCGTGGGGACGCTCGCGATCGGGCCGGCCGGCGCCGCCAACGCGGCGCTGTTGGCCATCGCGATCCTGGCGCTCGAAGACGCGACCCTGCGCGAGAAGCTCGTCGCCTACCGGGCCGAGCAGACGGCCCGCGTGCTCCGCGAGGACGTCAACGGCGAGAGCACCGCCTGGTCGGAACGCACCTCGGAGCGGTAGCGATGCCGGCGGCCGGAATCCCGCGTGCCGATCGTGGCCCGATCCTGCCCGGCGGGACGCTCGGGATCCTGGGTGGCGGACAGCTCGGCAGCATGTTCGCGGTCGCCGCCAAGCGGATGGGCTACCGCGTCGAGGCGATCAGTGACGTGGCCGACTGCCCTGCAGCCCGCGTCTGCGATCGCGTGCACGTGGGGGCCTACGACGACCCGGCCTTCCTGGCGGAGGTCGGTCGCGGGCTCGACGTGGTCACGTTCGAGTTCGAGAACGTGCCCGCCGCGGCCGGTGAGGGCTTGGCCCAGGTCACGGCAGTGCGGCCGACGCCGCAGGTCTTGCACACGACCCAGGACCGAGCCCGCGAGAAGGCGTTTCTGGTGGCCCACAATTTCGAATGTGCGCCGCATCGCGTGGTGCGGTCGCGGGACGAGCTTCACGAGGCGGTCGCCGCGCTGGGGCTGCCCGCCGTGCTCAAGACGGCCGCCTTCGGCTACGACGGCAAGGGGCAGGCGAAGCTCGCCGCTCCTGCCGACGTCGAGCCGGCCTGGGCGGCGCTCGCCGCCGGGGCCGACGGCCCGCGGACCTTCGTGCTC
This sequence comes from Pirellulales bacterium, assembly GCA_044346905.1. Taxonomy (GTDB): domain Bacteria; phylum Planctomycetota; class Planctomycetia; order Pirellulales; family UBA1268; genus QWPN01. Next base: position 3,297 of record JBIIYH010000052.1, read on the forward strand.
GAAGGCTGGGTCGACTACGACTGCGAGATCTCGGTGGTGGCCGCCCGCGGGCTCGACGGCGAGGTCGCGGCCTTCGCCCCGGCGCGGAATGCCCACGCCAACCACATTCTCGACGTCTCGAGCGTGCCGGCCGGCCTGCCGGACTCCGTGCTGGCCGCGGCCGCCGAGATCGCCGGCCGGATCCTCGCCGCGCTCGGCGTGGTGGGCGTGGCCTGCGTCGAGTTCTTCGTCACCAAGGACGGCCGCGTGCTCGTCAACGAGATCGCGCCGCGGACCCACAACTCCGGCCACCTCACGATCGAGGCCTGCGAGACGAGCCAGTTCGAGCAGCAGGTGCGGGCCGTCTGCGGGCTGCCGCTTGGTTCCACCCGCCAGGTAGGGCCGGCGGCCATGGCCAACCTGCTCGGCGACTGCTGGGGAGACGATCCCGCCCGCTCACCGCGGGAGCCCGACTGGGCCGCCGCCCTGGCCGTGCCCGGCGTGCGGCTGCATCTCTACGGCAAGCGGGAGCCCAGGCTGGGCCGGAAGATGGGCCACCTCACGGCGCTCGCCGACTCGCCCGCCGAGGCCGTGGCCCGCGTCACCGAAGCCCGCCGCCTTGCCCGCCGCGGCTGACGCCTGAAAGCCTGTTCAAGCCGCGGCCGGGGCGAGGATCTCCGCGAGGGCTCCGGCGATCTCGGGAAACTCGAACGAAAAGCCCGTATCGAGGGCCACCTTCGGGATCACCCGCTGCGAGGCGAACAGCACCTTGGCGAACTCGCCGAACACGATCCGCAGGCCGATGTAGGGCGCGGGCATGAAGGCGGGCCGGTGGAGGGCTCGGCCGAGCGCCTTGGTGAACTCCGAGTTGCGGACAGGATTGGGGGCGACGGCGTTCAGCGGGCCGCGAATGCCCTCGGTGGCGGCGGCGTGAAGGTAGAGCCGCGCCATGTCGGCGACGTGGATCCAGGGCATCCACTGGCGGCCGTTGCCGAGCGGCCCGCCTGCGCCGAGTTTGAAGGGAGTGAGCATCTTGGCGAGCGCTCCGCCGTGGCCGAGCACGATGCCCGTGCGGAGCGTCACCACCCGCACGCCGAGCGGCTCCGCGGCGAGCGCCTCCCGCTCCCACTCGAGGCAGACGTCGGCGAGGAAGTCGGAAGCCGGCCGGGCTGACTCGGTGAGCTCCTCCTCGCCGCGGTCGCCGTAGTAGCCGACGGCCGAGGCGCTCGCCAGCACGCGGGGCCGCGGCTCGGCCCGGGCGATGCCCGCCACCAGGTTCTTCGTGCCGCGAACCCGGCTGTCGCGGATCCGATCCTTCTGGGCGGCGGTCCAGCGGCCTTCGGCCACCGACTCACCCGCCAGGTGGAACACCACATCGACGCCGTCGAAGGCCTCGGCTGGGGGAGGCCCGTCGAGCGGATCCCAGGCGAGCACCCGCCCCGCGTGCCGGCCCACCGACCGCTGGGCCCGCTCGACGGATCGCGAGAGGACGATCGGGCGGTCGAGCAGCGGCAGGAGTTGGCGGCCGACGAAGCCGGTGCCACCGGTGACGAGGGCCTTCATGACGAGTGTCTCCACGGGTGCGGGGGGCGATGGGCGGGTTTGGCCGGGCGGCTATCCCGCCGGGCTGCGGGAGTATAGACATGAGCCACCCTCCCCGGCACTCCGACCGCCCCGGCCCCCCGTGTCGCACCCCACCCACCGCCCCTCGGCCGGCCTCTTTCGCTGGTGGCGAAGCGGACTCCGCCGCGATCTCGTCATCGGCACCATCGATGCGATCGCCTACAGCGTGATGGTGGGCTGCGGCGAGATGTACCTGGGTGCGTTCGTGCTCGCGCTCGGGCTCGGGCCGGTGGTGGCCGGCCTCGTGGTGAGCGTGCCGCTGTTGGTCGGGGCCGTGGTGCAGCTTGCCGCGCCCCTGGCCGTCCGCCTGCTCGGTGGGCGACGCCGGTTCGTGGTGGTCTGCACGGCGATCCAGGCGGCGGGCCTGGTCCCCTTGGCCTGGTGGGCGGTCGCGGGGCAGGCGAAGCCGTGGCAGCTGCTCGCGGCCGCGAGCGTCTACTGGTCCGCGGGCATGGCCTCGGCCCCGTCGTGGACCTCGTGGACGGCCACCCTCGTTCCGCCGCGGGTGCGCACCGGCTATTTCGCGCAGCGAAACCGGCTCGGTCAGGTCGCCGTCCTCGTGTCGTTCGTGAGCGGCGGCCTGGTGCTCCGGGCCGAGGCCGCGCGGAGCACGGCCCTGCAGGGCTTCGCGGTGCTGTTCTTGGCGGCGGCGGCGGCGCGGCTCGTGTCGTCGCTCAGCCTCTGGGGATGCCGCGAGCCGCGGCGACAATGGCGGGAGCGAGACGCGGTCAGGGCCGGGCTCACGATCCGGGGCCGCGTGGCCGCCGGTCTCCGCGACCTGGCCGCCGGTCAGGCGGGCCGGCTGGTCGCCTTTCTCTGCTGCTTCACATTCGGGATCCAGTTCGCAGGACCCTATTTCACGCCCTACATGCTCGAGGCCCTGGGGTTCGGCTACGGTCAGTTTCTCGCCGTGTTCGGGGCCGCCTTCCTCGTGAAGGCGGTCTTCCTGCCCTCGATCGGGCGGCTCGGCTCGCGACTGGGGCCGCGCCGGCTGTTGGTGCTGGCCAGCCTCGCGGTCGCGCCCTTGTCGCTGCTCTGGTTGCCGAGCACCGACGTCCGCTGGCTGGTCGTCGTGCAGTTCATCGCCGGCACCTGCTGGGCGGCTTATGAGCTGGCGGTGACGCTGTTGCTCTTCGAATTCGCCGGAGACCGCGACCGCAGCGGCGTGATCAGTGTCTACACGCTGGGCATCGCGGTGGCGACGGTCGCCGGGGCGGCCTGCGGCGGGCTCCTGCTCAGATCGCTGGGGGAGACCCGCGAGGCCTACGCAGCCGTGTTCGTCGGCTCGTGTTTGTTGCGAGCGGCGGTTTTGCCGCTCTTACGGTCCGTCGGCCGCTCTCGGCTCCCGGATGACCGCGGCCTGAGCGTGCCGGGTGAGGGGACCACAGGCCCGTGAGCGGCCCGCTACCGCGGGATGTCGGCATCGTCGAGGATGTACGGAACCCACTGGCCATCCAAGCGATACTGCTCCCAGCCGGCGGCCCGAGCGGAGCGGTACTTCTTGTCGGCGGTGAGCAACTGGCAATACACCCAGGGGGAGATTTTCTCGCCCAGGAACCGGACGTGGCCGTCGCAGAACGATGCAACCACGCCCCCCTTGTGCCGTGACGAGGGATACCGCCAGGCCCAGTCGTTGCTCGAGGCCGGCAGGGTTTCGGCCGTCGGGTTGAGGATCCGCGCATCTGCCGGCGGGTGCTGGCCGCTCGCCAGGGCGGGCGGGTGTAGCACGACATGGTTCCTCTCGAACAGGGTCCGCTCCCCCGAAATCGTCGGCATGGGGAAACTCGACCAGGAAACGTCCCGCGGGGCATCCAAGCCGCATCGCTCGACGAGCAGCAGCGTGCCCGCCACGCCGTCGCCGAGCGCCATCTGCTCGAGGCTCCAGCGGCTCGCGGCGTAGCCGTTGCCCACCGTGTCGAGCATGGCTCCGTCGCCGCGATATTGCTGGGGCGGGCTGCCGGCGGCCAGCGTCTCGGCACCCGTGCCGCCGTTGCCCATGTAGCAGAGCCCGTTGCGGGCCACGCCATCGGCCGACGGACAGACGAACAGGTCCACGCGCTTCCGCGTCACGTCGTCGGCGGCCGCCCCGGTCGTGTACTCGCGATACCAGTCGGCCAGGTCGTTCTCGCCGATGAACGGCAGGATCGAGACGGTCCAGGAGACGCGGGCGTTGGCGGGCTGATTGGCGGCCACCATGGCGTCGGTGTATCCAGCGACCGAGTTTCTCCAGCCCGGCAGGCTCGCCCGCTCCATGTCGTGGCTGATCAGCCCCTTGGTCAACTGGGCCAGGTTGTTGGAGCAGTACGTGCGGCGGGCGGACTCGCGGGCTATTCCCAGCACCGGCAGCATGATGCTGACGAGGATGGCGATCATCGCGATCGTCACGAGCAACTCGACCAGCGACACGCCCGACCGCGGCCGGATACAGCCGTGCCGCGATCCGCGACTGCAAGGGTCGCTCGAGCGCCTCGAACGTGCGGGGTGCCTGACCACGTGGGCTCTCATTGAAAGACCAAGTCCGGACGCTCGAGAGCGGCGCGGATTCTTGGAGGGTGGAAGGTGGGGGAGGAATCGAGCGAGTGGAAGACCCTCTGCCTCCACTCGCCTGACTGATTCCTCGACGGAAACCTTACGTCGCGAACATTAAGAAATGATGTTGTCGTTGATGAGAATCCCGTGAGCGTGCGGCTGGTGCGCTTTACAGGGGAAGGGATGTCGCGGATAACCGTGGTTTCAGCGTTTCATCGGTATCAGGCAGCGGCAAACACTGGTGCCGAGTTCATGGTTGCGGCGATCGAACTGCCCTCCGTCATCCGGTTTCCCTGGGCCGGAGCCCTGATTCTCGGCGTCTTCGCCGCGGTCGCCGTTGCGGCCGTGGCCTTGGCCAGGTGGGCCAGGGCCGAGACCGAAGCCCGCGAGATCCCGCGGGGTGACGCCTGGGTCTTGGGCCTGGAGGCTGTCGCGGCCGCGATGGTCATCGCCACGGTCGCGGTCGGGCCGATGGCGGCCATGCTGCTCGGGATCGTGGGCATCACCCTCGGCGGCGGCCTGTTTGCCCGGCAACGGGACGCCGCCGTGCCGGAACACCAGCGGGTGCTGACCCGGGCCGGACTGCAGCGGTCGTGGGCCTCCCTTAAGGCAAGGCGGGAGCGGCGGGCGAACCGGCTCGCCACCAAGGCAGCCGACCAAACCGCCCCGCCGAGTTGGAAGGAGTGGGCCGGTCGAGTCCTCCGGCGGAAGCCGGCTGCCGACGTCGAACCGGCCGGGCCGCCGGAGCCGGTGCTGAAGCTCCTTCGGAAGGACGGCACCCCGATGTTCACCGACGCCGCCGACGGGGACGGCCAGGAGGCCTCCGAGAACGTGAAGCGAGCCCGGCAGATGCTGCTCGAGGCCATGCAGGCCGCGGCGACCGACATCCACTTCGAGGCGCAGGAGCAGGGCTATTTCATCCGCTATCGCGTCGACGGGGTCTTGCAGGACGTGCGCCGGATCGACTCCCTGACGGGCCGCGGCGTGGTCTCGGCACTCAAGGTCGTGTCCGACATGAACATCGCCGAGCGGCGGCGGCCTCAAGACGGCACGTTCGCCGCGCTGCTCGACGACGTGAAGTACGACATCCGCGTCGCCTCCACGCCCTCCAGTTACGGCGAGAAGGTGGTGATGCGACTGCTCAATTCCTCGGGCGGCGTGATGAAGTCGGGCCTGGAGGGGATCGGGCTGCGGTCGCAGGTGCTCAAGCAGCTGCGGGAGATCATCCATCTGCCCTACGGGATGTTTCTGGTGGCCGGGCCGACGGGGTCCGGCAAGACCACGACCGTGTACGGCTCGCTCAGCGAGATCGACGCCCACTCCCACAACATCACCACCATCGAGGATCCCGTCGAGTATCGGCTCGACAACATCACCCAGATCGCCGTCAACTCGAAGGCCGGGGTGTCGTTCGCGAGCATCCTCCGCAGCGTGCTCAGGCAGGATCCCGACGTGCTCTTGGTGGGCGAGATCCGCGACAAGGAGACGGCGGAGATCGCCTGCCAGGCGGCTCTCACGGGGCATTTCGTGTTCTCCACGATCCACGCCAATGATTCCGTGGCCACGGTGACGCGACTCATCGACCTCGGCCTCGAGCCGACGCTGATTCAGACGGCCATGACCGCGGTCCTGGCCCAGCGGCTGGCCCGCAAGCTCTGCATCGACTGCCGCGAGCCCTATCCGACGCCGCCGGCGATCCTGGAGCGGTTCAAGCTCGACCGCGATCGCGTGCCCCACATCTACAAGGAGAAGGGCTGCCCGAAGTGCCGCGGCACGGGTTATCGGGGCCGGCTCGGCATCCATGAGCTGCTGGTGATGAACGATCCTCTGCGGAAGCTCATCACCCCGCAGCCGTCGATCAACGACCTGCGGGGGGCTGCGGCCAACGGCGGAACCCAGTTTCTCAAGGTGGACGGGCTGCTCAAGGTGCTCAAGGGCCTGACGAGCGTGACCGAGGTCCAGCGAGTCACGACCTGAGGGCGGCATGTACGACCTGGCGGTGATCTGTGCGGTGGGGTTCGCGGCCTGGCAGGGCAGCCAGGCCGGCGCGCTCGCCGGCGGGCTGATCGGCATGGAGATGATCGTCTCCGTCACGGTCGGCCTGCTGTTCCACGAACTCCTCGCGGGCTTTCTGGGCGACGGCCTGAGGCTGGCCCTGGAGCCATTTCTGTCGCCGGATTTTCCCTACCAGGGCATCGCCGTGCCGCTGGCCTTTGCGGCCCTGACCTGGGGAACGTTCGCCGGGCTGCGGTTCCGATTCCACAAGGGGGCTTTCGCCGCCGTTGATGACGAGGGCAGCCTGAAGCCTTCCACCGTGGAACGGGTGGCGGGGGGGCTGGTCGGAGGCTGCTCCGGCGTCGTGATCGCGGGGGCGGTGCTCCTGACGCTCTCAATGACGCCGCTGCCGGCCGGTCTGCGGCCCGATCCCCAGCGGATGTTCTTCGATGTCGGCGGGCTCGTGCTCGGGATGGCCGGAGAATTCGAGCCCGATCGGCACGAGGGGGTCTCGCTCGTGGTGCATGGCGAGCCTGCCTCGCGGTCGTCGGATCCCTCGGCGAAGCTCGTGAGCGAGCCGCGGGTGGCCGGTTCCGACGAGGAGAATCCCGACGAAGGGGTGCGGTTCAGCGACGTCGATGGCAATGGAAGCTTCACCGCGGACCTCTATTTCCTCGACCTCGACGGCGACAACACCCGGCGGGTCGGCCTGCGGGACAAATACGCTGTCGGGGTCTGGTCCGGGGCGCTCGACGCCCATGCCCGGCCGCGACCAAAGCCCGCGGGGGCCAGCCAGGATTCGCCCGCCCCCGCCCCGCCGGCCGACCCTGCCGACTCGGAGGCCGTGAGCCCGGCTCCGGCGAAGCCGGCCCGGCCGGGCACGAAGCCCGCCACGAAGCCGGGGAAGGCCCCGCCGCCCGTGGACGATTTCTGAGGATCAGCGAGGAGCCAAGGTGGTACTCATGTCTGCTTCATGGCGCTCGGTGTCGTGGCTGCTCGCCGCGGCGCTGGTGGCCGCCGTTGCCCACGCCGGCGACACCGAGGCCGAGCCCGAGCAGCCGGCCGATCTGGCCGCGAAACTCGGGGGCCTGTTCGCCGCGGGACAATACCGGCAGGCGCTGGCCGAATCCGAGCCGCTGGAGAAGGAGTTCAAGCCGCGGGGCCGGGACCCGCAGCTGATTCCGCGGACGAAGCTGTGGGTGGATCTGCTCGCCTTCCGGGGGTCGATCGAACGCCGGATGGGAAACCTCGAGGCCGCTGCCACGAAGTATGAAGCGGGCTTCCGGGCGCTCAACGACAAGGATCTCCAGCGGGCGATCAACGGGTTCCTCCGGGGAGGCGAGAAGGCGGTCGGGCAACTCGTACCGCTGGAGTTGACGAACCTCGAGGTGCTCGACGGACGTGTCGAACTGCTGCTCGACGGGCTGGAAAATCTAGAGGCCGGCGAGGCGGCTGATCCGGAAGCGATCGCGAAGCCGCTGGCCGCCGTTCGCAAAGCGGCCGAACTGGCGCGGGCGGCCCGCGAGGGTCTCGAGGAGCGGCTCGCCCTGGCCGACAAGACCCTGCGGCAGTCGGCCTACTCGCTGATGCTGGCCAGCGGCTGCCGCCCGCTGCGGGCGGCAGGCAGGCTGGCGCTCGCCGAGGCACGGCTCGCCGCGGCCCCGCCGGAGCCCGCCGAGGCCGCCGAGGCCGACGAGGCCAAGGCCACCCCGGAGCAGGCCGTCGCCAAACTCGACGAGGCCATTGCGGCCGCGGAGGCTGCCATGGCCCCGGCCCTGCCCAAGCCGCCCCGGGGAGTGGCGGTGGCCGCGGCCGTCCCGCCGCCGGCTCCGCTCACGGCGTCGCCCACCGACCTGCCGCCGGCCGTGCGGGAGGCCGGGCTCGTGCGGGCCGACCTGCTCGCCCGGCGGGCGGAGGCCCGGCGGGCCAGTGGCGAACGCGCCGCGGCCCGCAGCGATCTGACGGCGGCGGTCGCCTGGCGACGGGCGGTGCAGGGTGCTGAGCACCCGGACCTCGTCGAACCGCTCACGTCGGCCGCCGAACTGGCCGTGGCCGAGGCTCGGATCGCCGTCGAGGCCCGTGACATCGCCGAGAGCATCAGCCGGTTCGAGGCCGCCGAGGCGGCCCTGGCAGACGCCGAGAAAATCCTGGCCGCCCAGCAGGAGCAGTTCGCAGAGGCGTCGCCCCTGCCGCAGCGGATCGATTCGCTGCAAGAGGCCGTCGAGAAGGAGCGACAGGACGTGGCCGGACTGGCCGGCGATGCCAATGCGGTCGACGCGGCTGCGGCCCGGGCCTTACGGCTGCTCGAGTCACTGCCTCCCGATGGGGAAGTCCAGCAGTCGCAGTGAGCCTCACGCGGCGGCGAATCGCTCACAGCCGCCCGGCGGGCAGGGGCTTCGCGCCCGAGGCGATGCCGTCGATCAGGGCGAGCGTGTCGCGGGGGCTCGCCATGCCGATCGCCAGCCCTCGCGCCCTGCGGACGGCCTCCGTGGCCGCCGCTTTGTCGTCGAGCACGGCGAACACCCGGGCCGCTTCGGCCAGCGTGAGGGCCAGCTCCCGGACCGCCGGATCGTTGTCGGGATCGCCTTCATCGTCGGCCGGGTCGAAGCAGGGGAGGGAGATCGCCTCCTTCAGGCAGTTGCGGCTCCGCTCAGCGGCGTCGGTCGTCGCCAGCACCCCAGCCAGCCGCACGAGCAGCCGGGCGTGGCGGGCTGGCTGAGCCTGCGTTGCCTTGGTGTCGGCGGCCAGGAGTCGCTCGAGGAGAGGTAAGGCGTCGGCGGCGCGGCCCTGGGCGAGCCGCACGCCGGCCAGGCTGCGAACGGCCGCCAGCGTCGCGTCGTGCCAGTGCCCCGCCTTGGCCTCCCAGATGGACAGCGACCGTGAGACCGCGGCCGCCGCCTCGTCGAACTGGCCACCGCGGCGATAGGCGTCTCCTTCGACGAGCAGGCTCGCGGCCACTTCGGGATGATCCCTGCCGAGAGACCGTTCCTGGAGCGCGATCGCTTCCCGGCAGCGGGCGATCGCCGCATCCACGGCCCCCGCGCCGAGGCGTCCGGCGGCCAGGCTCAGGCAGGTTGCGGCCACCCGCGGGTGCTCGGCCCCCAACTGCTCCCGCCGCAGTCGCAGCAGCTCGTCTCCCCAGGCTGCGGCGGTGCGGCCCGAGCCGTCGCTTTCCTGGGTGGCCCCGACCGACTCGAACAGCCGCACGAGCCGCTCGTCGCCGTCGGCCCGCGGGCTCGCCGCCCCGCCGGCCAAGAGCCGCTCCACGAGCGGCCGCGCCGCCGCCGGCGTCGTCACGGCCAGGCATTCGGCGAGCGCCAGCACGGCGGCCTGCGTCTGGGGGTGCGAGCGGCCGATCTGCGACTCTGCTTCCTGAACCGCCCGCTCGAGCGCGGCCTTGGCCTTCGCCTGCTCGCTCCCGCCGACCAGCGGGCGGGCCGCTGCCACGGCCAGCGCGATGCGTTCCGCCGCGGGCACCGCCGGGCAGCCCTTGGCCAGCGCGAGACCCCGGCCACCCAGATCTTTGGCCAGTTGGGGGCGGCCGACGTCCAGGGCGATCTCGGCAGCGTCGAGCAGAGCCTCGACTACCGCCGGAGCGGCCGGATCGCTGCCCGCCAGCTTGGCGGGCAGGGCGGCCACCAAGGCGTCGAGTTCGGCGGTCGGGGCCGGCCCGCGGCCGCTTCGAAAGGCGACCGTGGCGGCGAGCAGCTTGTCGTGGAGCGGGGCGACCGGCGTCATGCCGGGGGAAGCGGCGTCGAGCTCGGCCGCCCGGAGAAAGGCCTGCCTGGCCGCGGCGAACTGCTCGGCCGCCTGTTGGAGCCGACCGAGCGAGCGGACCGCGGCCGCGTAGCCCCGCGTCTCCGGCGGCGCGGCCTCCAAGGCCGACTCGAGATCGGCCACCGCGTCGCCGGCCTGGCCGGCGGCCAGCCGCAGGAGGGCCACGCGGCAGGCGTCGGCCAGCGAGTCTGCATCGGCACCGCCGAGGGACTCCCGAACCGCCGCCAGCCGCGTGGCCCGCCGGGCCGCCGCCGCTCCACACTGACCGATCGACTCGAGGGCCTCCGCCGCCACGAGGTTGGCCTCGAGTGCCGACTCATGGGCCGGGCCGAGCAGGTCGGCGACCGCCTTGACGGCGGCTTCGAGCTGGGCCACGGCTCGGGGGATGTCGGCGGCGGCGGGGCCGGCCGCCCGGTCGAGCATCCGGGCCGCCCGGGCCGAGGATTCCACGGCCGGGAGCAGCCGGCCGTCGTGGGCGTGGAGCCGGCTCTCGAGGAGGATGGCCCGGGCGTGGCTGGCGGTCAGCTTCTGGTCGGACTCGCCGGCCTCCTCCAGCAGTTTCGCATGGAGGGCGAGCGACTTTTGGAGCAACGCTGCCGCCTTCTCGCCCGCCTCGGTCTCGATCAGGATCTCGGTCGCGAGTTCGTAGATCGGCAGTAGTTCGGCGGCCTCTTCCCCCGCCGACTGCTTGACTGCCCGAGTGGCCTGCCGCAGCACCTCGAGGGCTTCATCGTGCTTGTTCGCGGCCCGCAGCCCGGCCGCCTTCTCGACCGCCTTGCCGACCGCGTTCTCCGCCGCGGCTGCTGCCGGAGGCGGGTCGGCGGCGATGGTCGCCACGTCCATGCCGACGATCGCCAGAGCGATGCCGATGGCGACGATTCGCCCCGCCCGCTTTCGCAGCCGGAAGGCGATCCCGAGCAGCACCGCGGCCGTCGAGAACGCGGCCACCGTCGAGGGCTCGGGCACGCCGACGATCACCGTCTCGGCGGTGGGCAGCAGCGACCCAGGGGTGGTTGTCGCCGTCAGCGTGGCCCGCGTGATCGGCTGCGTGCCGCCGTAGGTGATGAGACCCAGGAACGAGGGGCCTGAACTCGTCACGCTCAGCGACTGACTGGCGATCGACTGGCTGCCGTCGCCCGTGAACACCGCCAGGCTCAGATCGCCGGTTTGTCGTGACTCGGACTCAGTTCGCAGCGAAAACAGCCCGCCGAAGGCCGTCACGCCCTGAGACGGAGTGAAGGTCTGGAAGGTCAGCGGGGTGTTGAAATCGAGAGGTTGGATCCCCGGGTTCGAGGCGGTCCCGTACAAGCCTCCGGTCGCAAAAACCTGAAACCCATACGTGCCGCCGGCCAGGGTTTTTGGATTCGCAGCCAGCGTCCCTCCCGGGTCTGCCAGGGTGGCGCCATCCGCCGAGTAAAATCCCGCCGTCAGCGCGGTCGTGAACGCCGCTTGATTCGTGAACCACTGAAAAGTCGTGGCCTGGGCGGGCGGTCCGCCCACCCAGCAAACAGCCGCGGCAGCCGCCGCGAGCCAAGCCCGCAGCAAGCCGCTCGGCGCCGCTGCGAAGCCGCAGCGGGCGAGGGGGCCGACCGGCCCGGCGGCCGGCCTCTGGAATGACGTCATGATGGAGGATCTCCTCGGGTGGGTCGCAGGCCACGCGCCCCCGACCGACGGAGTCGGGGAACGAACGTCGTCCGACGCGAATGCGCGCGGACCCGCTGCCGAG
>JBIIYH010000231.1:0-4547 GCA_044346905.1 Pirellulales bacterium
TTCACCGGCTCCTGCGCGTGCCCCCGACCAGCTCCGCCGAAAGCATCAGAGGAACCGCCAGTCGCATGCCGGCGGACGAGGTCGCTGGAGGGGTTGCCCGTGCCAATCGAGACGGCGTTGGAAACCGTCCGTAGCCAGGATGGCGAAGGACGGTTTCCATCGAGCGAGCGAAGCACAGGATGTGCGCAGCGAGCGTCCGGCGAGATGGCACGGGCAACCCCGACCCACGGAAGACGTGGCCTCTTCGGAAGCACAGTCCCCTTCGAGCGTGGCTTCAGAAGATCCCGAGCGCCTCGAGCGAGTACCGCACGATCAGGCCGGCGACCACCACGCTCACCATGCTCATGAGCTTCACGAGAATGTTGAGGCTCGGGCCGCTCGTGTCCTTGAAGGGATCGCCGACCGTATCGCCGACGACCGCGGCCTTGTGGGCCTCGGTGCCCTTGCCGCCGTGGACGCCGCTCTCGATGTGCTTCTTGGCGTTGTCCCAGGCGCCGCCGGCGTTGGCCATGAACACGGCCACGCAGAAGCCGGTGGTGAGGCCGCCCACGAGCAGGCCCATCACGCCCCCCACACCCAGCAGCAGGCCGGTCACGACCGGCAGGGCAAGCGCGAGAAGCGACGGCAGGATCATTTCCCGCTGGGCTGCCTTGGTGCTGATGGCCACCGGGGCCGCGTAGTCGGGCGTGTCGGTGCCCTGCATGATGCCCGGCTTCTCGCGGAACTGGCGGCGAACCTCCTCCACCATGCCCTTGGCCGCCCGGCCCACGGCCTTCATCGTCAGGGCGCAGAACACGAACGTGCTCATGGCGCCGATGAACAGGCCGACGAGCACCTTGGGGTTCATCAGGGTGACGTCGTAATGCCGCATGTAGTCGGCCATCCGGGCGGTCTTGACCGGCACGATCTGCTCCGCGTCGGCGAGGCGGGTGATCGTCTCGGCCGGCACGGCCGCGGCCACCTGCGTCCGGCCGCGGGCCTCCAGCCCCGGGATCACCGGCTCCTCGAGCACCTTGCCCTCGGAGTTGATCCGGCCTTCGAGCACCGCGTCGTCGAGCACCATCCACATCCGATTTTGGGCCGGCTTGTCTCCGACCTGCACGGCCAGACCGTCGGCCAGCTTGACCCACTCGCCGGCCACGAGCGGCCGCACCTTGCCATCGATCACGACCTGCTGCCCCTCGGCCGTGGCCGTGATCGCCGCCTGGCCCCAGCGTTCGAAGCCGATTCGGATCTCTTCGACGTAGGCCGCGAGCAGGGCCAGCGCCGTGAGCGCGGCCGAACCGATCGCGAAGCCCTTGCCGGTGGCGGCGGTGGTGTTGCCCAGCGCGTCGAGGGCGTCGGTCCGCTCGCGGACGATGGCCGGCATGCCGGCCATCTGGGCGTTGCCGCCGGCGTTGTCGGCGATCGGTCCGTAGGCGTCGGTGGCCAGCGTGATCCCGAGCGTCGAGAGCATGCCGACCGCCGCGATCCCCACGCCGTAGAGCCCGAGCGCGAACTGGCCGGGGTCGCTGAAGTTGAAGCCGTTGGCGAACCCGAAGGCCAGGAGCGTGGCGGCGCCCGTGATCAGCACCGGCGCCCAGACGCTCATCATCCCCTCGGCCACGCCGCCGATGATGATCGTGGCGGGGCCGGTCAGCGCCTGATCGGCGAGCTCCTGGGTCGGCTTGTATTCGTTGCTCGTGGAATACTCGGTCCACTTGCCGATCAGCCAGCCGGCCAACAGGCCGACGATCACGCTGATCGCGACGCCGAAACTGCTGCTCTTCCATCCGAGCAGCATCGGGGCCAGCAGGAAGGTGGCCCCCACGATCGCCACGGTCGACATGTTGATGCCCTTGGCGAGGGCCGCCAGCAGGCTCTTCTGCGAGGAGTCTTCCTGGGTGCGGACCTGGTAGATGCCCCAGATCGAGAGCAGCGTGCCCACCGCGGCGATCGTGATCGGGAGGAACAGGGCTGCCATCTGCATCCGGTGCTGGCCGTGGAAGGCCGCCACGCCCAGGGCCGCCGTGGCCAGGATGCTGCCGCAGTAGCTCTCGTAAAGGTCGGCCCCCATGCCGGCCACGTCGCCCACGTTGTCCCCCACGTTGTCGGCGATCGTGGCGGGGTTGCGGGCGTCGTCCTCGGGGATGCTGTGCTCGACCTTGCCCACGAGGTCGGCGCCGACGTCGGCCGCCTTCGTGAAGATGCCGCCGCCGACGCGGGCGAACAGGGCCTGCGAGCTCGCCCCCATCCCGAAGCAGAGCATCGTGACGGTGATCTCCTCGAGCGAGAGCGGCTGCGCGAACAGCGGCACGATCCAGTACAGGATCAGGAACCAGAGCATGATGTCGAGCAGGCCGAGACCCACGACCGTGAGGCCCATCACGGCCCCGGAGCGGAAGGCCACCTGAAGGCCGTCATTGAGGCTGCGTTCGGCGCCGGCCGCGGTGCGGTTGCTGGCGAGCGTCGCCGTCTTCATGCCGAACCAGCCGGCCAGGCCGGAGAAGAAGCCGCCCGAGATGAAGGCGAAGGGCACCCAGGCGCTCTGCACGTTGAGTCCGAAGGCCATCACCGCCAGGAGCAGGAAGATGGCCACGAAGAAGGCTCCCACCACCTTGTACTGCTGCTGGAGGTAGGCGTCGGCGCCGGTCCGCACGAAGCCGGCGATCTCCTGCATCCGCGGCGTGCCGGGCGACTGCGCCTCCATCCACTTGAAGAAGTCCCAGGCCTTGTAGAGGGCGAGGCACGCGCAGGCGAGGCCGAGCAGCCAGAAGAACCCGTAGGCGCCGAAGATCGACTCGGTCGTCACCTCGTCGGCTGCCGAGGCGATCCCGGGGAGGGCGGCGGTGGCGACGGTCGCCACGAGGGGAAACAAGAAGTGCGGTCGTGCCACGATGCTGGAAGACTCCACGGGTGGTGACCCCCCTCCCCGACCGCTGCGACCGGCCCGGGAGACTACGAGGTCTGGTGCGGAAGCGACGATTGAAACCCGGCCGTGGGGGCCTGTCAAACCGCTTGCATTCCCGGCGAGGCCGAGCGGGTGCCGCGTCAGGCCGGCGGCTCCGCGACCGGCGTCGCGTCAGCCTCTTCCTGCTCGCTCGGCGGCACGGTCACCATCGCGGCGAGCGTGTCTGCGTCGTCGAGCCGCATGATCCGCACGCCCTGCGTGTTTCGGCCCATCGGCCGGATCTCGGCCACGTTGACCCGCTGGATCTTGCCGCGGGCCGTCATCATCAGGACCTGGTCGCCGTCGCCCACGGCCACGACCGAAACCACGCGGCCGTTGCGGGCGGTCGCCTTGATGTCCCGCACGCCCTTGCCGCCGCGGTGCTGGGTGCGATACCGCATCCCGCTGGGGCCGTCCTCCCCCTCGCCGTCGGCCGGCTCGACCGCGTCGGCGGCGGGCTCCTCGCCCCCCTCGTCGGGCGCCGGGCCGGTCAGCGGCGTGCCGGCGCCGAAGGGCGTCCGCTTGCCGTAGCCGTTCTCGCAGACCGTGAGCAGCGTGGCCTCGGGATCGGCCACCACCATCCCCACGAGCTGGTCGCCGGAGCCGAGCTTGATCCCGCGGACGCCGCTCGTGTCGCGGCCCATCGGCCGGGCGTCCGACTCGGGAAACCGGATCGCCATACCCTTGGCAGTGGCCAGGACGAGCTCGTCGCCCGGCTTCGTGATCACCGCCGCGACCAGCTCGTCGCCCTCGCGGAGCTTGACCGCGATCAGCCCCTTCGTGCGGCGGCGGCGATACTGCTCGAGGGCGGTCTTCTTCACCACGCCGCCGCGGGTGGCCAGCATCAGGAACTGGTTCGGATCCTCGAAGCCGCCCACGGCTCGGCACTGGGCCACCTTCTCGCCCGGTTCGAACTCCAGCAGGTTGACGAGCGCCCGCCCCTTGGCGTCGCGGGCCAGCTCGGGCAGCTCGAAGACCCGCATCGAGAACACCTTGCCGAGCGTCGTGAACACCAGCAGCCAGTCGTGGGTGCTGGCCACGAACAGGTGCTCGATCGGATCCTCCTCGTCGGTGCTGGTGCCCTTGATCCCCTTGCCGCCGCGCCGCTGGGCCCGGTAGACGTCGGCCGGCGTCCGCTTGACGTAGCCGGCCCGGCTGATCGTGACCACCATCGTGGCCTCGGTGATCAACTCGGCCAGGTCGCGGATGTCGCCCGCCTCGCCGCTGATCTCGGTCCGCCGCTCGTCGGCGTGCTTCTGCTCGAGGCCCAGGAGCTCCTCACGGATCAGGGCCTTGATGTTGGCATCGTCGGAGAGGATCCGACGGAACTCGCCGATCTTGGTGAGCAGCTCGCGGTGCTCCCCGCCGAGCTTCTCCTGCTCGAGGTTGACGAGCTGGCCGAGCGTGAGCCGGAGGATGGCGTCGGCCTGCACCGGCGAGAGCCCGTAGGTCTCGGCCGCGCCCCGCTCTTCCTGGAGCACGGCAAAGCCGTCGGCCCCGAGGGCCCGCTCCAGAAGCGCCGCCGGCGCCTGGAGCTGGCAGAGCCGCTCCTTGGCCTCGGCCTGCGACTTCGACGAGCGGATGATCTTGATCACCTCGTCGATGTTGGCCAGCGCCA
>JBIIYH010000053.1:0-14886 GCA_044346905.1 Pirellulales bacterium
CCTCCTTCGTCGAGGCGATCGCGGCCCAACTGGCCGCAGGTGACGGCACGGCCATCATCCGCAAGCCGGCCGGGGCCAAGCTGGGGTCGCACCACGCCGTGAGTTGGGCCGCCGGCGGCGAAGCCAAGCTCGACGGCGCGACCAAGAAGATCGAACGCGATTGCACCGCCGTGATCGTCGGCGGCCGGCTGTACACGGTCGAGGCCTGGGCGCCTCGTGGCAAGCTCACCGACGCGGGCCGGGACGCGGCCCGGGCTGTGGCCGCGGCGCTGGCGATCCCCACGGCCGAGCCGCTCGAGCCGTTCGCGACTCCCGCTGAGCCGGCTGCTGAGCCGGCTGCTGAGCCGGCCGCTGACCCCGCGCCCCCCGCCGCCGAATAAAAGGTCGGGAGTTTTTTCCGCACAGCACCCTGGCCAGCGAGAGCCATGCCGCATCCGGCGGCCGGGCTTTAATCTCCCGACCCCTTTTTGCCTAGCATTGAGATCATCGGGGTCGTCGTCATGACGCGTCAGCAGCGACAGCCCGACGACTCCGTGGCCCCGGGCATTCCGGCTCGATATCGCCGGGCCACATCGAGCCTGGCGGTGTCCGTCCTGGGCGTTGCGGTCTGCTTGCGGCAGCTCGCTGCGGCAGATATCGGCGGATCGACCGGTGCCGAGTCGGTCGCCGTGCCCGAGGCGTTCACGAGCGGATTTCTCACCCGCCACTGCGCCGAGTGCCACACCGCCGCGGCGGATGGCACCGAGCCGGAAGGGGGAGTCGTGCTCGCGTTGCCGCCCGACGACGCCGGCCTGCCGGCCCAGCGGAAGCTCTGGGAAACGGCCCTGCGACGGGTGGAGACGGGCGAGATGCCCCCGCCGGATCGGCCCCGGCCGAGCCCGGCGGACGTCGCGGCCTTCGTGGCGAGCATCAGCAAGCGTTACGACGAGGCGGACCTTCGGGCGCCGCCCGATCCGGGCCGCGTCACGATGCGCCGGCTCAACAGGTTCGAATACCGCAACACGATCCGCGACCTCGTGGGCGTGGAATTCGACCCCACGGCCGACTTCCCCAGCGACGAGATCGGCCACGGCTTCGACACGATCGGCGACGTGCTCACGCTGTCGCCGCTGTTGCTCGAACGGTATCTCGACGCCGCCGAGGCGGTGATGGAGCGGGCCATTCCCGTGACGACTCCGTCGGTGGCGAAGCGATCGCGGGCGCCGCAGTTCACGGAGCCGGCCAGCCGGGACGTGCCGCGGCTGATCGTCGGCGGTTACCGCCGGATGACGACCGCGGGAACCGAGCCGATCGAACTCGGCCCGATCAACAGCCCCTTCGAATGGGCCGCCGACGGCGAGTATGAGTTTCGCACGCAGGTGTATGCGGATCCCGACGCCCCAAGACCGGTGCGCGTGACCGTGCTGGTGAGCGGCAAGGATTTGCCGCAGCCCTCCGCCGCGGGAGATCTCGACCGGCTCTCGGGCTCCGTGCCCCGGCCTGCCCGCGTGCTCGAGTCGTTCGTGATCACGGGCACCGCGAGTGAGTCGGCCGATGCGATCACCCTCCGAATCCCTCCCCTGCCCGGCCGCGAGCGAATCCTCCTGGCGCTGGAAAAGCCCACCGCTGAAGCCCCGCCCACCGCCGTGTTCGTCGGCAGCCTCGAACTCGCCGGCCCCCTCGACCCGCGGCCCGAGACGCAGAAACGGCTGCTGGCCTGCGATCCCCGGCGATCGCGGGAGGAGCAGACCCGCGAGGTGCTCGGGCGGTTCCTGCGGCGCGCCTTCCGCCGCAGCCTCGATTCCGGCGAGCTCGACCGCCACGCGGCGCTGGTCGAAGCGGCCATGAAGGAGGGCCGCGGCTGGCACGAGGGCGTGCAGCTCGCCATGCAGGCGGCACTCTCGTCGCCCAAGTTCCTGTTCCGCGCGGAGTTCGACGATCGTCCCGATGCGAAGGAGGTCCGGCCGCTCGACGAGTTTCAGCTCGCCTCCCGGCTTTCCTACTTCCTCTGGAGCACGATGCCCGACGACGAGCTGCTTGACCTCGCCGAACGCGGGCAGCTCGCGGCCGGCATCGAGGGGCAGGTTCGCCGGATGCTGGCCGACCCTCGGGCCGACGCCCTCGTGACCAGCTTCGCGATGCAGTGGCTCCAGCTGAAGCGAATCGAGTTCGTCTCGCCCGACGGCGGTCTGTTTCCGACGTTCGACAACGCGCTGCGGACCGCGATGATCCGCGAGACCGAGCTCTTCGTCGGGAGCATCTTCCGGGAGGACCGCAGCCTGCTCGAGCTGATCGACGCCGGCACCACGTTTGTCAACGGGCCGCTCGCGAAGCACTACGGACTCGAAGCGGCCTACCGCGCCGCCGGCGGCACGGGCGAGGACTTCCGCCGCGTGCCCTGCGCCGACCGCACCCGCGGTGGCCTTCTCTCCCAGGCTGGCATCCTCACGGCCACCTCGAATCCCACCCGCACCTCGCCGGTGAAGCGGGGCCGCTGGGTGCTCGAGCAGCTGCTCGGCGAGCCGCCGCCGCCGCCGCCGCCCAACGTGCCGGAACTGGCGGAGGACGAGGCCGCGTCGGCGACCGCCTCGCTGCGGGAGCGGATGGAGGTGCACCGCAGAAACGCGGCCTGCGCCGGCTGCCATGCCCGGATGGACGCGATCGGATTCGCGCTCGAGAACTACGACGCGGTGGGGGGCTTCCGCGGGAAGGACGGCAGCTTCGAGATCGACGCCGGCGGCACGTTCCCCGACGGCACCAGGTTTTCCGGCCCGGCCGGCTTGAAGGACGTGCTGCTCGCGAGAAAACGCGAGTTCTGCCGCTGCCTGGCCGAGAAGATGATGACCTACGCCCTCGGCCGGGGGCTCGAGCCGGCCGACCGCCGGTCGATCGAGCGGATCATCGACAGGCTCGAGTCGGAGGATCACCGGATGTCGGTGCTCGTGGCCGGCATCGTGTCGAGCGACGCCTTCCGCGAGCGACGCGGCGGCGGTCACCAGGACTGAACAGGAGGCCCCCATGCCGAACGTCACCACCAAGAACGTCACTGCCAAGCTTCTCTCCCGCCGCACGCTCCTGCGCGGCCTCGGCGTCTCCCTGCCGCTCCCCTGGCTCGAGGCGATGGGCCCGCTCACGGCCCGGGCTGCCGCGACGCAGCCCGGCCCCCCCAACCGGCTCGCCTTTCTCTACGCCCCCAACGGCCAGCACATGCCCGACTGGACGCCGCGGGGAGAGGGCCGCGACTTCGAACTCTCGCCGATCCTCCAGCCGATGGCCGGCCTGAAGGAGAAGCTGACCGTGCTCTCGGGGCTCGAGGCCGACAAGGCGCGATCGCACGGCGACGGCGGCGGCGACCATGCCCGGGCGATGGCGGCGTTCCTCACGGGCGTGCACCCCAGGAAGACCGATGGCACGAGCATCCGCAACGGCACCTCCGTCGACCAGATCGCGGCCGGCATGATCGGCGGCGAGACGAGGCTCGCCTCGCTCGAAATCGGCGCCGACCAGGGTGCGATGGCCGGCGACTGCGATTCCGGCTACAGCTGCGTCTACTCCTCCACGATGTCATGGCGGTCGCCCACGCAGCCGGTGCCCAAGGAGGTGAACCCGAAGCTGGTCTTCGACCGGCTGTTCGGCGACGGCGACCCGGCCGCCCTCTCCCGCGCCGCCCGTCGGCGCAGCATCCTCGACTTCGTGCAGGAGGACTCGCGGGGCCTGGAACGGCGTCTGGCCGCCACCGACCGCCGCAAGCTCGACGAATACTTCACGTCGGTCCGTGACATCGAGCGGCGGATCGAGCGGGCCGCGTCGCTGCCCCCGGTGGAGCCACCCGCCCTGCCGCCGCCCGCGGGCATTCCCCGCGACTATGGCGAGCACATCCGGCTGTTGTGCGATCTCTTGGTGGTGGCGTTTCAGGCCGACGTCACCCGCATCGCCACGTTCGTGCTGGCCAACGAGGGAAGCAACAAGCCCTATCCGTTTCTCGGGGTGCCGGAGGGGCATCACGATCTTTCCCACCACGGCGGCAACCCGGACAAGCAGGCCAAGATCCGCACCATCAACCTCTTCCACGCCCGCAACGTCGCCTACCTGCTCGAGCGGCTCGACGCGGTGGCCGAGGCGGATGGAACGCTCCTCGACCACGCGATGATCGTCTACGGCTGCGGCATCCACGACGGCAACAGGCACAACCACGACGACCTGCCGATCCTGCTGGCCGGCGGCGGCGGCGGCACGATCACGAGCGGCCGGCACCTCCGCTATCCGGAGAAGACGCCGCTCTCCAACCTCTGGCTCTCCCTGCTCGACCGGATGAACGCGTCGCTCTCCCGCGTGGGCGACAGCACCGGCAGGCTGGAGGGGCTCCTCGCATAGCCCGCCAGGCCGCGCGGACGACGACCCGACACCACGGGGCGGTGGCTATTCGGTCTTGCCGTCGAGGGTGTCTTTCCACGATTGCAACCAGCGCTGGTAGGACTCCTCGTAAGGCCCAAGGCCGATTTCCTCCGGGAGGAGGTTGACCGGCTTGGATGAGTTCGGCGCGAAGGTCCGGCGGACGGCTTCGAGGTAGGCGAAGCCGCCCTCGCGCGACGGGGCGATGAAATGGCCCTCGGCCCATTCGTTCCAGTTGTCCAACTGCACGACATGACGCGCGATGCTGCCTTCTGGCCACGACTTCATGATCGCGAGGGTTTCGTCGGCGGCTTTGCCAAACTCCCCGGGGGTCAGCCGATAGTGCGAGGTCCACCAATAGCCGATGTACTCCTGCCACGGCCGAGGATCCCAGCCCATCGAGATGGTGGCAATGTCGGGCAGCGGGGCCGATTCCCGGCGGAGCCGCAGGTCGGAGACCCTCTGCATGCCATAGGACCACGAAGCATCCAATCCTGCTGCGCGGAACTTTTCGCAGACCGTGCGATCCGCGGTGCGGTATTCCCCGGCCACGAGCAGCCCTTTGAGGCCGGCTCGGCGGCATTGGGCCCGCATGGCCGCCAAGGCGGCGCGGGCGTTGGCGACGCCGCCCAGTTGGTTGATGAAGACGTCCATCGAATAGATGAAGAAGACCGGTTCTCCTTTGACTCTCAGATACCTCGGATGGCTGAAGTAATGCTCGATCCAGTGGGGCAGGAGGTTGTTCAGCAAGTCTTCCCTCGAAGAGATGCCGGCGGCGTTCTGGTTTTCCCACGTCAGCGCAAACTCAAACTGATCGATGAAGGACGACTTGAGCAGCCCCTTGGTCAGCGTGTCGTTCCGCCAAGCCTGCACCGGACTTTTTCCGATGTTTTCCGGGCGCCGATACCAGCAGAGGTTGAAAAAGCCGATCCCGTGTTCCAGCGCCCATTTGACCTGCCAGTCGATGACCTCGGTCTCGGAGTCGTCGTAATAGCCGAGGGCGGGTTTGCGATTCGGATATGGCTCCTGCAGGTTCCAGCCCCAACCTGAGCCGGGAACCCAGCCGGGATAAAACATCGCGCCGACTTTGATGTCGCCGGTGTCGGCCTTGACGGGTGGCGGAACGGACTCGGCTTTCGCCACGTTGTGCAGCGGGGGTTCAAAAGTGCCGTCAAGGTTGACCGTGAAGGGCGTGATGCGCTTGCCCGCGATTTCGAATCGAAAGACATGGTCACCGGGTTGGTCCGCCTCGACGCGCCATGTCAGCGTGGACGAGGGACTTTTCTCCGGCACCTTGCGCGGCACCCCGTAGGCACGAATGAACGCCGCGTATACATCCCGCTGCGTCCACGTGGAGACCTCGCGATCCACCGGATCCAAAGCCTTCACCCCCTCGGGGACGATCAATCTCACCGTGGCCGTGAGCGGGGCATCGAGCGGGTTCGAGAGCTGCAACCCGAGCGTTTCCGGACGGCCGGCCCGCAACAGGGCCCGGTCTCGGAACGCGATGGCCTCGACGGGGTAACCGAGCAAATCGGCCGCTTCCTGGACCGGCGTGAACGTGATCTGCTCGAGCCAGACTTCGGAGTAACGCGAGATACCGATGATGTCGCCGAAGACCTCGATCTTCAGCTCGATGTCTCCCGCGCCGGGCCGGACCAAGTCGTCGATGGTGTAGCGTTCGAGGTTCCGGCCCGGTTGGCTGTCGGGCGATTCGGGAAGGATCGTCCGCTGCATGGTCAGCGGGATGCCACCGATGCTGAGCGCGGGTTTCGGCGCCCAATCACTGCCCCGCCGCCATGCTCGGAACCTGAGGCGGTAGGTTTGATTTTCTTCGAGCCCCCGAAGTGTCTGCCGCACGCCGCCGGCATCTTCGATATAGAGCGCGGTCGGAGGAGCGTCGGCGAAGCCAGTCAGCGGTTTGGCGCCCGGCACCGGAGTGCGGATGACTTGCCAGCCCGAAACGTCGCCTTTCGCATCGGCTGCGAAACTGCCGTTCACCACAAGATCCCCGGCCGGCACGGATGCCACCGGTGCCGCGGAGCGGCAAAGTTGGGGCCAGATGACAACCGCCCCGACCAAGACGGCAACGCCCGCGATGCACGAGAGAAGTTTTTTCATCGGAGCGTGGCCCTTGGAGACTCGGAGCACGGGCGGCAGACCGTGCCATGTGGCGACCGTTGCCGACTGGTTCGCGCCCACCCGCGTCAGCCCCGCGGATCCTGCCAGTCGCCCCAGGCGGCGAGATACCGGGCCAGTCCGGGGCTCGAGTCCGCCCGGGCCTCGATCCAGGCCTTGGCCTCGTCGATCAGCTCCTGCTCGCGTTCCAGCGTGATCTCGCCGGCCACCACGCGGCTCCTCAGGAACACGAAGTAGGTGTCGAGCACGTCGCCCCGGCAGTAGTCGTGGATCTCCGGCCTCCTCCCGGAGTCCCAGAGGTCCTGCACCATGTGGCCGGCCACGTCCATCTTGCCCGGCTTGCCGATCAGGTTGGCCGCCAGCGAGAGGCCGCCGGTGAACCGGCTGGCGCCGTTGTTGGTGAGCCATTCATGCAGGTCGAAGTGGGCCCGGGTGTTGTAGCGATTGCGGGGCTGATCGAAGCTCCGCTCCTGCTCCGCGAACCAATCGGGGATCTGGATCCCGTAGCGGAAGGCGCAGAGCTCGAGGAGCGGCATGTCGAAGCCGCGGCCGTTGAAGCTCACGAGCTGCGGCCGCTTGTACCGCCGCCAGCCTTCCCAGAACCGGCGGGCGATCTCATGGGGCCGCGACTCCTCCTCGTCGAGAGCCACGAGGTCCTGGAGCGCGAGGTCCTTGCCGACCTTCGCGATCACGAGCGAGACCGGCACCTGAAACGTGTAGGGGATGAAGTCCTTCCCCATCTCGGCCTGGAGCTCGCCCCGATAGCGGGCGATCGCCTTCTCAGGCGAGAGCTTGTCGGCGGCATACCGCAGCCGCGAGACGAGCGGCCCGTCGGCCACGCTCTCGATGTCGAAGACCAGGTACTTCGGGTCGCCCGCGGCCATTGGCTACCGCCTCGCCAGCGGATGAGCCAGCGGCAGCCAGGCGCCGTCGGCCTTGCTCGAGGCCACCGCCTGCTCGATGAAGTACATCCCTTCCACGCCGTCGCGGACGTTGGGGTAGACGGTATCCACGGTCTCGAAGGGCTGGCCGGTCAGGGCCAGCGCCATGGCGTCGAAGCCGGCCCGGTAGACATTGGCGAAGGCCTCGAAGAAGGCCTCCGGGTGGCCCGAGGGGAGTCGGCAGGCGGCCCGGCCGGCCTCGTTCGTGAACGGGGCGTTGGGGTCGCGTGTGTAGACATAATGCGGCTTGCCATTGTGGCGGACGAGCATCTTGTTGGGCTCCTCCTGGTGCCACTCCAGGCTGCCGAGCGTGCCGTCGATCTGGATCCTGAGGTCGTTCTCCCGGCCGTGGCTGATCTGGGAGGCTGTCACGGTGCCGAGCGCCCCGTTCTGGTAGCGGATCACGGCGTGGCCGTAGTCGTCGAGCGGCCGGTCAGGCACGAAGATCTTGAGATTGGCGGCGATCTTGTCGGGCAACAGGCCGGTCATGGAGCGGCCGAGGTTGTAGGCGTGGGTGCCGATGTCGCCGAAGCAGCCGGCCGCGCCGCTCTTGGTCGGATCGGTCCGCCAGGCGGCCTGCTTCTGCCCCTCGCTCTCGAGCCTGGTCCGCAGCCAGCCCTGGATGTATTCGGCCCGGATTGCCTGGATCTCGCCGAGTTCGCCGGCCAGGATCATCTCCCGCGCCTGTCGGACGAGCGGATAGCCGGTGTAGTTGTGAGTGACCACGAACACCTGCTTCGAGGCCGCGACGAGCCTGGCGAGCTCTTCGGCCTCGGCGAGCGTGAGCGTGAGCGGCTTGTCGCAGACCACGTGGAAGCCGGCGGCCAGCGCCGCCTTGGCCACGGGGAAGTGCATGTGGTTGGGGGTGGCGATCGAGACGAAGTCGATCCGCTCCCCTTCGGGCAGCGCCCGCTCGGCCGCGAACATCTCGGCAAAGGAGCCGTAGGCCCGGCGATCGCTCACGCCGTAGTCGGCGGCGCTGGCCTTGGAGCGGGCCGCGTCGCTTGAAAATGCGCCGGCCACGAGCTCGGCCCGGTTGTCGAGCACCGCCGCCGTGACATGCACGCGGCCGATGAACGACCCCTGCCCGCCCCCCACGATCCCCATCCGCAGCTTCCTGCCCAGCGGCCCGTTGGTTGCCATCGCTCGCTCCCTGGTTGACATGCCTGCCCGCCCGGCCCGGACGGGCCCGGCAGCGTAACACACGCCCCGCCGAGGTGGCAGCGGCCCGGGGATTTCAGTCGCGTCGGCCGCTGGGGTTGGGCCGCCGGGGTGCAAGCCTTCGTCGCTGGGATCTTTCGCATGACCCGCTCTCACGCTCCTTCCGTCTGCGCAGCGAAATCTCCAGGCTCCTTCGGCTTCCACCCCGGCTGCCTGATTCGGCGTGCGGCTTTTGATTCGGAGTGCCGGGTCGCGGTACGATTCGGACTTTCCCCTCCCTCCCCGCTCCCGCCGCAGCATGCGGCGGCTCCCCATGGGTTTCCAGGATCGCGGCTATTATCGCTCGCCGACCGGCGGCTTCACGGCCGACTGGTCGGCCGTCAACGCGATCATCGTGGTCAACGTGGCGGTCTGGCTGGCCAACTTCATCCTCGCCGGCGACCTGTTTCGGGAGCTGGTCTCGCTCAAGCTGTCGCTCAACGACCTGCTCTGCCTGCGAAGCGACCTCCCCAGCCGGCCCTGGAACGCCTGGACGCTGCTCACTTATGGCTTCCTGCACGACGGCCCGAGCCTGGAGACGCCCCGCGCCGCGTACAACATCTGGCACATCGTGTTCAACATGCTCACGCTCTGGTTCTTCGGCCGGCCGGTCGAGGCGATCATGGGGCGGGCTGAGTTCATCCGCTTCTATTGCATGGCGATCGTGGTGGCCGGGCTGGCCTGGGTGATCGGCGAGCGGGTGAGCGGGCTTGGCGACATGAGCCGGCTGGTGGGCGCCTCCGGCGGCGTGATGGCCGTGCTGGCCGCCTTCATCTGGTACTACCCGCGGGAGACGGTGCTCATCTACGGGGTGCTGCCGGTGCCCGCCTGGGCGCTGGGCATCATCTACCTGCTTTCCGACCTGCGGGGCGCGGGCAGCCAGGCGGGCAACGTGGCCCACGTGGCCCACCTCGCCGGGGCCGCCTTCGGCCTGCTCTACGCCTGGCGGGGCTGGAGCCTCGACGCCCTGACCGAGGCCCCGGCCCGGCTGCTGACGAACCTTCGCCGGCGGAGGCTGCGAATCGTGCGGCCCGACGACGAGCCGGCCGACCGCGACGAGCCGCCGCTCGAGCAGGAAGTGGATCGGCTCCTCGAGAAGATCAGCCGCTCCGGCGAGGCGAGCCTGACGGCCGCCGAGCGGGACACGCTCACCCGCGCCAGCCGCCGGCTCAAGGACCGCCGCGGCTAGGTCACGCGGCTCGGGCCAACGACCTGCTGGAGGAAACTCGCTGCCGCTTCGTCTCCTTTGATGCTGAGGAGCCGGCCGGGGGCACGCGCAGGAACCGAGGAGCTTTGCGCAGCACGCCCGTGGCTACACCTATGGGGTACGTACTCGCAAAGTCCGAAGGTTCCGAGCATGTCCCCGGCCGGCGAACCAATCCGGCCAACTGTTCACGCAGGCTCGGCCGGCCTACTGCCGCACGGGCGCCGGAAAGGAGGCCGTGCGGACCTCCGGGATCGCCCGCTTGCGGAGGTCGTCGATCAGGGCCACGACCTGGTCGATTTTTCCCTGGTCGAGGTGGCCGGAGATCACACCCTGGGCCATGCCGCGGGTGTCGATCAGAAGCACGTTCGGCTCGTCGGCGACCATCCCGAAACTCGGCCGCATCACGTCCTCAAAGTCGAGCCAGACCGGCACCACCGGCGACTCCTGCTTGAGCCGACGGCGGACCATGCTATGCAGGGCCTTGGGCACTTCCGGCACGCAGGCCACCGGGATCACCTTCACGTCGGGCACCGGCATGCCGGCCGGCCAGCCGGCGACGCCCACCACCGGCTGGGTGGACCAGGCCTTGGGCTCGGCGCCGTCGGCAGTGGGATGGAAGCGGGTGTGGAGCGTGCGGCCGAGTTCCATCGCGGCCTCCGCCCCGTGGCGGCCGGCATACACGAGCACGACGACGTCGCCCCGGAGCTGCGTCGTCTCGACGCGGTTATTGAACTGGTCGCCCATCACGACGTTCACGGGCCGTTCCTGGCCGCGGCTCACGGCCGGCAGCAGCAGGGCCGCACTCAAGGCCACGGCAGGAAACAGACGGCAGACAGTCGCGGCATTCATGGCGGCACCTGGGGGCTTGGGGAACAGGGGGAAGTACCGCGCGGCCGTGGGTCGGCACAAGGCGGGTTTCACGCGGCCAAGCGGGAGTCGGTCACGGATTCGGCCGCCGCTTCCGGATCGGCCTCCGTCTCGGAGGTGTCCTCCGCCTCGGAAGTCTCCCCCTGTTCCTCGGCGCGGCCGGCCGGCCGCATCCAGGTGAGCACCGCCGGCAGGAACACGAGCGAGGTGACCGTGCAGGTGGTCACGCCCAACGTCAGCACCCGCCCCAGGCTCTCGAGGCCGCGGTGGCTGGCCACCATCAGGGCGCCGAAACCGAGGATCGTCGTGAGGGCGTCGACCAGCACCGAGTTGGCCGTCGAGGCGCTCATCCGATAAGGGCCTGGCCGCTCCAGGTAGTCGTGCACCACGTGCACGCCGTAGTCCACGGCGATCCCCAGGATCAACGGGATGCCGATCAGGTTGGCGGGATTGAGATCGATGCCCACCATCCCCATCAGGCCGAGCATCTGGGCCATGCCCAGGGCCAGCGGGAGGACGGCGAGGAAGGCGTGCGTGAGGTTGCGGAAGTCGAGCCAGAGCACGACCAGGATCACCGCCAGCGCCCACATGCCCGCCTGCTCGTAGCTCCGCTTCATCTCGAGCGACGCCTCGTAGGCCTGGAGTGGATTGCCCGTGGCCCGCGGATCGACGCTGCGGACCTCGCGGACGAACCGCTCCAGCGACTCGAAGTTCCAGATGTCGCCGCGGCCGTAGATCTTGAGCAGGTGGCGGCCGCTCGAGCCGACGAACCGCTCGACCAGGCTCGGCGGCAGGTCGTCGAGCGCCGGCGCCTCGGGGTTGGCCACCGCGGAGAGCCCGTGCAGCCGGGAGAGCAGGTCGCCGGCGGCCCGCTGCTGAAAGGCCGCCAGGGCACGGTAGCACTCGTCGGGCCCCTTGGTCCGGAGGCTCTCCCGCACCCGCTCCAGGTGCCAGGCCGTCCGCAGACCGCCCGGCCGCTTCGAGGCCTCGCCCTGCGCCCAGGCGAGCGTTTCGCCCAGGGCATCGAGCCGGTCCACCGGGATCTCCGGGGGCCGTTCGGGGAGGGTCGCGAGCCGGCCGCCGATCCGCTCGATCGCCGGCCGCTTCAGATCTTCGTCGCCGGGCAGGAGCGACGCGATCTCGTCGATCCGCTCCACGCTCGGGAGGGCCTCGAGCAGCGCCTTGCGCTCGAGGAGTTGCTCGCGGGAGTCGGCGATCGAGAGGGCGTACCAGACGCTCTGGTCGCACTCCTCGAGCAGCTTCTTCTCGACCTGGACGCTCTCCAGCCCGTCGGGCTGGAGATTGAGCAGGTTGTGGTCGTAGTCGAGCTCGTGCAGGCCGCCCGCGAGCGCCATCGAGCAGGCGACCGCCGCCAGGGCGACGAACCGCGGATGCCGCATCAGGGGCTCGAGCCAGGTGTGCACCGGCACCGGCTCGGGAATCCGCCGCCCCAGGAAGCTCCTGTCCACGATCGCCAGCGTCGCCGGCAGCACGAGCAGTTCCGCGGCGCAGCACAAAAGGATCCCGCCCCCGGCGATCATCCCCAGCTCGGCCACCCCGACGAAGCTCGTGAGCGCGGCTGCGAAGAAGGCCACGCTCGTGGTGATGGCGCCCGTCAGGATGCCCGGCCCGACGGTGCCGCTGGTCTCGAGCAGGGCCGCCTCGCAGTCGAGGCCGCGGCGGCGGGCCTCGAGGTAGCGGCCCACGTAGTAGGTGCCGTAGTCGATCCCGACGCCGATCATCGTCACGGCGAAGGTCACGCTCAGGATGTTCAAATGGCCGACCGAGGCCGTCGCCCAGGCGAAGGCCCAGGCCATCCCGATCACGAGCACGCCGTTGGCCAACAGCGCGTGCCGCACGCCGCCGAAGCCGGCGATCACGATCAGGATCACCGCCGCCAGCGACAGGCCGCTCGCCCAGATCATCGACTGCTGGCTGCTCCGCATCTCGTCGTCTTCCATCACCGGCAGGCCGGTGAGGCCGATCGTGGTGACGGGGTGCCGGGCGGCGACCCGCTCGATGATCCGCCGCAGCTCGTCGGTGGCGGCCGAGGCGCCGGCGAAGCCCCCTTCCTGCTTGGCCATCCGCAGGAGCACGAACCCCAACCGGCCGTCCTTGGCCAGCAGGTTTTCGCTGGAGAGGTCGCGGAGCGTGCCGACCGATTCGGGCATGCTCGGCCAGGGGGAGATGTAGTCGGACGGGCGGCCGGCCGCCGGCTGGGGCGTCTCCAGGGCAGCCAGCAGGCTCTCGCTGTAGCGTTCGATCGTCGCCAGTGGCGACTCTCCCGAGCCCTGCGGCTGCCCGCCGGCCACCATCTGCGCGGCCAGCCCGGCCACCATGGTGCCGACGCGGAGCTGCAGCCAGCCGCCGTCGAGCACCGGCTGGGTCCGCTCGACGAACTGGTCGATGGCGGCCAGATCCTCGGGCGAGAGATAGTGAAGCCCCTTGGAGCGAACCCGCGACAGGTCCACCTCGTGGAGCACCGAGCGGAACAGGTCCCCCTCGCGGGCCACCTCGCGGGAGAGCTCGTCGAGCACCGGGATCACATCCCCGCGGGACGGCCCCTCGACCACGATCACTGCGTCGTCGTCCTCGCCGAACTCGCGGATGTAGTCGATCCAGAGCTTGTTGTAGTCGCTCTCGGGGTCGAGCAGGTCGGTGCGGCTCACCTTGTAGCCGAGGGAGTCGGCCGTCCAGAGCCCCGCCGCCACCGCGGCCGCCACCGCCACCAGCACCACCACCCAGGGCCGCCACAGGCAGAGCCGCGTCCAGGCGACGAGGCCGCGGCCGAGCAGGCCCGACGCATGGCCGGTGGGCCGCGGGACGACGCCGTCGTCGGCCGGGTCGGCGGCCGGGGCTGGATCGTGAATCGTGAGCATCGGGTGGCGAACAGAGACGCTGCGGACCGTGGCCGGGGGGCGGGATCGTAGGGAACGGTCGCAGCCGGGCCAAGAGCCGCTTTCCCGGTTCCGGCAACCGCGGCAAGCTGGGCAAACTTCGCGCATTGCACCGAAAATTCACTGGTGCAGAGCCTCGTGAAAGTCCGAATGAAAGGATTGGAGTGGTGCCGGGGGGCGCCGCCGAGGTGGCATCAGGGGGACGGGGGAATGACCGCGCGATTCGCTGCGGCCTTGGCCGTGGGGTGGCTCTACGCCTGCCTGGCCGGGACGACATCGGCCGCCGAACGGCTGCCGAGCAAGAGTGGGCTGTCCACGAGCTTCTCCGAGATGACCGCGGCCGGACGCGAGTCCTGCCGCCGGGCTCTGGCTGGCCTGCCGCTCGAGCGGATGCGGGCCGAGGATCGCCAACTCGTGGAGCACTTGGGCCGCTCTGCCACGCTGCACCGCCGGCTGCCCGTCGAGACGATCCACTGCGAGCCTGCGCTCCTGGAGTTCGTGCTCGCGAAGCCGGAGACGCTCGTCGATGTCTGGCGGGTGCTGGGTATCAGCGGCGTGGCGCTCGACCCCGTGGCGGCCGACACCTGGCGGCTGTCGGACGGCTACGGCACGACCGGCGCCGTGCGGCTGATCCACCATGACCACGGCCCTGGCGGCGACCTGCTCGTGTTCCACGGCCGCGGCGGTTACGACGGCCCGCTCGCGCCCAAGCCGCTCACCGGTTCGTGCCTGCTGGTGGTGCGGCACGCGCCGGCGGCCGATGCCGACGGGCCCGCCCAGCGAATCGAGGTGGAGGCCTTCCTCGACGTGGACGGCCTCGGCCTCGAGATCGTGACCCGCACGCTCCAGCCGCTGATCGTGCATTCGGCGGCGGCCAACGTCCGCGAGATCTGCCTGTTCGTCTCGCAGTTCGCCCGGGCGGCGGAGCGGAACCCGGCCGGCGTGGCCCGGCTGGCCGAGCGGATGAGCCGCACCCCGCCGGCCGACCGGAGGACGCTCGTGGCCCTGGCCTCGGGGGAGTCTGGCACGCCGCCTGTGCGGGCGGCCGCCGACACCTCGCCCGAGCGAGTCCGCAAAGAGTTGGCCGCTCGCTGGCTCCCCGCCGAGCCGCTCGACGCCACCCGCCGCTGACCGCGGTCTACAGCGCGTCGTCGGTGCGGAGCGTGAGCTCGACGAACCGCTCGAGGGCCTCGGCCGGCGACTCGTGCGGGAAGTTCGAGAGCACGACCTCCTTGGCGTAGAGCTTGCCGATGTAGCGGCGGTG
>JBIIYH010000232.1:0-4535 GCA_044346905.1 Pirellulales bacterium
CACGCCGCGTGAAAACGTATTGGCGGCGGCCAAAACGACCTCGCCGCCGGAGCTATTCTGATAACTATCGACAGCCAACCTGGCCGAGGTGCCACTCGCCTCGCCGATCACACCATTGAGCGTGAGAACTCTGCCACTTTGCGCCGAGACGCGCACGCTGGAGCTTGCAAGCGTGATGGGGCCGTCGAAGCTGCCCGAGCCACCGGTCCGAATAAGAGCGCCACCACCGCCCGGCCCGGTGCCGGCAAGCGTCAGCGGTTCGGGGGTCGTGTA
Organism: Pirellulales bacterium; assembly: GCA_044346905.1. Taxonomy (GTDB): domain Bacteria; phylum Planctomycetota; class Planctomycetia; order Pirellulales; family UBA1268; genus QWPN01. The sequence continues at coordinate 274 of JBIIYH010000232.1, forward strand.
GTTGAAATTTCCCGACAACAACAATCCGCCGCCGCTGGCCACGACCGTACCGCCGGCCGCGGTGCCCAAGGCGTCGTTCCGCGTCACGGTGATCGACCGCGTGTTGGTTTCCGTGATGCCCGAATAGCTGTTCGAACCGGACAACGTGAGGTTGACGTTGGTCTTGACGACCGAATCACCGACGATCGGGACGCTGAAGGTCGGACCACTTCCTCCACCGATCGAACCGGTGATCGTCAAGGCTCCAGCCGTTCCCGCGCTGAAGGTGATTGCGCTATCCACGGTCACGTTATTGACCGTGACGGGGCCCGTGACGGTCACAATCTGGCTGCCGCCCCCCGAAGGCCAGAGGGCATTCGTGCCGGAGGCGGGCCAGAAGACGTTCCCTGTTCCGTCCCACCAGGTGTTGGTGCCGGTGCTCCAGACGCCGTTGCCGCTCTGCGGGCCGGATGATCCGGGATTGGCATCCCAGGTGAGCGATTGCGCCCGAGCCGCAGCGGCAGACCCGATCACGAGCAACGCCGCGAAGAGCAGCGGTCGCGTTTGAACGACGGACATGGTGGTCATCCTCTGGGATCGCGGGTTGGAATCCCCCGCTTGACCGTGAGCAGAACCCAATCCCCCGGCCGCCGCCATGGCCCGACCGGGCAGGCGGCCAAAAACGACCCGCCCGCAGGATTCCCCTACCGGGGGGGCCTTGCGACCTTCAAGAGCCCAAGATCGAAGGCCCGGGCCACGGCCGCCGCCCGGTCGTGGACGTTGAGCTTCGCGAGGATGGCCGTCACATGCCATTTCGCCGTCCGCTCCGAGATCTTCATCGCCCGGGCGATCTCGGCATACGTGCTGCCGTTCCGGAGATGGCCGAGGGCCTGCATTTCCCGCGGCGAGAGCAACTCCCCCGCCGGCCGCAGCGGATCGGCCCGCACGCCCCGCTGCACGCCCTTCGCCCCGGCGTGGACATCCCGGATCGTGGCCACGATCTCCCCGTGGCCCACGGTCTTGCTCACGAAGGCACGGGCCCCGGCCGCCATGGCGAGCGCCGCATCCTCCCTCGCGTCCGACGAACTCAAGACGATCACCCGCGCCGTCGGATCGATCGCGCGAATCCGGCGGAGCGTCTCGACCCCGTCGAGGCCCTCCATGAAGAGATCCACGAGGGCCACGTCGGGCCGTGCCTGCGGCCAGGCCTCGAGTGCCGCCCGGCCACTGTCGGCCTGACCGACCACGACGAGATCCCGCTCGACAGCCAGCAGGCTCACCAGCCCCGCCCGCAGCACGGGATGGTCGTCCACCAGCAGCAACCGGATTTTGGGGCGGTCTGCCATGGCTCTTCGAAACACTTGGAACGGAGACTGGGAAGCGAGCGTTAGCCGACGGCCTCGCCCATGGCCCGATCAGGCAGGTGGTGTGCTCGGGCCGGGCCGGCGATCGCGCCGCGGACGGCCGTGCCGCCGCCGGGCCGGCTCTCGATGGCAAGCGTGCCGTGCAGTCGCTCCATCCGCTCCCGCATGCCCTCCAGGCCGAAATGACCGGTCGAGGGCCCCGCCCGAGAGTCCGGGTCGAACCCCGAGCCGTCGTCGTGAACCTCGATCGCGATGCCGCCCCCCGGGCCGCACTCCACCCGCAGGGAAATCAGCTTCGGGGCCCCGTGCAGAAGGGCGTTGTGGATCGCCTCCTGGATCACGAGCAGGAGATTGCCGGCCACGACGTCGGGAAGGTCGTCGGCAGGGCCGCTGACGGAGACCTCGATGCGGGCTTCCTGCCGCTCGCCGAGCCGCTGCACGAGGGCCTCGAGCGCCTCCGGAAACGTGCTGCCGTCGAGCGGCAGCGACCGCAGCGACCAGACCGTGCCGCGGAGCTGCGAGGCGGCGTGGTCCACCATCTTTTGGGCGAGCGCGACGTGGTCGAACAGGCTCTCCGCCGCGGCCGCGTGGCTCGCGACGCCCGCCTTCAGCTGAAACCCGATGCCGGTCACCGTCTGCAGGATCGTGTCGTGAAGATTGGCGGCCAGCCGGCTCCGCTCGCGAAGCGTCGCCTCGTATTCCGCCGCCGCCTCGCGCCGGGCCGTTTCCTCTGCGACGGCGATGGCCGTCTGCCGCCGCACCTCCCGCCGCAGCATCCCGGCCCATCCGGCCGCGGCCATCGCGAAGACCGCGAGCCCGCCGGCGGCCACGGCCAGCCGCTGCCGCGTCCACCAGGGCGCCGCCCGCACGAGCCGCACGTCGCCGGGGGATCGCAGCAGCAGCGTGAACCGCGACGGACGGGCGAGCGGAAACCGCTCGGGCGACTGCTCGTAGAGCCCCTGCACGATCCCCGTAACGCTCACTTCGCAGCCGATGGCGAACTGCTGTGCGAGGGCCGGGTGATCACCATCCACGACCGCCGCGACCGTCGTCTGCCCGGCGAGCAGAAACAGCGTCGTCGCTTCGCTCGACACCGTTTTTTCCAGGAGCTGCGCGGGAAACTCCACGAGGCAGCCCTCGTAGTCGCCTGGCGCGGCCATCACGCCCTTGCTCAAAGCCTCGTCCTGAACGGCAATGATCTCGTCCGGCGCGATGGCAATCACCTGCGGCGGCGCACCGGAGGCGATCACGCGGATGACCGCGTCTGCGATGCCGGCCACGGGCCCGCGACGATCGATGAAACCGGCCGCTTCCACGCGGTCGCCGGGCTGCACGGACTCCTTCGACTGCGTGCGGACGAGGGTTCCGCAGAAATGATCCTGCAGAAAGATCGACTTGCCCGGCACCGCATGGACCACCGTGCCGGCCGTGCGAATCCGATGGCCGGTCGGCGGATCGGGACGGTAGCGGGCGAGCGCGTTGAGCGGCACATACGGCGATGCAAAAGGCTCGTGCTGCGCAGGCTCGATCATCGTGACCCACTCCGGCTTCGAGACATACACCCGCGGCCAGAGAAACTCGCCCCGCGGGTTGTAGGCGGCGGCCGCCACGCCGATGAACCGCACGGTCGAGTCGGGCAGGGCAGCGAGCGTGGCACCGAAATCCGGCGGCATCGCCGCCTTGAAGAATTCGACGTCGAACGTCCGCAGATCGGTCTCGGCTACGATCCGCCATTGGCTCTGCGCGTCGTAAACACCCCGCACGATGCCCGTCACGGAGATCAGCCGACTGTCGTCGGCACCGGTGAAGAATCGGGCCGGATCCTGGACGACCGGCTCCGCGAACGGCCGCTGCCCGAGGGCCCGCAGGGACGTAAAGCGAATGTTCGGGGCAAACCCGGTGGGCGCGACCATGCCCTCTATTTCCACCTCGGTGCCCACGCCGACCTCGTCGGGCATGCAGGCCGGGTTCTGGTCGGCAGCGCAGACCGCGAAGATGCCGTCGGAATCGTCCTGGAGAAACATCACCTTCCCGCCGGGGGAGCGCCAGTTTACGACGCCCCTCACCCGCAGGGCACGAGCGTCGCCGGCGAGCGTGGCGGAGGTAGCCTTCACCGCGGCGATGGAGATGAGGTCCGCGGCCTCCCCCATGGCGGATCCCGCGGCGAGCAGCCAGATCCCGGCGCCGATGGCCTGGACAGCCGCAGCGAACCGGCAGCGAGCGGGGGGCAGAAAATCGGAAACCTCACCCATGCAAAACCTCACCCTCGGAGCCCAGCATATCCCCCGGGCCAGCAGGGCTGCCGCGGTTGCCCGCCCAGGGATCGCCCGCTCGGAGGTGCTCCCGCAGCCGGTTTCAGCTCGCCGAGCGATGAGGCCCGAATCCCGGGCCGGCCCTGCCGACTCAATCCACTGCGCAAGGGGGGGGTGCTGCCAAGGCCTTGACGCCCGGGGAGCCAATGTCAATACTCCTGGTTACGAGGTCGTTAGGTCCTTCTCTCATCGGAAAGAGTTAGACCATGTCTCCGGCACGTCATCGCGGGATCTTGGCCGTCATCGCTTCTGGCAGCCGGGCCGCCCGACGCGGCGTGGTCGCGGCGGTCCTCGCCGTCGCGACCACGTTGAGCGGGCTCTCGCCGGCGGCCGCCCAGTCCGAGTATCGCTGGGACACGAGTGCCGATGCCGGCATCCAGTCCGGTAATGGCGTGTGGAGCGAGACCATCGCGAACTGGACCCTCGATGATGGCGTGACGCGCGTGGCCTGGGACAACTCGGTGCTCTCGAATGCCGAATTCGGGGCGAACAACAAAACCGCCACCCTGACGGGCGACATCACCGTCAACCGCATTCGCACTTTCAACTCCACCAATCTCACCATCAGCGAAGATCCGGCCCTGGTGGCGATCGGCATCACCTCGAA
>JBIIYH010000343.1:0-2966 GCA_044346905.1 Pirellulales bacterium
ATGAAGATGGAGACGACCCTCTACGCCGAGCGGGACGGCACGCTCGCCGAGGTGCTCGTCGCCCCCGGCACGCCGGTCGAGGCGGGCGAGCTCATTGCCCGCTACGCTGACGCGTAGCCGGTGCACGTTTTAAGCCCGGAGGCCAGGATGGCCGGAGTGAGCGTCCGGCGAGATGGCACGGGCAACCCCGAGCCTGCAGCACCCCAGGACGTGAACCGAAAGGGGGCAGTCCCCGGGGCGACTTACTTGGCCAGCAGGTCCTTGAAGACCTTGCGGACCTTGTCCACCTTCGGGGCCACCACCGCCTGGCAGTAGGGCTGGCGGGCGTTGTTGGCGAAATAGTCCTGGTGGTAGGCCTCGGCCGGATAGAAGGTCGTGGCCTGCGTCACTTCGGTGACGATCGGCGCCGGGAAGGCGCCCGAGGCGTCGAGCCGCTTGATCACCTCCTCGGCGACCCGCTTCTGCTCGTCGTCGTGATAAAAGACGCCCGAGCGATACTGGGTGCCCACGTCGGCACCCTGGCGGTTCTTGGTGGTCGGATCGTGGGTCGCGAAGAACACCTCGAGCAGCTTCTCGAAGGGCACCACCGCCGGGTCGTACTCGATCTCGACCGCCTCGGCATGGCCGGTGAGCCCGGTGCAGACGTCCTTGTAGGTCGGGTTCGGCACCTCGCCGCCGATGTAGCCGCTGGTCACGCTCTTCACGCCCTTGATCTGGGCGTAGACCGCCTCGGTGCACCAGAAGCAGCCGCCGCCGAAGGTTGCCTTGCAGATGAGTTTCGGTACCGGCACGTCGTTCGCCATCGTCAAGCCTCCTGCCAGGACCGCGACCAACGCCACCGTGCTCGTGAAACCTGCCACCATCGTCCGCCCGACCGTCATGCTTCGGTCCTCCTCGGCCGCCGTCGGATCGGCCGCCCGACGTCCTCGCCAGCTGTCAGTGTTTCCAGATCGACGACGAACCGCAAGGGCTTTTCCGCCCACTCGCCCGCATAGCCCACACCGATGCGGGGGGTCCGGGTCACGAGCCGCGGCGGCACGGGCCTGCCCGGCTCGAACCACAGGCCGGTGGGCCGGACGGTCGGCCGCCCGTCAAAACGCTTGTCGATCCCCAAGGACCGCGTCAGCCGGCCAGGGCCGATGTGGTCGCCCACCCCCCGGATGAGCACCGCGGCCGGCACCCCCTCCCGGCCCGTGACCACGTTCAGCATCCAGTGCATCCCGTAGCAGAGGTAGACGTACCAGACGCCGGCGGGGCCGAACATCACGGCGTTGCGGGGCGTCATCCCCCGGGAGCCATGGCAGGCCAGATCGTGGGCCCCGAGATACGCCTCCGTCTCGCACACGACGTGCCGGCTCACCCGCCCGTCGGCCCCCCGCACGGCCAGCTGGCAGCCGAGCAGCTCCCGCGCCACCCGGTCGGCCGGCCGGTCGAAGAAGGCCCGCGACAGAGGCCATGACGAATCTTTCATGCCAGTCATTATGATGCTCCCTTTCCCGGTCCGCGCCCCCGTCCGCGCATGGAGCCCCAGATGGAAGCAGGTATCGTCGGCCTTCCCAACGTCGGCAAGAGCACGCTGTTCAACGCCCTTACGATGTCGCAGGCGGCTCAGAGCGCCAACTACCCGTTCTGCACGATCGAGCCCAACGAGGGGATGGTGAGCGTGCCCGACGACCGGCTCAACCGGATCACCACCCTGATCCCCACCAAGAAGGTGATCCCGGCCGCGCTCAAGCTCGTGGACATCGCGGGGATCGTGAAGGGGGCGAGCGAGGGCCAGGGGCTCGGCAACAAGTTCCTCTCCCACATCCGCGAGGTAGACGCGATCATCCAGGTGGTCCGCTGCTTCGAGGATCCCGACGTGATCCACGTGGCCGGCAAGGTCGATCCCGTCTCCGACATGGAGACGATCGAGATCGAGCTGTTGCTCGCCGACATGCAGCACCTGGAGAACCTGCTGCCACGGGCCGAGCGGGCCGCCAAGAGCACCGACAAGGAGGCCCGGTTCAAGTACGACTCGATGAAGAAGTGCCTCGACCACCTCCGAACCGACAAGCCGCTGCGGACACTCGCGCTCTCCGAACCCGAGCGGGCGGCGGTCAAGGAGTTTGGCTTGCTCACCGCCAAGCCGATCCTCTACGTGGCCAACGTGGACGAGAGCGATGTCACGGGCTCGGGGCCGCTGGTGCAGGCGGTGCGCGGGCAGGCCGCGAGGTCGGGGGCGGAGGTGGTGCCGGTCTGCGCCAAGCTCGAGGCCGAACTCGCGGAGCTCGACGAAGCCGACCGGGCCGAGATGCTGGCCGGGGCGGGGCTCGAGGAGCCGGCGCTCGCCTCGCTCGCCCGGGCCGCCTACAAGACGCTCGGCCTGCAGAGCTACTTCACGGCCGGCGAGAAGGAGGTCAGGGCCTGGACGATTCCCGTCGGGGCCACCGCCCCGCAGGCGGCCGGCGTGATCCACACCGACTTCGAGAAGAAGTTCATCCGCGGTGAGATCTATTCGCTCGCCGACCTCGAGGCCTTCAAGACCGAGAAGGAGATCCGGGCCCACGGCAAGCTCCGGGTCGAGGGCAAGGACTACGTGATGCAGGACGGCGACATCTGCCACTGGCTGGTGTAGGGGGGCGGCGCGCGCGGCGCATCGGCCGGCGCGCAGTTTGCACCCCAACTCGCAAAAGCCGCCGGTCGGGGGCACGTGCTCGCCGCCGGCGGATTTTGACGAAGCATGCCCTCTCGAAGTGGTGCATCAACTCTGGCAGTCAAAATGCACCGGCGGCTGCGCGCGACCCCCGACCAGCTTCCCGTTTTCGTTGCGGGGCAACAGGCATCAAGAATGCCGAAGCGTTCGCCGCTGACAAGTTGACTGGGCTCGGGGTTGCCCGTGCCCCGGAGCCGGCGTTGTTGGCAAGTGCAGGCAGGATGCCGAAGCGCAGCCAGCATCGAGCGAGCGAAGGGCAGGATGCCCGCAG
>JBIIYH010000233.1:0-4519 GCA_044346905.1 Pirellulales bacterium
AACAGCTGCCGGAATCCCTCGGCGATCGTCCACTCATTCCCCTTGGCGTTCGGATCGGCCGCCCAGGCCCGCCAGGCATTGACGTCGTCGCCGAGATCACGGCCGCTCACGTCCTTGAGCGCGCTGACCGCGCGGTATTGCACCGCGGGATCGGGATCCTCGAGCGCGCGGGCGAGCGCCGGCACCGCCGCGGCGTCGCCGAGGCTGCCGAGCTCGCGGAGCGCCTTGAGCCGAACGTCGATGTCGGTGTCGCCGCTGGCTCGTGATGCCAGCAGTGAGACGGCCTCGGGGCCGCCCCGCTGCCGCCAGGCCTCGCAGGCGGCCATCCGCACCCGCGGCTCCGGATCGTCGAGCGCTCCACGGCAGATCGCGACCGCCGACGGGGTGTCGAATCCGGCTGCGATGCCCAGCATCGCAGCCCGAACTCGAGGGTCGTGCTCCGCCAGCACCTTCGCGACGAGCGCCTCGGTGAACGCGATCTGCTCGGCTCCCGTGGCCTCTTGAGCCCGGGCAGCTTCAGCCTCGAGGTCGCCGATCCGCTGGTCGGCCGTGGCGCCGTACTTCTCCCGCTCGGCGGCCACCTTCTTCGAGTCGAGTCGATTTCGCCAGCCGGCGCACCCGACCGTGGTCGCGGCCAGGGCGAGCAGGGCGAAGATTCGGATTGCGGCGGACGGGTTCATCCGGGACGATGCTCCGAGAACGAGGACGGCGAGCGATCTGGCGGCCGGACCGAAGTCGGCCGGTGCCGACGATAGCCGGCCACTGGAGGCGTGGCGATGCCAGTCGGACGCAGCCTGACTCCGCTTCTCCCCCCAGTCTTCCCGGCCTGCCGCGGCTCTTTCGGCAAGCCGGGAGAAGTGAACGTCCTGTCCCTGGGCCGGTACCTCGCAGGCACGGTCCTGCAGGCCGCCTGCGTGACCGGCTGGCTGGTCGCTCTCGCCGGCGACAGCGGCAAGGACCAGGTTGCCGGCAGCGGGGAATCGGCCGCCCGAGTCGCGATCGGGCTTCACGACGGGGCGGCTGTGGTGGGACGGATCGTGATCGAGGCCCAGGACGGCGGCCTGCTCATCGAGCATGATGACGGCCGGTATGAGATCCTTCAGCCCGACCGACTCGCCGGTCGGCCGCCGACGCCGGCTCCGGCCGCCGAGCCCGACACGCCCCAGGCGCTCGGCCGCCGAATCCTCGCCGAACTGCCCCCCGGCTTCGACCTCTTGGTCACGAAGCACTACGTCGTCTGCTTCGATACCTCGCGGGACTACGCCAAGTGGTGCGCGGCCTTGTTCGAGCGGCTGCACGAGGCCTTCGGCACCTACTGGACGCGGGCGGGCCTCGAGGTTCACGATCCGCCGCGGCCGCTCGTCGTCGTGATCTTCGCCGACCGCCGGGGGTACGAGGCCCACGCGGCAGCCACCTTGGGCGCCGCCGCGACCCGGGTCGTGGGCTACTACGACATGCTCAGCAACCGGGTCACCACCTACGACCTGACCGGCAGTGATGCCCTCGCCGGCGGCCGGCCCCGAGCGGCGGGCGCGGCCGGCCTCGCGATCCTCTCGAGCCCCGCAGCCACCGGCCTCGTCTCGACCCTGGTCCACGAGGCCACCCATCAACTGGCCTTCAATGGCGGCCTGCACCGCCGGCTGGCACCCGTGCCGCTGTGGGTCAGCGAGGGCCTCGCCACCTACTTCGAGACGCCCGACCTGGGAAACACCCGGGGCTGGCGGGCCATTGGCACGGTCAATCGGCCGCGGCTCGAGCACTTTCTGGAGCACCACCGACCCGGCTTGATCGCGGCGATCGTCCGCGACGACGAGCCCTTCCGGCAGCCCGACACGGCCCTCGACGCCTACGCCGCGGCCTGGGCGCTCGCCCACCATCTGCTCCAGACCCGGAAACCCGAGTTCGTGGCCTACCTCCGGTCGCTGGCTGCAAAGCAGCCGTTGGCCGAAGACTCCCCGGAGGCCCGGCTGCGGGATTTTCAAGCCGTTTTCGGCGACCCAGCCGTCGTCGAGCAGCAGGTCATCAAGGCCGCTGCCCGGCTGGCGACGGGGCTCCGGTGAGCCTGCCCGCGGCGTTGCGGCCGGCGCAACCGATATAATCCCGCAGGTGCTGCATCCGCCGACCGCCGAGCGTCGATAGCCCAAGGGGTGCGCCGGCTACCGGGCCGGAAGTCGCACGATCCCGAGGATCCCGAACCCCGAGCCCTCCCAACCCGCGGGAGATCGCCCCCGATGGCTGCCAACCGAACGACCCAGGCCGCGCTCACGATTGCGCTGAGCCTGTTCGTGATGCTCACCTTCGCTTTGGCGGTGACCACCTACCTGTTTTTCACCAAGCGGCAGGAGGCCGACCAGGCCCAGCAGGCAGCCACGACCAGCGCCGCTCAGGCCCAGGCCGAAATGCAGGCCACGAAGGATGAAATGGCGACCCTGCGGGGCATCATCGGCGTCGCGGCCGACGCGCCGATCGCCGACGTCGAGACCGGCCTCGCGAAGTTGTTCGAGGGCGACTTCCAGGGCTTCGCGGGCGACGAGAAGTCGTACCTCAAGCTGATCGAGTGGCTGCGGGCCGAGTTCCGTGCCAAGTCCGACGCGGTCAAGAAGGCCGAGGCGGAGAAAATGGCCGCCGCCGCCAAGGCAGCCGGCGACGTCAAGGCGGCCGAGGAATCTCTCGCCGCCGCCAAGGCCGCCGAGGCGAAGGCGAAAGCCGATCTCGACGCGGCCACCAAGCAGTTCGCCGACAATCGCGGGCAGCACGAGGCCCAGCAGTCGAAACTGCTCGACGAAAAACGCTCGGAAGAAGAGAAGGCCCGCGATCTCGAGAGCCTGAAGCTGCAGATCGCCGCCGTGGGGGAATATCTGCCGCCGGCGAGGCAGGTGGGCTTTGCAGAGAAGAAGCAGCCGGAGGAGCAGCTGGAGGTGATCCGCAATGAACTGCGAAATCAGTCCAAGGCGATCGCGCGGCTCAACGACCTGCTCTCCGCGGCCCGGATCGCGGATCCCGAACTGCAGCAGATCATCGCCGACATGCGGCCGGCCGGCGACCGGATCGACGGGTTCGACGGACGGGTGGTCGATGTCGATCCGCGGTCGGGCACGGCGCTCGTCTCCTGCCGGTCGACCGCCGGCATCCGGCCGGGACTCGTGCTGCACGTCTTTCCCCCCGGCGACCAGCGGCCACAGTTTGGCGACCGCAAGGCCGTTCTCGAGGTCACCCAGGTCGAAGGGCCGAACCTGGTGCGGGCCGCGATTCGCCGCGAGGATCCCCGTAACCCGATCCTGGCGGGCGACGGCGTGTCGTCGAGCCTGTGGACCCCGGGCGTCGCACCGGCCATCGTGATCGTCGGATTCGCCGACGTCGATGCCGATGGCCGCTCGGATGCCAAGATCCTCTCCGACCTCGTGACCAAAGCCGGGGGGCGGGTGGTGGAGTCGGTGGGCACCGACACGGCCCTCGTGGTCGATCTCGGGATGCCGCCCCCGGCCGCGGATGGATCGCAGGATCCGGACTTCGCCGCCGAGACCAAGCGGCGGGATCGGGAACTCAAGACCGCAAACCTGTATGGCACCCGCAAGGGCTCCCTCGACACGCTGCTCGACATGCTCGGGCTCGATGCCGACTCGTTCACCGAGGCCCGCCTGCCTCGCAGCCGGTCGGTGGGCCGGTTTCCGGCCCGGCGCTGAGCCCGACCCCGAGCCCGCACTCACGCGCCGCGGTTCGTGGCATAATGCCGCGGTGAGCGGCTGATGCGGCCGCCGCTGCCGACGTTTTCGGAGACCCGCCACGTGAGATCGAACCACGGTCTGTCCGTCTTGTTGCCGCTGGCCCGCAGCCTGGGGGCGGCTTGTATCGCGGCCGTGCTGCTGTTCGTGACCTCGGTGGGCCGCGGCGACGACGCGGGCTTCGTGCCGCTGTTCGACGGCCAGAGCCTGGCGGGCTGGGAGGGCAAGCCCGAGTTCTGGCGGGTCGAGGACGGCGCGATCGTCGGCGAGACCACGGCCGAGCAGACCACCACCGGCAACACCTTCCTGATCTGGCGGGCTGGCCTCGTCGATGATTTCGAGCTCGAACTCGACTACCGAATCTCGGCCAAGGGCAACAGTGGCATCCAGTATCGAAGCAAGGATCTGGGTGACTTCGTCGTCGGTGGCTACCAGGGGGACTTCGAGGGGGGCCCGAAGTACTCCGGGATCATGTACGAGGAGAAGGGCCGGGGGATTCTCTGCCTCCGCGGGGAACGCGTCGCCATCGCGGCCGACGGCACGAAGACGCCCGGCGAGCCGATTGGCGAGACCGGCAAGCTCCAGGAAGTGATCAAGCCTGGCGACTGGAACGCCTACCGGATCGTGGCCCGGGGCCCGCGGCTCCAGCACTTCATCAACGGCCAACTGATGTCGGAGACGACCGACGAGCAGGAGGGCAAGCGGGCCGTGCAGGGCGTGCTCGCGCTCCAGCTCCACGCCGGGCCGCCGATGAAGGTCGAGTTCAAGGATGTCCGCCTCAAGCGGACGCGGCTGAC